>CALPON020000006.1 GCA_943325195.2 Sphingobacterium thalpophilum | reverse complement strand
TGTGCCTGCAAAAGCGAACAAAGGCAGAGGAGGGCGGCCGAGATGTGGATGAAGCTTTTCAAAGTAGTTGTTTGTCTTTTTTTGGCCTTCAAATGTATTAAAAAGAATCCGCAAAGGAGCGGAGCTGGATTAGCACGAAGACTTTTTTTAGTATTTTTGAAAAAGATGGTGGTCACGCGTTTATTATTTCCAATTTTTATTTTCGGTGTTCTATCTGGTCTGCTTTGCGGATGCAGAAAAGAAAAGAGGATACCCTTGCTGGCCACGACGGCGCCTTCTGTCAATGAGGCGCAGGAGTTGGTGGCAGGAGCGATCTTTTATTCCGAGGGAGATGCCCCAATTCTTGAAAAAGGCATCTGCTGGTCAGAGACGGTGAAAACGCCAGACCTCAACCATTCGCGCAAAGCGGCAGGTAGTGGTGCCGGCTCTTATACAGTGGCGCTAACATCTGTCAAGCCAGTCACAACATATTATGTCCGAGCTTATGCAAGCAATAAATATGGAACCGCCTATGGTTCTCCCGAGTTATTCAGGAGTGGTGAGCCTATTCAACTTGCCAGTGTGCGAGGCCTAAGTCCTTCAGAAATCACAATTAATTCAATAAGCCTTGCCGCTTATGTGGAATCTGACCTCACGCAAATTCGAGAAACCGGTTTTTGCTGGTCCAGCTCCGGACTACCCGACATTGCTGGCCCTCACATGACTGCCCCCATAGTCGGCAGCGTTTTTAGCGTGACCATCAATGGTTTATTGAGTAATACATCTTATTCTCTGCGCGCCTATGCCAGAACTATGGCAGGCTTATCCTATGGTGACTTGATTCCAGTAAAAACTTATTACGGCAGCATGGTGGATCAAGCTGGCAATTCCTACAACACCGTTAAGATTGGCAATCAAATCTGGATGGCAGAGAATTTAAGAACTACCATCTACAGAGGGGGGCAAACTATTCCAAATATCAGTGATTCCTACAGCTGGTCCGTCAATACCACCGGAGCAAGTTGCAGTTTTAATGGTCAGGCCGTTAATCCCCGCAACGGCTTGTACTATAATTTTGCGGCAGTCAGCAATTTATTAATTGCACCCGAGGGCTGGCACCTGCCCACACAGCTGGAATTTACAACCTTGATAAATACCCTGGGGGGCAATGAATTGGCAGGCAGCGCTTTGAAATCAGCAGACAGCGATCAGTGGACGGACGGAATCGCAAAGATGAATCCTTCAGGCTTTAATGCGCTCCCAATGGGCTACCGAGCTTATTATGGCAGCTTCGTGAATCCTTCTACAACGGCCTACTTCGTCTCTTCCTCGTACCTCAGTTTGTCACAAGTATTTTGTCTGGAACTAAATCAGTCTGCAAATGCCGCAATGCAGCTATGGGATGGCCGCAGCGGCCTTTCGGTGAGACTTGTAAAAGATTAACTGCTTAGTCCTAACGACAAATTGCCTTGCAAGAGACAATGCGGATTCTTTTAGACTGTTTTGCAATTGATTACTAGTTACTAACGAGCAGCGCTTTCCGAAAATCCTGCATCATCTGATACGTCTTACTTTTCAGCAGATCATCTTTGTCACGACGCCGAAAAACATCATAGCGACGATAGAGCATTTTATTACTCCGTACATCGTATACAAATCCATAAAAATACGTGCGTTTGATTCCCATGCGGTAGACAACGCTGACGACTCCGGTCCGCAGAATATAAGGGGTGTTATACTTTTCCAGGATGGCTTCCACCTCGTTTGTATTTAGAATCACACGCTGCTGCAGGTCGGAGTCAAAGCGCTCTTCAAACCAGTCATTTACGACGGAGAGATCGTTCATTTTAATAGCATCCTCTGGTCCCAGCAGTCCCGGATCGAGTTTTTCGAGTCTGATTTTTAAACGTGTAGATGCCGATTCAATCCCGTTCATAAAACTTTCCTGTTTTTTATCGGTCGACAAATAATTGACGGCATTCCGTTTGCGTTGATCAATCCGATAATAAAATGGCTCAAGAACTATCAGCGTGTCAATTGCTTTTTTGTTTTGCAAGGGAATGTAATAATACGAATCAACATCCGATTCACTGTTTGTTCGTTGTCCGTTAGTGTAATTCCTCTGTCCCATTGGCTGGCGGTGTGCACTGGGAAATTTTTTAGCAAACTCCGCATCCTCTGTAAATAAATCGAGAAAAACATTACTGTAATAGGCCGTATCAACAATCAAACTCTTTTCCGTTTCCTGAAGACTGGCGATTAAGTCTGTTTTTGTTTGGACCGAGCTTGCCTTAGCCGCAGTATCTGCAAGTGGTAGGCGTTTTTTTCTCGCAAAATGACTGCTCCAATAGGTGCGGTCGAGTAGATGAAAAAGACTATCCGCGATGACCGATAAAGGTCGGTTTTCGGGATAACTGCGGTGATAACGGTAGACCTTATTGAGCGCCATCACCGTCCATTCATGCGCACTCATGTTCTCCATCATATAATAAATCTGCTGCGGATAGCTTTCCACCTTTGCTGCGTGTGGCATGCCGTAGGACAGGTGGGACTCTTCAGTGTACCGAATCTCACCCTGCTCATACAAAGCAATACCATACAAAGCTTTACTGACCATCTCCAGTACATACTGATTGGCGGGATATTTTTGTGCGAGAACGTAAGCGGAATAAAATGCATTTGGATAATCCCGTTCCTTCAAAAACAAACGGCAGATTTCCATGCGGCACAAATCACGAATGTATTCAAACCGTTTTTGTCCCAGTACCTGCGTGACCCGCTGCTCACCCTCACGTTTTTCAATCAGGTCAGCAAAGGCCTTGCGCCGCTTGTAGGTATTTGGATGTGTCATTCGGGAATCATCCTCATTACTATTGTCCTTAATCGGATTAAATTCTTTCAGAAAATAATCTGCAGGCAGACGGTAGCCCGGACTCTCAAAAAATTCTTTTTTAATCGATTCGAGTTCAAAAGGCAGATGTGAATACTGAAGCACAGCAAAGCCTTTCTCAGCCTGCTTTAAATCATAGCTGGTCCGTTCATAAATTTTAAATCCTTCTAGATCCGCTTCACTTTCATTTTCTTTACTATACTGACATTTTTCAATGTACTTCTCTTCTGTGTTACCATTAGTGCGCCCTTTATCAATGCGGGTATTTCGCATAAAACCATTAATATGATGTTGTTTGGTAAAGTGGCAAATTTCGTGGGAAAGCACAAATGCCAGCTGCGCCTCCGATTCAAGTTGCGCTAGGAGACCAATGTTGATGAAGACATAACCTTTGTCATAACTATAGGCATTTACCACCGAAGACTTGAGCGTATAGATTTTAAGTTTTTTGCGCAGGGTTTGATCCTCTTTTAAAAGCCCATCTGCTACTTCATTAACGTAATTGGTCACCTCATCATTCACGAGCGCGTTACCGCTGCGGAGCAGACGATCGATTTGATAATTGGAGGCGGTGACGAAATTGCTTTTTAATTCGCGGTCCGATTCCTGCCGTTTTTTCATGTCATCGATGTCCTGCGAGATGACTTCGCGGACATTGGTGACGAATTCCGATGGCAGAGGTCCCTTTGATTTGAGAGGCTGAAAATTGTGACTTAAATCCTGAAGCTGCGCCGTGGCAGAGAGAATAAAAAAAACGGGAATCAATAAACGCAGAATCATTATGACGCACAACTTAAATGTTAAAGATAAGGATAATCTTTTGTGAGAAAATTTCCGCCTGCTGATTTTTTATACATTTAGCATGTGATGCGACATCTCTTTAAAATTTATTTTGTTTTAGCTGCGCTGAATCTGACTGCGCAGAAAAACAGTGATGCGTATCGCTCCGCGCTGTCGCGTGAGGTTCAAACAGCAATTGATTTCGCAGGGATTCAATCGCCCGATGTCCGCATTCATTCCGCGTTTCGCCCCTACACCGGAAAAACACTGCTGTTGCTCAAAGACAGTCTCGTGCCTTTTAAATTTTGTGGCTTTAAGCCTCAAGTCGTATCCGCAGGCAAGAGCAAAACAGGCCCCCTTACCCTCCTGCCTTTGCTGGAGTTGGAGCCTGGTTACAGTGCCTTAGAGCAGCAGTTGCGCTCCTACACAGCAGGGGGACTGCAGATTCGTTATCAAGCTGGCCGGCAACTGATGGTCTCTACGAATTTGCTGGCGGGACAAGCACGTCTGCCCTTTTATATGGACACCCTGCTGAAAGAAGCGAAGATTTTACCCGAGTTTGGTTTAGCAAAATTGGACGGAGGGCAATACCGTTTTGCAGATCTGAGTGGTTATTTATCATGGACCAGTAAGAACCGTGTTTTTAATTTGCAGGCCGGCAGAGACAAGCATTTTGTGGGCGACGGGTACAGGAGTATTTTGTTGAGTGACTTTGCTGCACCTTACCCCTATCTGAGTGCGGCTGCTAACATATGGAAACTACAATATAATGTGTGGTACACACTTTTTACTGATCCAACAGCTGCGAATGGCCGCCGCGCATCTTTTCGTAGTAAATATGGTGCTTTTCATTATTTAAGTTTTAATCCTCATAAGAGCATCAGCATTGGCGTTTTTGAAAATGTCATCTGGCGGGGCAGCGATACGAGTCAGTCGCGGATTTATGAGCTGAACTACCTGAATCCCCTTGTGTTTTATCGTCCCCAAGAATACGCCATCGGTTCGCCCGACAACTCTTTTTTAGGCTTGAACCTGGCCGTAACAGTAGCGAGGCGGTTGAAGGTGTACGGGCAATTAGGCTTGGATGAATTCTATTTAAAAGAAGTCAAAGCCCGGAATGGCTGGTGGGCCAATAAGCAAGCCTGGCAGGCTGGGCTGAAATATGTGCGGGCCTTTGGGCTGAAAGGCCTCATGCTGCAGGCTGAATATAATCAGGTTCGTCCCTACACCTACAGCCATGGATTAACCGACCAGAATTATGGACATTATGGTATGCCCCTGGCGCACCCATTAGGGGCCAATTTTAAAGAAGGTTTGTTATTGCTTCAGTATTTGCGTGGACGTTGGCAGATTGGGGCGGACTTGATGCTGAGTATACAGGGAAAGGATAGTACGCGGACAGGATTAAATTACGGTTCCGATATTTTCCGCTCTTATACCACCAGACAAGCGGAGTACGGCAATTATACCGGACAGGGCGTTTTGCATACCCTGCGGCAGTCGCATCTGAGGCTGGCCTATTTGCTGGTTCCTTCCCTGCAGTTGAAGTTGGAGGGAGGATATATTCAGCGCTGGATCAGCAGTTCGGCGGCTTATACTTTGGAGGAACCTTACGTGTATTTATCCCTGAAAACGGCCTTATGGAACCGTTACCGGGACTATTAACTCTAAATGAGGCCTCCGGACCACCTGAAATTGAGCCTCTTAACTTAAATATTTTTTTGCGGAATGAGAGAAAAACCTGTATCTTTGCAGTCCTTTTTAAACTAGGCGTGGGCAAGAGTCAGTATATAGTTCCATTTGGCGGACTGCCTGTAGGTTTACACGAGTTTGAATTCGAGGTAAATGATTCGTTCTTTAGTAAAATTGAAAACAGTGAGATTGCGCGTGCTCATCTGGAAGTGAAAGCCTTATTAACGAAGCAGAACAATTTGCTTCAAATGAGTTTTGAGATAGAGGGCACGGTAGGAGTAGAGTGTGACCGTTGTTTGAAGGATTTTGATTTTCCGATTGAAGCTAGTGAGCATCTAGTAATCAAGCACGGGAATACGGAGGAGAGCACGGATGAAATTTTGGTCATACCAGAAGGGCAGGAAGAGTTTGATGTGGCGCAGTATTTATACGAATACGTCATTTTAGCCTTGCCAGCCCGGAGAGTGCCATGTGAATTGGACAAAGAGCAGTTTGCATGTGACCAAGAAGTATTGAATAAGCTGAATGCACTGGCAACGGAAACAGAAGAGACACCAGAGCCAAATACTCCCATGAGGGAACAATTGAATAAAATAAAGTTTAATAAAAATTAAAGTACAAAATCATGCCAAATCCGAAACGAAAATTATCACGTTCCCGCAGGGATTCGCGTCGTGCCACATACAAAGCGCCGTCAATGACAATTACCAAAGATTCAGCAACAGGTGAAGCCCATCTGATGCACAGAGCACATTGGTTTGAAGGGAAACTTTACTACAAGGGTAATGTAGTAATGGAGAAAAAAGCTTAAACACTTCTGTTAAAGCGATGCACTGAAAGCAGGCTTCCGGCCTGCTTTCCTTATTTTTTTGTATGCCCATCCGCCACTATTAAAGCACCTCTGCAATAGTTATCTTGAGCTGGGTGGAGGCCGGAACTAACGTCTTAGCGTTAATCGCAGGCCGAGCCTAAGTCTATTAAATCGTTTGGTTGTTTCTTTTATTACTTTCAAGTTTGTCACTGGCTATAGTTCTAAATAGCCCTTCCGCTCTTTTTGCAATTTTAAAAGCCAAGAGGCAAAATTTCTCTGGCTGTTAATAATTTTCGCCCCCTCGGTCGATCATTAATGCGCTAGTATCCAACAGTGTGGACTCTGCCTTTACGAGGAAAAACAGGAATTCGTGGGCCTTTAAAGTGCGTGTATGCACGCAAAAATAACTGGTCCGCTTGCTCGTAAAAGACCATTGACAGGGACTTCTAGAAGGTCTTGACGCCTCTCGGATAATTTTTCGCGGCTCATTATTTTTAAACCCATAACACAACCAATTGCCATAACGCTGCGGTTTTCGGATGAAGCAGGCGCGCGCATCGACATCCTTTTTTACCCTGACTTGAAAAATTTCAAAAAAGCAATCAGGATTAGGGGTGTTTTTAAACATATAAAATTGTAATATTGTGGTTCACTTTGATAAAGATTAAGTTTGGTTAATATGAAAATTGGCTTTGATATTCTTGGCGGTGATCATGCTCCACAAAATTGTCTGGAAGGTCTTTTGTTGGCGTATCACGAATTGCCAAAAGACGTGCGGATAGTTATTATTGGTGACAGCAACATTGCAAAAGCATTTTTAGAAAAAAATGGTGTCAACACCGCGGACTTCGATTTTGTCCACACAGAAGAGGTGATACACATGGCTGAACATCCTACTAAGGCCTTCTCTCAAAAGCCGAATAGTAGTATTTCTCTCGGGTATAAACTTCTGAAGGAAAAACAAATTGATGTGTTTGCCTCTGGAGGTAACACAGGTGCTATGTTGGTTGGCGCCATGTTTACAGTAAAAACCATTCCAGGTGTCATTCGTCCCTGTGTTACATCGTTGTTGCCCAAAGAAGATGGCGGCTATGGTGTTTTACTAGATATTGGAATTAATGCAGACTGCAAGCCAGATGTCCTCTATCAGTTTGGTATTCTTGGTTCAATCTGCGCTAGAGAAGTTTATAAAATTGAGAATCCACGTGTCGCGCTTCTAAATATTGGAGAGGAACAAGAAAAAGGAAATCTTATTGTACAAGCAGCACATGGCCTGATGAGAGATTCTAAAGATTTTAATTTCATCGGAAACGTGGAAGGCAAGGAATTGTTTACGGATAAAGCGGACGTCATTGTCTGCGAAGGATTTATCGGCAATGTACTCGTCAAAAATGCAGAAGCCTTTTACGATCTCATTGTTAGTCGCGGCCGAGCGGATGAATATTTTGAGAAATTTAACTACGAACTCCATGGCGGCGCTCCAATTCTGGGAGTAAATGGCAATGTGGTGGTTGGTCATGGCAAATCAACAGGACTTGCGTTTAAGAACATGATCCTACTGGCACAAGACGTGGCGAACGCCAAACTGAACGATAAAATAACGCAAATACTCCAGTAATGATCAGAGCTGCAATAACTGCCGTTGCTGGCTTTCTTCCAGAAAATGTGCTGACTAATAAAGATCTTGAAAAAATGATCGACACCACGGACGAGTGGATTACCACGCGGACCGGGATAAAGGAAAGACACATTGAAAACGATCCGGAGAAAGCAACCAGCGATATGGCAGTGGAAGCAGTCCGATTACTTCTAAAAAAACGCGGTATTGGGCCTGAAGAAATTGACCTTTTAATTTGTGGAACCGTAACGCCAGACATGGTGTTCCCGGCTACTTCTAATCTCATATGTGCCAAGCTGGGCGCGGTAAACGCTTGGGGATACGACCTTAGTGCTGCCTGCTCCGGCTTTATCTACGCCCTTACTACCGGTAGCCAGTTTATTGAAACCGGCCGCTATAAAAAAGTGGTGGTCGTTGGGGCTGACATGATGAGCCGCATTATTGATTACACTGATCGCGCAACCTGTGTCATCTTTGGAGATGGTGCCGGTGCTGTGCTGCTGGAGCCGACCGAAGAACCGGTGGGGATTATTGATTTTATGCTGCATGCAGATGGTAATGGTGCTACCCACCTGCACATGAAAGCTGGAGGCTCCTTGCGCCCTGCTTCCCACGAAACAGTTGACAATCGCCAGCACTTTGCCTATCAGGAAGGCCAGGCCGTATTTAAACACGCAGTCGTCAACATGGCGGAGGTCAGCGCCAAAATCATGGAAAAAAATAATCTGACAGCAGCCGATGTGCAATGGCTAGCTGCTCATCAGGCGAATAAACGGATTATTGACGCAACATCGCAGCGAATGGGTGTGGGACCTGAAAAAGTAATGATGAACATTGAACGGTACGGAAATACAACCGCCGGCACCATTCCACTTTTGTTGTGGGATTACGAGAAACAACTCAAAAAGGGCGATAACCTTATCCTCTCTGCTTTTGGCGGCGGCTTTACCTGGGGCGCCGTCTATATCAAATGGGCGTACGACGGATCCAAGTCCGGCAAATAGCGTCTGAGGGCGTAATTTAACATTGTTCAGTACAAGAATGTGTCTGAATGTTCTAACTTTGTTAGTAAGACACTTCCCCTATGAAAAAATCAACCTTTACTGCATTACTGCTTTTTGTATTAAGTGGGCTGGTATTAACATCCGCCATGCTTCTGCCGCCAGGTGAGGCCTTGGCTCTTAATGCGCCAATACCGATGCCCGATTATAAAATGAAAAATGTAAGCGGACAAAGTACCAGTCTCGCCGAAGCAAAAAAAGAAAAAGGGCTCCTCGTTATTTTTTCCTGCAATACTTGTCCCTATGTTAAATTAAGCGCCTCTCGCATCCGTGAGTATTCGGACTATTGCCTCGCTAATCAAATTGGCTGTGTGATTGTGAATAGTAATGAAGCGCAGCGCACGGAAGATGATAGTTTCGAAGAAATGGTAAAGTATTATAAGAGCCAGAAACTAAAAGCATTTTATACGGTTGATGAAAACAGTCAACTCGCGGATGCTTTCGGTGCGCGC
Organism: Sphingobacterium thalpophilum; assembly: GCA_943325195.2. Lineage (GTDB taxonomy): Bacteria > Bacteroidota > Bacteroidia > B-17B0 > Aurantibacillaceae > Aurantibacillus. Next base: position 35,468 of record CALPON020000006.1, on the reverse strand, counting down.
AGCACACCTCAGTGCTTTTTATTTGACACGAAGGGGCTTGTGTACAAAGGTGCCATCGATGACAATGTGAAAGATCCTTCCGCTGTGAAAGAACATTACTTAAAAGATGCCATTACGGCCGTCATTAAAAACCAAACACCTTCCAAACAAGAAACAAAAAGTATCGGTTGCACGATCAAGCGACTAGAATAGTCTTATGTTTAAGAAAGAACTCGACCCAGAGGACTTTTATTATAGTCCCGAAGGCTATATCGTCTTCACTGAAAAATACCATCTCAAGCGCGGTCATTGCTGCAAAAGCGGCTGCAAACATTGTCCCTACGGATACGATCGTAAAACGGGGACCATCAGAAAAGCCAACGCCAGCCAAAACTGAAGCTGTTTAGTCTGAGTAGCGGATTGCCCTTTTCTCGAAACAGAGGAATACGATATGAAAAGCGAAACAAGGCCGATAGAACCGCAGCGATAAGGCAAAACGGTCTATGTCTGCCGGATGTATCCCCAGTTCTCAACTTTTACAGAAATAGCTTCATTCAGGAATAACTCAACTGCATGCATCCACTCTCCTTAAGGTCTTGGTGGAAGAACGCAGATACAACCTTTATTATCGCGGTGGCGCGCGTGTCATCAGAAAATTTCCAGTATTCCCTTAACAGAAAAAATTTATAAATTTTGTTATTGCTTGGTGATAATCGTTATTGTCTTTAAACTATTTTTTGATGAGTTTTGTTACGTTGTATTAGACACATGACCATGGATTTTAAAACTCAGATATTGCAGGGTATTCCAGCTGAACTGCCAGCGCCAAAACCTTTTGATCCTTCGGTAAATCATGCGCCGAAGCGAAAAGACAGTCTCTCCCCAGAAGAAAAAAAACTCGCCCTGCGAAATGCACTTCGTTATTTTGAACCTCAACACCATGAACAACTGGTACATGAGTTCGCAGAAGAGTTACGCGTGTATGGTCGCATCTACATGTACCGATTTCGTCCCGATTATAAAATTTACGCCCGTCCTATTCAGGACTATCCCCACAAAAGCCTACAAGCTGCGGCTATCATGCATATGCTCAGTAATAATCTGGACTATGCTGTGGCGCAGCACCCGCACGAACTCATTACCTATGGTGGTAATGGCGCCGTTTTTCAAAACTGGGCCCAGTATCTGCTCACAATGAAGTATCTGGCGACCATGACAGATGAACAGACTTTGGTTTTATACAGCGGACATCCCATGGGTTTGTTTCCTTCGCATAGTAAGGCTCCGCGGGTGGTAGTCACTAACGGCATGATGATTCCCAATTACAGTAAACCCGATGACTGGGAAAAATTTAATGCCCTTGGCGTAACACAATACGGACAGATGACAGCCGGTAGCTTCATGTACATTGGGCCACAAGGCATTGTACACGGTACGGCCATCACCATCATGAATGCGGCACGAAAAAAATTCAAGACGGAAAAAGAACGTCAAGGTAAGTTATTTGTCACCTGCGGCCTGGGTGGTATGAGCGGTGCACAGCCAAAGGCGGCAAAAATTGCAGGACTCGTTTCCATCACCGCTGAATTAAATCAAAAAGCTGTACAAACCCGCCACTCTCAGAAATGGGTGGATGAAGTGTTTACCGATTTGACTTTATTAATTACCCGCACACGCGCTGCACAAGCTAAAGGTGAAGCAGTGAGTTTGGCATATCAGGGCAATGTGGTGGATCTCTGGGAACGTCTCGTGCAGGAAAATATAAAAGTAGATATTGGTAGTGACCAGTCCTCTCTCCACAATCCCTGGGCTGGTGGCTATTATCCAAGCGGCTTTAGTCTGGATGAGAGTAACACCATGATGGCAGAAGAACCGGTTCGTTTTAAAACTGAAGTACAAAAAACACTGGTCCGCCACATTAACGCCATCAATACCCTCACTGAAAAAGGCATGTACTTTTTTGACTATGGCAATGCTTTCCTTTTGGAAGTTTCAAGAGCTGGCGGTGACGTGTTTGCGCCAGGTTCGTCCTCTGAATTCAGATACCGATCGTATGTGCAGGATATACTTGGACCCATGTGCTTTGATTACGGCTTTGGTCCGTTTCGCTGGGTCTGCACCTCAGCAGACGCTAAAGACCTTGCTGTGACGGACGGACTTGCCTGTAGTGTACTAGAAGAAATTTATAAAGATGCGCCGCCGGAAATCAAACAGCAATTAGCCGATAATATTATCTGGATAAAAGATGCGCAACAAAATAACCTCGTAGTTGGTTCTCAGGCGCGCATCTTATATGCCGACAGTGAAGGACGCATCGGTATTGCACTGGCAATTAATGCCGCGATTCGTGAAGGTAAAATCTCAGCGCCCGTCGTATTAGGAAGAGATCATCACGATGTCAGCGGCACAGATAGTCCTTACCGTGAGACATCGAATATTTACGACGGAAGTAAATTTACTGCGGACATGGCGGTGCAGAATTTTGTGGGTGATGCTTTCAGAGGCGCTACCTGGGTAAGTCTGCACAACGGTGGTGGTGTAGGTTGGGGAGAAGTTATTAACGGGGGATTTGGGCTCGTACTCGACGGTAGCGTAGAAGCCGATGAAAAATTGCGGCAAATGCTTTTCTGGGATGTTAATAACGGGATAGCCCGCAGAAGCTGGGCGCGGAATGAAGAAGCTGTTTTCACAATAAAGCGTGAGATGGAGCGCTCTCCGGGCCTGAAAGTGACTTTACCGAATCTGGTCGAAAACAAATTACTCGAAAACTTGTTCTAATTCAAAAAATATGTTTTTTTTGTGCTGTACCCTCAGTAACAAAATAAAGCATGAAAAGAAATCTATTGCTTGTCGTTTGTTCTCTGGCTTGGCTCGCCACATTCTCTCAAAGCAGACCGATTAATAAGCTAACAATGCAGACCACTTACAGTCAAGTGGACATTAGTAAGTCATTGCGCGACTACATTGATCAGCAGAAGCGCGAAGACTTTTTTAATGATGATTATTTTAATACATTTTTAAAAGATGTGCTCGAAGATAAGAGCCGCAGCGGACAAGAAAAGGTGCAGCTTTTCTACCTCATGCTAAAAAAAATAGGCTATGCCTTTGTGGGTGTTAACTATCTTCCCCCGAAACAAAATTATTACGTTTTTCATCTGACCAAGATTGCAGTCCTGGAAAGAACCATGAATTTTTTGCAGGCTAGCAAGATTGATGTGGCGCCTTTTCTTGCACTTACAGATGAATTTAAAACGAATGATCCCGTGATCTCCTCCAATGCTTTATTGCTGGCCATGCTCATCAATCCAGAAAAAACGACAAAGATCTTATACAAGATGACGCTGGCATCTACTATTCAACGCAGCAAAAATCCGGTCATTATTAATCACTATGCCTGTCTGGCCGCTTCCCTCGCCAGCGATACGGTCGTTACCGCCAACCTGAAGGCCAACTTGTTTGCACTTAAGAAAGAAGCCATGCTGGAAGATGTTATCTGTGCTTTGTACAGTAAACAAGGTCCTCTCGCAACCATTAAAGAGTACATTCTGAAGGAAACAAACGAAATGAATGATCTTGCAATACAAACCGCCTTGTGTGTGCTGCAAACCAAAGTCTCACCTGCAGCCTTTCCGCAAAATGTTAAATCCATTTCAGCCGCCGCGACAGAGCCCTGGAAAAAACAAGTTCTCGATGATGTATTCAATAAAAAGTATCCTTATACCTATCTTCTGACCGCAGATGACAAGGTGACAAATAAAGCTTGGGACGGCGTGCAGATGAGTATCTACCTCGATGGGACCCTCATCAGTAACAATACCTTGCTGGAATTTGATCCAAATTAAACACATTCTCTTGCGGAAGACATAGTGCTCCTGCGCTCAATTTTTAATATTTTAGGGCTTTTATAATAGTATGATAATGATCCCTAGATTTACTTTCGCTTTGCTGCTGCTCAGCGCATCTATTGCAAATTCGCAAACAAAACTTTTAAGTATTCAAGAGGCGATTCTCAAAGGTCGCAGCAGTCTAGCGCCAAAGCGCCTGCTTAATACCACTTTTATACCGGGAACGAAAAACTTTTCGTTTACAGATAACAATGTGCTTCAGGTGCTAAGTGCCGAAACCGGTAAGCCTACTTTTTCGCTAAGTGTCCTAGATTTTAATAAAAATCTGAAAGCTGCTGCTAAGGACACGGTCGCTTCATTTGAAGGAATTAAATGGGCGGATGCTACTACATTTTATTTCCAGAATAAAGTAGGTGAATTAAAATACGAGCTCGTTAAAAAAACAGTTCAAAAATCAGATCGTCCCACAACGGATGCGTCTCTTGAAAATATAGATGTCTATAAAGAGGGGCTCACCTTTGCTTGGGTTTCCGAGAATAATTTATTTGTGTCCGAGAATGGCACGGCGGTCCAAGTCACCACCGATGGCTCTTACACGCTTGTAAACGGTAAAAGTGTGCATCAGGACGAGTTTGGGATTCACAAAGGCACCTACTGGAGTCCTAAAGGAAACTATCTTGCATATTACCGGATGGACCAAAGTGATGTCAAGGATTATCCAATTATTGACTGGACGAAGTATCCAGCAGAAAATAAAAACATCAAATACCCGATGGCTGGTAACAGTAGTCATTATGTAACGCTTTGGGTACACGATATGAAAACCCGCGCAAAGATCCAGATTAAAACAGAAGGACCGAAAGACCAGTATCTGACAAATATCTCTTGGAGTCCCGATGAAAAAACAATCTACATTGCGATCGTAAACCGAGCGCAGAATGCCATGCAACTTAATGCATACAATGCTCAAACGGGAGCCTTCATAAAAACATTGTTTGAAGAAAAAGATGAACACTACGTTGAACCGCTGAATCCGCTGCTCTTTTTGAAAAATAATCCTTCGCAATTCATATGGCAGAGCCGCCGCGATGGCTTTAATCACTTCTACCTCTACAACACAGATGGCAGCCTGATTCGCCAGCTCACAAAAGGGCCCTGGGAAGTTAAACAGGAAAATGGTTTTGATGCGAAGGGAGACGTTCTTTTCTTTCATGCCAATGAACAACAACCAGTCAATCAGGATTTTTACAGTGTGAATTTAAAAACAACAAAAATGGTCCGTCTAACACAAGGTGACGGCTTTCATGCGGCCCTTCTGAGTCCCTCTGGCGATTGTTTTCTTGATAATTACAGTGCCTGTTATGTCCCGAGAGAATACCGACTGGGTCTGACCAGTAACGGTAAATACACCACAATTTATAAAGCAGACGATCCGACAAAGGACTACAAAAGAGGACGCTGGAATATGTTCACCATTAAAAATTCTGAAGGCACAGATTTATATTGCAGACTTTTTCGTCCGGTTGATTTCGACTCCACCAAAAAATATCCTGTTCTCGTCTACTTGTACAATGGCCCGCACTCACAACTCGTGACCAATACCTGGATGGCAGGTGGAGAGCTCTGGTACCAGTACATGGCACAAAAAGGCTTTATCGTTTTCACTGTAGATGGCCGCGGGACTTCTTATCGTGGTAGAGTTTTTGAACAAGCCATCCACCGTCAGCTCGGCACTAAAGAAATGGAAGATCAGCTTAAAGGTGTAGACTATTTGAAGTCCCTACCCTATGTAGATGCCAACCGGCTTGGTGTGCATGGTTGGAGCTTTGGTGGGTTCATGACAACTAGCTTAATGAGCAGAAATCCAGGTGTATTTAAAGTGGGTGCAGCAGGCGGACCCGTTATTGATTGGTCCTATTATGAAATTATGTATGGCGAACGCTACATGGATACACCACAGGAAAACAAAGATGGTTACGCTGCAAATAATCTGCTCAATCATGTAGACAAACTGAAAGGTAAATTACTGATGATTCATGGTGCACAGGATAATGTGGTCGTTTGGCAGCACAGCATCATGTACCAAAAGAAGGCGGTGGACAAAGGTGTTCAAATGGATTATTATATATATCCTGGTCATCTGCACAATGTGCTGGGAAAGGACAGAGCGCATTTGATGGAGAAGATTTGTAATTATTTTATTGATAACCTATAGAATATTTAACTCGGATAGCTTTCCGAATTTAGAAATAGAATAGTGCGAAAATAAATACTCCTTAAAACAAAAACATGAAAAAACTAATCGCTATTTATTTAATCAGTCTGCTTTTTTCCTGCAAAAACAAAACGTATCATGATTTAAAAACCGGTGAAATGACCGGTCCGCAAGTGCTCGAAATCATGGGTCGTCCCGATGCAGTTGAGACCGGCAAAGAGACGGATGCTAAGGTGGAGTACTGGCATTACTATGACCTGGCCTTGGATTTACACTTCACAAATGATACACTCAGGGTGATTATAGAGGTCAGTGGGATGGAAACATTGAACCCTAAGATGGACGAAGTGTTAAATCATTAATGGAGGCAAGGTCCTTTCTTAAATCCCTTTAACGGAGCATAAGCATTTCGCAGGAAAAATGAAGAAGCAAAAAAGCTGCAGAAGTCTCTGCAGCTTTTTTTAAAGTTTGATTGACCCTATTTATTTACAACTATCCTAATACCTGCACCTGCCTCTGTGATGCTGCGAATGAAATAAAAACCATTGCTAAGCTCGCTGATTTTAACCTCATAGCCATTGTGATCTGAAAGCTGAAATAGCCGCAGTTCTTGGCCAGCAGCATTATATAGTTTCAGGTTCAGCTCCTTGTCGCCACGCACAGTAAATTCCCCTGCGTTTGGATTGGGATAAACACTTAGCTGTTGTCCGCCTATATATTCGCTGATTCCATTGCATTGACTCACAAGGACAGTAACTTGTTTAGCATCTTCGCAGCCATTGGCATCAGTGCCTGTAACCGAGTAGATGGTAGTACTAGTTGGATTCACCACAATGCTGGTTGAGCTGGAGGCGTTGCTCCATGAATAGGTGCTAGCGCCACTTGCGGTGAGTGTATTTGTGTTTCCTTTGCAAATCGCCGTCGTTCTGGTAAGTGCAATGCTCACACTTGGCAATGCGTTCACCTTTACCGTAGTCGTTAAAGTACTATTACAAGTAGCGGTCAGGGATTGTGATTGTGCTATCACCGTATAGACGGTGGTGACAGCAGGTGTCACAATCAGACTAGAGGTCAGCCCAATCCCGACCCACGTATAAGAATTAGCACCTGTTGCACTCACTGTTGTACTTGCTCCTGAGCAAACTTGTATGGAAGGACTGATGACCGCACTTGGGGTAAATACTGCCACCTGCACGGTAGCAGTAGACTGACAAGTATTGGTAGCATTCGCACCGGTGACGCTATAAATGGTTGTACTTGCTGGTGTCACAACAAAACTAGATGTCGGAGGTCCTCCAGACCAGGTATACGATGGTGCCCCTGATGCCGTGAGAGTTGCGGAGTTGCCTGCGCAGACAATATTACGATTGGTAATTGCATTGACACTTGGCCCTTGTACCACCTGCACCGGAATACCGGAATTCGCAGCGCAATTTACAGTATTGGTCCCAATCACGGTAAAAAAAGTAGAAGTGCCAGGTGCTACAGTTATTGTCTGTGTGCCTAAATTTCCTGGAGACCATGAATAGGTGCCACCCACACCTGCGCCGGAAGCAGAGAGACTGATTGATTCGCCTGCACAAATGGTTACAAAAGTGGTGGAAGGAACAATAGTTGGTGTCGTTTTTGTGGTAACAAGCACTGTTTCTGTTCCAACACAGGTGCCATCACTTGCGCTGACAGTATAAATTGTATTGGCGATAGGAGAAACAATGACACTGGATCCGACTAACTGTCCACTTGGTGTTGTCCAAGTGTAACCATTCACAGAAGACACTGCAGTCACAGCAGCTGTATAGCCTTGGCATACAAGGGTTGGATTTGCGAGCGTGCTCACAGACAAAGGTGTAACCGTGATTGTCCGCACGGTAGAACTTATGCCACAGCCGTTCTGGCCGGTTACTGTATAATTGGTTGTTGTGACAGGAGTTACTGTTTGTCCGTTGGTGATGCCACCTGACCACGTATAAGTCACGGCCCCTGTAGCGGAAAGAGAACTGCTGGCGCCGGGACAGATTGGATTTTGACCTGTTACAACCGTTAGAGAAGGAAGTGCATTGCTGACGGTGATGCTAATTGAGCCAAGGGCCTGACAGGCCAGACTGGATGTACCTAACACCGTGATGACCGTGCTAGCTGCCGGTGATACCACAATGACTGAATTGGTCGTATTACCAGTGCTCCAGCTATAACCGCTTACTGCATTGGTGGTTAGTGTTAATGAAGTTCCTGCACAAATAGAAGGATTTAAACTGTTTGTCCCTGAACTAGTAATTCGAACATTACATAATTCGGTAATTACAACGCGCCCCTGACCAATATTTGCACCTGAGGTATTTGTCTGGTTGATGCCTGCATTCCAGGAACCGCCGCCACCGCCAAGAGGTGTTCCCGCGCTGCCGCCATCTGTTCCTCCGCCACCACTATAGCCACCGCCACCGCCGCCGCGCGTGTTGTTGAAACTACTGGTCCCACCGCCACCGCCGAAGCCGCCTACGCCATAGGTCAGATAAGTGCCGCCGGTACCTCCGTTGATAAAAGATTTAGCTGGAACAGCGTTAACGTTTGAACTGATTCCATCGCCAATAATACCTGCACCACCGTCGCCAGAGTTGCCGGGACTACCCCCGTTGCCATTAATGCCGCCAATCCCCATGGTGGTACCATTGGTTCCGGGATTGCCATTCGCAGTCACCGTTCCGTCAGAGAGTCCCCCGAAACTTCCAGCCCAAGATCCGCCCCCGCCGCCAGCTACAACATAGGGAACGTTAGCGAGATTGGTTACATAAGAACCACCGCCGCCACCGTACTGAAAATTGGCAGAAGCGTTAGCCGAAAGGACACCCATTTGTCCCACTAATATTTTCAAAACTGTACCTGCAGTTAATGTAAAATCACCCGCCATACTGGCGCCCCGTCCCCCGAAAGGACCGTAGCCTTGGGCACCAAAAGCTTGAATACGATACCCCATGGTCGTGGGCACAGTAAACGTCTGAACCCCGGGGGTTGGACTGATGGCCACACTGCCATTCAGATTAGAAGCCCCATAGGCAGTGGCAATATTTGCCGCCAGAGGTCCTAATGACCCCGTTGCTCCTGCATTGGTAAAAGTGTAGGACTGCTGCGCTGTCGCTGTAGTTGAAACAAGCAGTGTTAAACCTAGTCCTAAAATAATTGTCAGCATTCGCTGTGTGAACTTCTTCTTCATGTCCGAATCTTTAAAATTAAGACTAAGATAAAGAAAAAAGCAACTGCTGTTCCAGAGCTTTACTCTTTAATCTGTCACTAACGCGATTGTCTGCTTTTCAGGGTCAAGATGTTACGTTGGTTCTGATAGGATGGCAAAGAACTAGGAAAGACGGGCCATCAGCCCTTCAATCTCCTCCGCTTCGATCGGAATATTTTTCATAAGATCAATCTGACCCGTCGTCGTCACCAAGAAATTATTCTCAAGGCGAATGCCCAGGCCTTCCTCGGGAATATAAATTCCCGGTTCAACAGTGAAGACCATGCCTGCTTGAATTGGCTCATGGAAGAATCCAACATCATGCACATCGAGACCTAAAAAATGAGAGGTGCCGTGCATGAAGTACTTCTTATAAGCTGGCCATGCAGGATTTTGATTCTTAACCGCCTCCGAAGTAATGAGGCCCAATTGAAGCAGCTCTTCTGTCATCAACTCTCCCACGGCCTTGTTATACTTATCAAAGGTCTGTCCCGGCACCAATAGTTTTGTGGCCGCACGATGTACGCGCAAAACTGCATCATACACTGCACGCTGGCGCTTGGTATACTTTCCGCTCACCGGTATGCAACGCGTGAGATCGCTGGCGTAATTGGAGTATTCGGCTGCCACATCCAGAAGGATCACCTCCCCGTCCTGACACTGTTTGTTGTTTTCAACATAGTGCAGTACACAGGCGTTTTTACCACTAGCGATGATGGGTCCGTAAGCCCAGCCCTGAGAGCGGTTGCGGATAAATTCATGAATTAACTCCGCTTCAATTTCATACTCCCACACGCCCGGCTTTACGAAGTCAAGCAAGCGCCGAAATCCCTTTTCAGTAATATCGCAGGCCTGCTGAATCAACTCAATTTCCTGAGTGCTTTTAATGGCGCGGATTCGGTGCATAACGGGAGCGCTGCGTTCATATTTATGAAGCGGAAAACGACTCATGACACTTTTGTTAAAGCGATCCTGCAGCGTTTCAGTCTGAATACTCCGGCGTGTATGTTCGTTAGAATTTAAATAAATGTGTTCTGCCTGCGCAAAGAAAGGTTGCATGATTTTATCAAACTCATGAAACCAGTAGATATTCTCAACACCGCTCACAGCATAGGCTTCCGCCTTGTTCAATTTGGCCCCTTCCCAGATAGCGATGAGTTCGCTGGTTTCTTTTATAAAGAGAATTTCTTTATGCCGCCCGTCTTTCACGTCTGGAAAAACGACCAGAATGGTCTCTTCCTGATCGACACCGGTGAGGTAAAAAAGATCGCTGTTCTGACGGAAACCCATACTACCATCAGCATTGGTTGGCATAATGTCATTACTGATAAAAATAGCCAGAGCGTTTGGCTTGATATAGTTTTTAAATTTAGCGCGATTCCCCGTAAACAGATTGTGATCTATTGCTGCGTATTTCATAATAAAAGAAGAGTTTGAAATGTTGCTAAGTTACTGAATTTGACCTCACCTGCAATACAGCTGCTATGCCAGCGCAATTTTTAGTGCATTCGCCGTCAATCGGCCTTTAAAAATCGAAAGAGATCAGTAATTATTAGCGGAAAAGTTTATCTTTGCTTTCAATAACTTGAATTTATGATTGATCTCAGCGGCATTATTTCTATTTCGGGACAGCCCGGACTCTTTAAAATCATTGCGCAAAGCAAGAATGGCATCATTGTGGAGGGCCTTTCTGATAAAAAACGGTTAAATGTGTATGCCTCTACCAAGGTCTCTACACTTTCCGATATTAGTATGTTTACAACTGGGGACGATAAGCCCCTAGAGGAAATAATGACCAATATTTTCGAAAAAGAAAAAGGTGGTGTTGCAATCGATAATAAGTCAGATGACAAAGCGATTGAAGCGTACTTCGGTCAGGTTGTGCCTGATTTCGATAAAGACCGTGTATACGTTAGTAATATGCGTAAATTATTTGGCTGGTACAATGCTCTTCAAGTGTCCAATAATCTGAAAATGAAAGAGGAAAAACCAGAAGGCGAAGAAAAAGCGAAACTTCCAAAAGCGGACGAAAAAGCGAAAGTAAAAAAATCGAATTCCAAAGATACGAGCAAACAGAAAACCTCAACGGGTGTTAAGAAGACCACGGGCGTCCGTAAAACCGGTACCGCATAATTCCCCGGTTGTTATTTTTTTGGAAGGACTGCAGAAATGTGGTCCTTTCGTGTTATAGGACCTTGCTGTTTTTAGTCCAGAATTTCGTTGATACATGATGTCCAAACTGCGTCTCTTTTTTATCTTTCTCCTCTCTTCAACGCTCGCCATTTCGCAAGCTTGGGTTAAGCTTGCTGATTTTCCAGGCAGTATTCGGGATGATGGGGTGGCGATTGTGATCGGCGATAAGGCGTTCATTGGCAGCGGACTGGACCCAGCGAGTGAGACCATCGATTTTAAAGTTTTTCACATGAATACGCAGCAATGGAGCAGTATTCCCAATATGCCGCTCACAACAGAACGCCAATATGCCTGCGCCTTCGGCAGCGATACTAGCTTTTATATTACGTGCGGGCTCCAGCAGGGGAAGTCACTTGCCAGCACCTATCGGTATAGCGTCTCACGGCAAGTCTGGACCAGTGCGGCAGCTAAACCCGGCAAAGGAGTGATGGCGGGGACTGTTTTTCAGTTTGGAGAAAAGGTAATTCTGGCGGGCGGTAAAGGCGATAACGACTCCATTAATTACCAGGTCTGGGAATACAGTTTGACTAACAACACCTGGCAACAAAAAAACAACTTCCCCTTCTCTCCTGTCTGGCGCGCTGCCTCCGCCACACTCAACGGTTATGGTTATTTGTTGGGTGGTATCGATTCCGCCAGTCGCTTTAGCAAACTGCTCTACCGCTATAACTCTGCTAGCGAACAATGGGTGCTTTATGATAGTCTGCCTCTGCCTTTCGGTCGCGCCTACTCTGCCATGCAAGGCATAAACAACCGTCTCTTTATTTTCGGAGGTTACGATTCCTTACAGAATTACTACAATGAAGCCATCATTTACGAACCATTAACAAAGCAATGGATTCCCGCTCCAGCCTTACCAGCAGCTGGCCGAAAAGGTGGGATGAGTTTTGGAGACAGTCACCATTTTTATTATAGTTGTGGTATTTTACAGAATGGCATTCGCCTGAAAGAAACCTGGATGACAGATGTTCCGCTTGCATTGCAGAAGAATTCCGATAACCAATCCACTGCACCTTTTCCAAATCCTGCCTCTACACTTATCACCGTAAAGTGGCATGGCGACGGAACGAATGAAGCAACGATTCAAGTTTTTGATATGACCGGACATCTGGTTCTGCAAACAATCACCCGAGATTGCGTTATGAGAATTGACATTTCTGATTTGGATGCAGGACTCTACTCTTTAAGCCTATGTAGTGATTCAGAAAACGCTACCTACAGATTTATAAAGGAATAAAGTTGATTAGCTGAATCGGTTATTTCGCTGTAGCTCGCCGTGCCAGCACTAATGAAAAATAGAAAAGAATTAATCTATTTATCCTTGTATATCACCATGTTAATGATGCCCTTCGCGGGACTAGAATTATCACTCAATGACACCACAAACGGTTTCCGTTGTCCCTCGAAGCAGTTATAAACGACATAGCCTTTGTCTTCTGTAGGGTTCGGTAGCTTGTTTGCATAATAATCCTTTAGATCACAAAATAAATAGGAACTCAGATCCAAATCATTGGTGTTAATCTGAACCATAATTTCCTCTAGACTATCGTTGTTCATCGTATAATCGACAGAGTAATTAGTGCTACTGTCGGCCTGAAACTCATAATACAAATGCCCATCGGAACTTTCCGCAGGCTCTTGTCCCTCCAACTCTTTAATCCGTGCAGTACTAGCGTTGAGATCCAGTCCCCGGAACACGCCTTTCGGTGAACGGACAATTTCATCCAGAAGTGGATGGAAACCTTTGAAAATTCGCTCTTTTGGAGCAGGTGTTTTCTCGGCCTGCTCATTTTTACAAGCGGTAAATGCCAGCATTAAAACCAGCAGAGAGGCAATTATGTGGGAGCGGCTCACGGGAGACGAAAAATTATTCAGCACTATCTTCAACTGCGGAGGCACTCATTTCGGGCCGCATTTGCGGGAAGAACAGCACCTCCTGAATATTTACATTGTTGGTAAGCAACATGGTGAGACGGTCAATGCCGATACCGATACCTGCAGTCGGCGGCATACCATATTCCAGTGCACGTAAAAAATCGTGATCAATAAACATGGCTTCATCATCACCACGTTCCTGCAGTCTTAACTGCTCTTCGAAACGTTCGCGTTGATCCACCGGATCGTTCAACTCACTATACGCATTAGCAATTTCCTTACCATTAATCATCAACTCGAAACGCTCTACCAGTCCAGCCTGCGTGCGGTGTTTTTTAGTCAATGGACTCATTTCCACTGGGTAGTCAATGATAAAAGTCGGCTGAATATACTGCCCTTCGCACTTTTCACTAAAAATCTCATCGATCAGTTTTCCTTTGCCCATGCTGGCTTCGACGTGAATGCCAAGTTTTACGCAGACAGCGCGGAGCTGCGCTTCATCCATATCCGTGATATCAATTCCAGTATGATCCTGAATGGCCTGATACATAGTAACGCGCTGGAACGGTGCTTTGAAATCAATTAACTGCTCTCCGACCGGCACCTGCGTCATTCCATACAAATCCGTTGCTGCTTTCTCCAGCAACTTCTCGGTGAAACTCATCATCCAATTGTAATCTTTATACGCCACATAAAATTCCAGAATGGTAAATTCAGGATTATGTGTGCGGTCCATTCCCTCGTTGCGAAAATCTTTTGCAAATTCGAACACGCCGTCAAACCCGCCAACAATAAGGCGCTTGAGGTAAAGCTCATTTGCTATACGCAAATAGAGTGGCATGTTTAATGCATTGTGATGCGTTACAAACGGCCTAGCTGTAGCGCCACCGGGAATACTCTGCAAAATAGGGGTCTCTACTTCCAGCATGCCTGCATCATTCAAACTTCGACGAATAGAGTTCACCAGTTGTGTGCGCTTACGGAAAGTGTCGCGGACCTGTGGATTAATAATTAAATCCACATAGCGCTGACGGAAACGAAATTCAGGGTCCGTCACTTCGTCAAAAGATTTTCCGCTATCGTCCGTCTTCACGATTGGCAAGGGCCGCAGCGCTTTGCTTAATATTTTGAAGCTAGTGGCGTGAATGGAAATTTCACCGGTTTTTGTAGTAAAAACGTATCCCTGAATGCCAATAATATCACCAATGTCAATGAGCTTTTTCCACACCAGATCGTAAAGTGATTTATCTTCGCCAGCACAAATGTCGTCCTTACGCACATAAATCTGCACACGCCCTGTCGTGTCCTGTATCACAGCAAAACAAGCCTTGCCCATATCCCTCACACTCATCAGACGACCAGCAATAGAAATGTCTTTGTAGTTTAATTTGTCCCGCTCATAATTCTCCTTGATGTCGGCCGCATTTGCACTAATAATAAATTCATCGGCTGGATAAGGATCTATTCCTGCAGCACGCAAATCCTGCATTTTTTGGCGGCGGAGAAGCTCCTGCTCACTAAGGGGGTACGACATTTTGTGGCTTGATTTTAGGCTGCAAAGTTACTGTTTTATCCTTACAAATGATAATTTATACTAAAACAGTGCCTGAGTCATGTCTTTAAATTGTTAATTATCAGCTACTTAGCATTTTTGTTTAATCTTATGCCAAAAACATTAAACAAAATAACGTACGTTTGTCATGAGGGAAAAAAACATGACAGCAATTGAGTTTAATACACGCATCTTAGGCGAAAAACAGCCTTTAAAAAGTTTTGCTCTCAGTTTGACCCACAATTCAGACGATGCGCTGGATCTCTTGCAAGAAACTTATCTGAAAGCACTTTCTTACCGTTCTCGGTTTGAAGACAATACCAATCTTCGCGCTTGGTTATTTACCATTATGAAGAATACCTTCATCAATGCTTACCGTCGCGAGGTAAAAACTAAACAATTGATTAGTAAAGGGGACGAAGTGGCGCTGAACCGTGCCTTTAGTCAAAACTCATATGACCACAGCGAAAGCCGTCTTCACGCCAAAGAAATTGTGAGTCGCATCGAAGCTTTGCCCGATGAGTACAAAGTGCCATTTACTCGTTATTACAACGGATTTCGATATGAGGAAATTGCCACTCAGATGCACCTGCCTCTTGGCACCATTAAAAGTCGGATCTTCATTGCACGTAAGATTCTAATGCAACAGTTACAGCACATGCGCAACTGATGGCTGTCGACAAGTCCATCGCGATCATCTGGTTCCGCCGCGATCTCCGGCTGCAGGATAACTCAGCACTCTTTCACGCGCTGAGTGAAAATAAACAGGTACTTCCAATTTTTATTTTTGATCCACTTATTCTCGACAAATTGCCTTCCCGTTCTGACCGTCGGGTGGATTTTATACATCAGGCCCTAGAGCAAATGCACGCCAAGTTACTGGCACTCGGGAGTGGACTACGGGTCCTTCACATGGATCCAGAACAGGCTTTTGAAAGACTTTCCGCTGAGCATTCCATCAGCAGCGTCTACACAAACGAAGACTATGAGCCCTATGCCCGTGAACGGGATTTAAAAATTAAAACATTGTTGGCGGCGAAGAAAGTGATCTTTAAGACCTATAAAGATCAATGCATCTTCGAAAAGCAAGAGGTAGTCAAGGATGATCAAAAACCGTACACCGTTTTCACCCCCTACAGTATCAAATGGAAAAAAAGACTGACAGAGGGGGATTATAAAGAATTTGAGTGCTCGCATCTAAATGCAAATTACCTAAAGTATGCTCCACCTGCTCTTCCTTCTCTGAAAGAATTGGGTTTTATAAAAACTGATTTAGTCTTGCACATTCCCGACCTGAGTGACAAGCTGCTGAAGGAATACAAAGAGAAGCGTGATTATCCCGCAACAGCAGGCACCTCTCGTCTCAGTATGCACTTGCGGTTTGGCACGGTGAGTGTGCGATCATTGGTCCGTCGCTGCCTGGGTCTGAGTGAGACTTGGCTCAATGAATTAATCTGGCGCGACTTCTACATGACGATTCTCTGGCATTTTCCTCACGTGGCCAAGACCGCATTCAAACCTGCCTACAATCAAATTGTATGGCGCCAAGACGAAGAAGCATTCGTGAAATGGTGTGAAGGTCGCACAGGTTTTCCCATAGTGGATGCCGGTATGCGGGAACTCAATGCCACCGGCTTTATGCACAACCGCGTCCGCATGATTGTCAGTAGTTTTCTTGTTAAAGATTTGCTGATTGACTGGCGCTGGGGCGAGGCTTACTTCGCACAAAAGTTAAATGACTTTGATCTTAGTGCCAACAATGGTGGCTGGCAATGGGCAGCGGGCACAGGCTGTGATGCAGCGCCTTACTTCCGCGTTTTTAATCCGACAGAACAACAAAAAAAATTCGATCCGGAATTTAAATATATCCGTCATTGGGTTCCAGAATTCGGCACCCCTGCCTATCCCGCACCCATGCTTGACCATGCTGCTGCTCGTTTACGCGCTCTGGCTGTGTATAAAGAGGGGCTGGCGCAGGACAAGCCGTTTGCCTGAGGCTAACCCGAAATTCTGCGCTTTTTCTTCTTTAGTTAATGAACACTTTCAGGTTTTTACTTCTATCCTCACTATATCCCTCAATCTAACGGGCGTATAGAGTGAATTGCGCCAGCTAAGGGTACTTCGTTCCCCAATCAGAAACTCCTCTTTCCAGATATAGACGGTCCTTGCATAGAAATAATGGACATCGTGGTTTTTTGTTGTGATCCGCAGGCGTGAATCCCCCCTGAGCTTTTTCATTTGCGTCTGACCATCCTCCAGAATGCAGCGCAGGCTGTCGACATGATTATTGTATTGTCTACTCGCGGTGTGAAGCAGCCGGTTAAGTCCGGCAGTGCAACAATCATCCAGAGGTTTGATCCGATCTTCCAGATGATGACGATCTACTGTGTAGACTGCACAGGAAGACTGTAAGATAGTGGCTATTAAAATGGCGGGCAGGTGTTTCCAAAAGTTCCTGCAACGGTGTCTTTTCCTCTGCATAACTCAAAGCTACGCCATTTCATCCTAACATAAAACCCGTTCATCGAAAATATGAACGCGGCACTATCGGGGTTTACCGAAATAAAAAAGTCCCTTTACACAGGGTAAAGGGACTTCAAAAAAATTATTTATTCAATTAGCCTTTGAGGGCTTCGGCACCACCAACAATCTCGAGGATTTCTTTGGTAATTGAAGCTTGACGGGCTTTGTTATAGGTGATTTTTAATTCGCGCTGCATGGCTTTCGCATTGTCTGTTGCTTTGTGCATAGCCGTCATACGCGCACCATGCTCACTGGCAACTGAATCAAGCAGTGCTTTGTAGAACTGCGTCTTTACAGAACGGGGAATTAATTCATTCACCATATAATCCTGATTAGGCTCAAAAATATAATCTGCATTCGAAGCTTTAGCCCCCGCTGTTGCAACAATTGGTAATAATTGCTCATTACTGGCGACCTGCACCGCTGCATTACGGAATTGATTGTAAACCACTACAACTTTATCAAATTGCTTGTTTAGAAAGGCGTCAATGACCATCTGCATAAAGGGCCCCGCTAATTCATAGCTCAGTTTATCGAGTAACTGCGTGCCATTATTCGGCAAATCCTGACCGCTGATAGAATACTTGGTCTTTTTAAAGGCATCCGTTACTTTTTTACCGATTGGTAATACGGTCACTTCCGCTCCTTTAAATTCTCCAGCGATTAATGCATTTGTTTTTTTAATTACGTTAGCATTAAACGCTCCGGCAAGACCTCTGTTAGAGGAGATTGTCAGAATAAGGACATTTTTATTGACAGAAGGGCGCGCATAAACGTTTTCAGAAACATCCACACTGCTGCTGACGTTCTGCAGGATTTCTTTTAGTTTGTTCGCATACGGGCGCATCTGCGTGATTGCATCCTGCGCTCTTTTCAATTTTGCAGCACTCACCATTTTCATGGCAGAGGTAATCTGCATCGTTGAGCCGACGGAGACAATCTTATTTCTGACTTCCTTTAGACTAGGCATTCTTATCTGAAATTAAAAATTTTGAATTTTAAATTAATTCGTAATTTAAAATCTAACATTTTCTTTATTTGTATTTCGCTAACAACTCGTTTGCTGCAGCTTCCAGTGCACCGGTAATTTCGTCGGTGTACTTTCCTGCCTTCAACTGATCGAGAATGTTTTTGTTTTTACGCTCCAATGAATCAAGGAATTCTTTTTCGAATTCAGTGACTTTGTTAATAGGCACATTTCTCAAGTAATTCTTAGTTCCCAAATAAATGATGGCGATTTGTTGTTCAACACGCAATGGCGAAAACTGACCTTGTTTCAGGATCTCCGTGTTACGTGAACCTTTGTCAAGAACAGATTTAGTAGCCGCATCGAGGTCAGAACCAAATTTAGAGAAGGCTTCTAATTCGCGGTATTGCGCCTGATCCAGTTTTAATGTACCAGCCACTTTTTTCATCGACTTAATCTGAGCGTTACCACCTACGCGGGATACAGAGATCCCCACGTTAATAGCAGGACGAATACCAGAGTTGAATAAATTCGACTCGAGGAAAATCTGCCCGTCCGTAATCGAAATTACGTTGGTAGGAATGTATGCAGAAACGTCACCTGCCTGTGTTTCAATCACCGGAAGTGCTGTTAATGATCCCCCACCTTTTACCAGACTGCGGATGGACTCAGGAAGGTCATTCATGCTTTGTGCGATGGTATCGGAAGCATTAATTTTTGCAGCCCGCTCTAATAAACGGCTGTGAAGATAAAACACGTCACCAGGATACGCCTCACGTCCCGGAGGACGACGGAGCAACAGAGACACTTCACGGTAAGCAACCGCTTGTTTTGACAAATCATCAAATACAATCAGTGCAGGACGACCGGTATCACGGAAAAATTCACCAATCGCGGCACCAGCGAAAGGTGCGTAAAACTGCATTGGTGTAGGATCAGATGCATTGGCTGCAACTACAACCGTATAAGGCATTGCTCCGTTTTCCTCAAGTACACGTACAATGTTCGCAACAGTTGATGCTTTCTGTCCAATTGCGACGTAAATACAATATACCGGCTGACCGGCAGCGTAAAATTCTTTTTGATTGATGATGGTGTCGATACACACCGCTGTCTTTCCAATCTGACGGTCACCAATAACCAACTCACGCTGACCGCGTCCAATAGGAATCATAGCGTCGATCGCTTTAATACCTGTCTGCAGTGGTTCAGTCACCGGCTGGCGGTAAATAACACCTGGGGCTTTACGCTCAATTGGCATTTCATATGTTGTACCTGTGATAGGGCCTTTCCCATCAATTGGTTTACCAAGGGTATCTACCACACGGCCCAGCATGCCTTCACCCACATGAATGGAAGCAATCCGCTTGGTGCGCTTACAGCTGCTACCCTCGCGAATATCTTTGGATGAACCTAATAATACAGCTCCTACGTTATCTTCTTCCAGATTGAGGACAATTGCCTGCACACCTGTTTCAAACTCAATTAATTCACCTGACTGAACTTTAGATAAACCATAGATACGGGCAATACCATCACCCACCTCTAGAACAGTTCCTACCTCTTCGAGTTCAGCTTCGCTTTTAAAGCCGCTTAATTGTTGTCTTAAAATTGCAGATACTTCTGCCGGTTTTATTTCAGCCATGTTATTTAATTGTTTCTTTTTTTATAAACGAAACGGTTGTAGTTTCGGTAATTAATTTTCGTTATTAATCAATTCTTTCTTTAAAGTACTGAGTTGACGGGCTACAGAGCGGTCTAACTGACGGTCGCCCATGGTCAGAATAAATCCTCCAATCGTGTCAGCATCAATTTTTTCTTCCAGCTCGACTTCGCCTTTCAATTGTGCCTTCACCAAATCCAGAACTTTTGCTTTTGTTGCCGCATCTAATCCGCTCGCAGTTGTAACCACGGCAGAAAAAATGTTCTGATTCTTCTTATATAATTCGTCAAATGATTGTGCAATCTCTAGAATCACGGATTCCCGGTGTTTTTTGGCAACCAGTTGAATGAATGCCAGACTGAGATCGCTCACCTTTCCCTGAAAAATTGCATTGAGCACTTCCAGTTTTTTATCGGTCTTAATAACAGGACTGTTGAGAAAGAGCACGAATTCACGATTTTCATGGCAAAGACCCACCACTAGTTTCATATCCGCACGCACTGCATCTACCTTCTTTTGTTCAGAAGCGAGATCCATCAATGACTGAGCGTATCTGTTTGCAACTATCATCTTAGTTCAGGTTTACGTCTTTCATTAAATTACTCAATAGGGCTTTTTGTTTTTCATCGTTGCTGAGTTCAGACTTTAAAATCTTTTCTGCAATCTCAATCGACAGAACAGCTACCTGCTTCTTTAATTCTGCCACGGCAGCATTCTTTTCTACATTGATCTGCTCGCGCGCACCACTCATAATTCGGTCAGCCTCAGATTGGGCACGTTGTTTAGCCTCAGATATGATGGCCTCTTTAGTGTCACGCGCTTCTTTTAATAAGGTATCGCGTTCAGCGCGCGCCTGATTAAGAATCACCTCATTTGCGGCCTTCAATTCGCGCATGTCCTTCAATGCTCTTTCTGCACTTGCTAGGGCTTTTTCAATGTCCTGCTCACGGGTCTTTATTGCACTCAAAATTGGTTTCCAAGCAAATTTACCAAGGATGCCAACCAGCAACAGAAAGACAA
Organism: Sphingobacterium thalpophilum; assembly: GCA_943325195.2. Lineage (GTDB taxonomy): Bacteria > Bacteroidota > Bacteroidia > B-17B0 > Aurantibacillaceae > Aurantibacillus. The sequence continues at coordinate 14,410 of CALPON020000006.1, read as the reverse complement.
TGGAAGTCCAGAATATTAAACCTACACCCGGTTCTGTTAAGCCTGAAAGGATAAAAAGTGATGTCATTGTTTATCGTTTTATTGTCAATTTTTTGTTTTGTGTAAAAAACCAGAGTCGGCACCAACCGTGCAAACTCTGGTTTAATAAGAGATCAAATTACTTGATCAGAGCTACTACTACAGCGAAAAGAGCAACACCCTCAACGAGAGCCGCTGCGATAAGCATAGTGGTTGTAATTTTTCCAGATTCTTCTGGTTGACGTGCGATGGCATCCATTGCGTGTCCACCGATCTGTCCGATTCCGATGCCTGCGCCGATTGCGGCTAAACCTGCACCTACTGCTGAGATACTTAACATAGTTGTGATTTTATATATATTGGTTAAACAAAAAAATTATTAGTGGTGACCTGCTGCTACCATTTTATCATCTTCAGAGTCGTGCTGACCATCTTCGTTATGATCTGCCACCGCTGAACCGATGAAAAGGGCTGTCAACAGGGTAAATATATACGCCTGAAGCACTGCTACCAATACCTCCAGGACATCAATAAATAAGGCAAAACCAACCGAAATCGGACTCACGGCCAGGCTCTCAAACATAAAAATTAGTCCCACCAGAGAGATAATAATAATGTGACCCGCACTGATGTTCGCAAACAAACGAATCATTAAGGCGAAAGGCTTGGTGAGAATACCAATAATCTCAATCGGAATTAAAATAATCCAGAGAGCCTTCGGCGCATGCGGCGTAAAAATGTGTCCCCAGTAGTTTTTATTTCCATTAAAAACTGTCAGAATCAAGGTCAGTACTGATAAGGTCAGCGTAAAAGCAATATTACCAGTCACATTAGCACTAATTGGCACCAGACCAAAGACGTTATTAATAAGAATAATAAAAAATACAGTCAGCAGATAGGGCGTGAACTTTTCACCGCGGGCACCAATATTGCCTTTGGCAATGTCATCACGAACAAAAACAATGAGCGGCTCCAGAAAGGACTGCTTGCCCTTAGGAGCAGTGGTGACACCGTGTTTTTTATATGACCGCGCTACAGAAGTAAACAGGAGAATAAGAACCAACGCAGAAATCAGTAACTGGGTGACATTCTTTGTAATGGAAAAATCAAGGGGCTTGGCATTCACTACTTCACCTTTTTCATTGTAAGTTAGATATTGCCCATGCTCATTTGGTGTGTCAGAAGCAATAAAGATGTCTTCTTTATAATTGACAAAACGCTGATTGTTTACTTCCGCAACGTGCTCTGCATGGTGATCGTGATGAAAAGCGCTGGACATAAACATCACCAATCCCTGATTGGTTTTTAGTATGACTGGAAGCGGAGCACTGACTGCATCATGTCCCTCTCCCCAGAAATGCCAGCTGTGGGAATCAAGAATGTGCTCAAACGCTACTTCTGCAATATCTACTTTCTTTTTAACAGTATCGCCATGTCCTTCGGCCCCTGCTGCATGTTCTACTGATGCGTGCTCAGCAGGTTGCGATGCTACAGTGCTAGCGGGGATTTGGTCATGCTGTGAATAGCCAAAAAAACTGGAGAGTGTGAAAATAAGTGCAAAAAGACTGCTGATCGTCCCGGATGTATTGATTTTATTGGCCATTTGCAAAAAAGCTTGGTATTTTTTCAATTCGGGGGCAAATGTAGGTAATTTTTAAGGAATAAAATAGTTTTGAACAAGGAATTTTAGCGGTCTGGCAAAGCCGCATCCATGCTAAATTTGAGGATTTATCTTCCAACTATGAATTTTTGGCTAATCAAGTCCGAACCCTTTGTCTACAGCTGGCAACAATTTAAGAAAGACAAGCGCTCCGGCTGGGAAGGCGTGCGTAATTACGGGGCCAGAAATAACCTTCGGGATATGAAAAAAGGTGATCTCGCCTTTTTTTACCATAGCAACGAAGGTTTAGCAATTGTTGGCATTGCCAAAGTGGTCAAAGAAGCGTTTCAGGACCCGACCACAGACAATCCAGCCTGGCTCAGTGTAGAATTTGCGCCTTTTAAAGAGATGAAAATCCCTGTGACGCTCGAACAAATTAAAAACGAGCCGGGTCTCCAGAACATGGATCTGGTGCGCCTCGGTCGCCTAAGCGTTGGAAAAGTGAATGAACAGGAGTTTGTAAGGGTCTGCGACATGGGCGGGGTTGAGTTTTGAGAGGACTCCCGATACCTTGGCACAAAAAAACTACGCTGCCAACGCTGAAAAGTGTCAGATTTTTAAATAATGTGCTTCAATTTCTCTCAATGCATTAACCATGCGCTCTTCACCTGTGCCCTTTACCACCGCAAAAGGCACTCCCAACTTTTCAATGCCACTCTGATTCAATTCAAAAATCAGATCCCGACTAAATTTATTCAGTCGCTGTGCATCAGGCTCCCAGGTGATGGAGTTGTCACAGAGTAAATAAAAATCGTAATGCCCCTGCTCCACAAACTTTTGTAGTGGAGGCCTTAGGCTTTTAAACTCTAGTTCTGCCCAAATCTGCAAAGTAATCATGGCGGTGTCGCAAAACAAAAATCGACCAGCGCTTAGCATACCTTCATTTTCAAGGCGCAATTGTTCTTGGGCAATGACTTCTAAATCCTTTTGCGTGTACTTATAAATATCAGAGTCATTAAAATACTCCCGGGCATACTCCTTCACCCAAACGCTTTTGTAGTGCGCCGCCATTGCTGCGCAGAGCCAGGACTTACCGGTACTTTCAGCACCGACCACTGCAATTTTTATGACCGAATTTTTCTCCATTGTGTCCATCCATACCAAGCCATTACAGTGTAAACAGCGTAGAGCAAGGCATAACTCCACAAATTGGTGAGGGTGTACAATAAGATGTACGTGCCGTCAATCAATACCCATAATAACCAGTTTTCGGCCCACTTTCGTATCATCATAAATGTGGTAACCAGACTGCCAGCCGTCAAGAGGGCGTCGAGTCCCGCGCGATTACCTTTGAGGTAGACTAGCAGATAAAACATGCCAAGCCACAGCAAGCCCAGAATTAAAAAAATGAATGGCCACCAGCGTCGCGGCATATGTGAACTGGGAAAAGCCTGCTCCCTGCGGGCGTGCCAAACCCACCAGCCAAAAACACCCTGTGCAAAATAAATAACCTGCAGCCCAAGGTCCCCAAACAATCGGCTCTCATAAAAATCAATGCCCGAACAAACGACAGAAAGCAGCGCCATGGGCCAGCACCAGACCGATTGATGAATTGTAAGCCACACACCAAGAACGCCAGAAATAAGTGCTATGAGTCCCAGTACCGACATTAATCCACCTCAATGTCGTGATCCCGAAACACTCTAAGAATTTGCATAAAATTTTCATACGGCAGCTCTGCTTTCCAGATATAACTATTGAAAGCAATTCCGTCGAATCCGTATACCTTTGATTTGAGAATAGCATTGGGGTTGGTCCCGCCTCGGGCAATGAGTTTTTTTCCTGAATTTTTATTTGCAGCAATGACGCCGTCTTCGTAAAAGCCGCTGTATAACTCCCCAGTCATGTTGTTAAACATGGTGCCAATAAGAATATAATCAAATGTCTGTTCCTCGGGGTTGTACACCTGCTGCAATTTACTGTAGGAGCGGCTTTTTGAAGTATGCTGAAATTTTAGACGTAATCGCCAGCGCACTAGCCAGTAGCGCCAGTTAAGACTTAAGTGTGTTCTGCTCAGGTGAATGCCCTTCAGATCAAATTTCAGGGCCAAGTTATGATGCGAATGAATGACAATCCGGTTGTGAAAATGAGCTGGTATTTCGCGCAAGTATTCCGCTAATTGAGTGGTAGAATGTTTGGGTTTACGTAAATGCAATGTCCTGAGTCCACTTTCAAACATTTTTGTTACCAGCGATTGTTCATCAGGAACGTCCTTGCTGGGAGTGATAACTACTAACCTCATAGTGTGCGTTACACAACGCCTATTAATTCAATTAATAAAGATACATTTTTTTCGAGCGCATTCCCAACTACCACTAAATCGGCACCGGCACTTATTAACAGGTGCACCTGTCTTGCGGAGCAGACGCCGCCTCCAACAAGGATCGGCAAGTGAATATGTTTTTTGAGTGAACGAATAACGCTGGGGGGGACGGCCTCTGAAGCCCCGCTGCCTGCTTCAAGATAGATGGCTTTAAAGCCCAGCTGCTGTGCAGCCAGACAAGTATTCAAAATGGTTGACGTGTCTTTAAACGGAATTGCTTTAGTGCCCGTCACCTGCTGTGTAGCCGAAACATGATCCTGCCCAAGCAACAAATAAGCAACGGGAAGGCAGGGTAATTGCAGTTGATGGATTTTTTTTGAAGCCTTGACGTGCTGACCAATCAGGTATTCAGGATTTCTACCACTGAGCAGACTAAGAAGTAAAAGCCCATCGGCCATGCCCGTAAGCTGGGTAAAGTCGCCCGGAAAAAGAATAACGGGACGGTCACTGAGTTTTTTTATTTTCCGGACACAATCCCCGGTACTACCATTTTCTAATACACTTCCCCCAACCAGAAAGCAGGAGATTTTTTTGCCTGCCAGACGAATAAGCTCCGGATTAAATTTATCGGGATCGACCAAAACGGCCAGCCCCGGATTTTTCTGAGCCATTAGCGTTTTTGTCCACTTAGTAAATTTCATGCAGCAGGTAAACTAAGATGTAATTATCTATTTTTTCGGATCCCATTTGGAAGCGAAGCAGCTGCCCATCTTTTCGAAGTTGCGCTTCGAACCGCTCCACATTAGCGTGTGCGGGGACGTGCAGATGTGTTTTAAAGTCCAATTCCTTTTTTCCATACCATTTGTAAACTGCTTCTTTAGCAGCCCAGAAACGGATGTGTCGTTCTACATCTATTCCGCAAAAAACGAGCTCCTCCTCCGATAGAAATTTATGGCGAACGCCCAGCACTTTTTCGCGGATGCGTTCAATGTCCACCCCCGTATTGCTTGTTTTATTTACAAGAATAACCAAATAATCGTGTGAGTGCGAAATGGAAATCTGTTCTTGGCGGCCCTTTAAAAACGGTTTTCCTTTGGGGTCATAGAACAAAAGCTCTTCTTGTGTGTTTAAAAGCTGTTCAAGTAGTAGTTTGCTGCCTTTTTTTTCCAAGAGACGACCCGTCAATTCCGAGTGTTGCTTTTGCAATTCCGGAAGGAATAAAATGCCGAAACGCAACTGCTCAGATATGGACTTAATGCGGATCAAATTAACAAGTTGAGAATTACAAACATATAACTTATCTTTGTATTCCTTAAAAAAACAATAAATTAAGACAACATGCCAGTAACAGCAACCAAGTACACCGCCTACAAAGTAAAAGACATTTCACTTGCCGAATGGGGCCGCAAGGAGATCAGATTAGCAGAAGAAGAAATGCCGGGTTTAATGGCCCTTCGTCAGGAATACGGCCCATCAAAACCACTGGCGGGAGCGCGCATTGCAGGCTGTCTGCACATGACTATTCAAACTGCCGTGTTGATAGAGACATTGGTTGAATTAGGAGCAGAAGTAACCTGGAGCTCTTGTAATATTTTCTCTACACAGGATCATGCTGCTGCTGCAATTGCTGCTGCTGGTATTCAAGTATATGCCTGGAAAGGGATGACTGCAGAAGAATTTGACTGGTGTATTGAACAAACACTTTGGTTCGGTGAAAGCCGTCAGCCTTTGAATATGATTCTAGATGATGGTGGTGACCTAACCAATATGGTATTTGATCAGTATCCTGAATTAGCCGCTGGTATTCGTGGTCTTTCTGAAGAAACAACCACAGGTGTTCACCGTTTGTATGAGCGTATGGCTAAGGGTACTTTATTATTGCCGGCTATTAACGTGAATGATTCTGTAACAAAATCTAAATTTGATAACAAATATGGTTGTCGCGAGTCACTGGTAGATGCGATTCGTCGTGCTACCGATGTGATGATGGCGGGTAAAGTTGCTGTTGTTGCAGGTTACGGTGATGTTGGAAAAGGTTCTGCTTTGTCTTTATCATCACAAGGTGTGCGTGTGATTGTTACGGAGATTGATCCTATCTGTGCATTGCAAGCGGCTATGGATGGATATCAAGTAATAAAAATGGATAATGCAGTGAAGATTGCAGACATCATTGTGACAACTACAGGTAACAAGGACATTGTTGTTGGTCGTCACTTTGAATCGATGAAACACGGTGCAATCGTTTGTAACATTGGTCACTTTGATACTGAAATTGACATGGCCTGGTTGAACAAAACCTACGGTGCAACAAAAGACACCATTAAACCACAAGTTGATAAGTACACGATTAATGGAAAAGACATTATTGTTTTAGCTGAAGGCCGTCTCGTTAACTTAGGTTGTGCAACAGGTCACCCAAGTTTTGTAATGAGTAACTCATTCACAAACCAAACGTTAGCGCAATTAGAATTGTGGACAAATACAGCTGCATACGAGAATAAAGTATATGTGTTACCAAAAATCCTTGATGAAAAAGTAGCACGTCTGCACTTAGGTAAGATTGGTGTTGAACTCGATACATTAAACACAGATCAAGCAGATTATATTGGTGTAAAAGTTGAAGGTCCGTTCAAATCGGATGCTTACAGATACTAATCAGTTTTCAAATTAACTCTAAAAAATCCCGTTCTCATTGAGGCGGGATTTTTTTATGGGCCTGGCATTCTTTGAACCTCATACAATCTCACTTTAACCCTGCCCTTTCTGTCACGAAATGTAACGATACAAAGTCTGCTCCGGCTTCATCGCTTCACTTTTGTAATAGCCTGCACATCACTGATCATCGTTTGAATTAGAGGTTCTCTGATAAAGCAGGTGCGTGCCTCCTTTAACTGCAACTGTGAATAAATGTCGAAAGGAATCTCCACAAAGTACAATCCGCTTTTTCATCGTTAGAGGTGTAACTGAACATAATACCAGAAAGTGATAAATAGTCAGAACTGAGAAGGAAACTAGTTTTTGTATACTTACAATGAACCCTTTGAACGCTACACCCGCTGCAATTCCATTACCGTAATCTCGGGCCAAATGCCCAAACGTCCGGGATAGCCCAAAAATCCAAGTCCTCGGTTGACATATAAAAACTGCTCGCCGGATTTATAAAGTCCAGCCCATTGCTTATAGAAATACTGGGAGGGGCTCCATTTAAAACCAGGAATTTCAATACCCATCTGCATACCATGCGTATGACCGCTGAGCGTTAAATCCACATCGGGATAATTCGGTTGAACCTCTTGCTCCCAGTGGCTGGGGTCGTGACTCATTAAAATTCTAAAAGGAAAAGTGGCGGTATCCTTATGCGCTTCGCTCATTTTTCCATATTTAGGGAAACGCATGTTGCCACCCCAGTTTTCAATTCCCAATAAAGCAATCGTGTCACCGTTCTTTTCCAATGCCACATGTTCGTTCATCAATATGCGCCAGCCGCACTCCGCTTGAATGCGCTTTAAACGCTCTAGATTAGCGCGCTTCTGTTCCGCATTTTCCCACTCAACATAATCTCCGTAATCATGATTTCCCAATACTGAATACACTCCGAATGGCGCTTTTAAGCGCTGAAAGGTTTCCACAAAGCCATTAGTCTCATCGCTGTGATTGTTAACCAGATCGCCGGTAAATAAAATAAGATCCGGCTTTTCAGCCATCACCAAATCAAAGGCGCGGTTCAAAGCTTTGGTATCAGAGAAAGAGCCGGTATGGATGTCTGACAATTGTACAATTTTAAACCCGTCAAAGCCTGCCGGTATTTTTGGAGAAGGGACCTTTACTTGATGAACTCTGTATTTGTAGGCCCCGCGCACAATACCGTATATAAGTCCCACCGCAGGAATTACAGTGAAGGTAACGGCCAACTGACTGAAGAACTTAAGACGGCTAATACCGGCTTGCCCCTCCACCACCTGCGGTGCACTGCCACGAAAGAGTGAAAAGAGCCATCGGAAAAACCGAATGAGATCATCTACCATCAAAAAACTAGAGCCCACTAACTTGCACAGCACAATAACCAGCATGGCGCCGGAAAAAAAACGGAAGAATACATTCCATTGCGGCGGGGGATAAAAGAGTGACACGAGTCCCACAGCGAGACTCAGGGCCATGAAAAAATAAGCAGTATAAAGCACGACTTGCTTGCTGGTCTGAGAAAAATCCTGGACAAAAGTCTTCACCGCTTGCAGAAAATAAAATTCAATGCCAACGATGAGGATAAAAAACAATAAAAATCTTAAAAACATTATCCTGAAATAAGAACCGAAAGTAGCAAAGTAAAGCCCTCTCTATCTACAAACTGATGTTAATTAATTCCAAAAGGTACAGACGGTCTGCGCCGTCTTTCTTTTACCTTTGAATATTCATCAACTTTGCAGGTAAATCATGAGTAAAATAAGGGTAGGCATTGTCTTCGGCGGTCAAAGTAAGGAACGCGAAATTTCATTTGCAGGCGGCAGAACGGTCTACGATAATCTCAACAAATTTCTATTTGAAGCAATTCCCTTGTTTGTTGATAGTTTCGGAAATTTTGTGGAGCTGGACTGGCAGTATGTTTACAAAGGCACCATCCGCGACTTTTACCCTCCAGTTGAATTCCTGCCAGAAAACAGTGTTTTTCAATTATACGCCGAAAACCTAGCACCTGCTGGAACTGCCGAACAAGAGGTCTTACTTAAAGGCATTGGAGAAAAAATAAATCTAGAAGTCCTGCGTACAAAAATAGATTTCGCCTTTCTGTGTCTTCACGGTCCATTCGGTGAAGATGGGCGTATTCAGGGTCTTTTCGACTATCTGCAGATTCCCTACAGCGGTTCCGGAATTTTACCTTCTGCTATTGGTGTTGATAAATCCGTGCAAAAAGACCTCATGGTGAAAGCGGGCTTTAACAGTCCTGCATACATGCGCATCAGCCGCGACGCATGGATCAGCGGCCAGGCAAAAGAAAGTTTTAGACAGGTCAAAGAAAAAATCGGGTTCCCATGCGTGGTAAAGCCAGCCAACCAGGGCTCGAGTATTGGGATTAGTATTCTGGAATCAGAAGATGAAGGGTCCTTTCAGCAGGCCGTGGAAAAAGCCTTATTTACGCGCTGGTTAGATGCCGCTGAGTGGCAGAAAAAAACGGATGGCGAGAAAACGGACTATGTCAAAACACTGGCGGATATACGCGAAGGCATCGGTATGCCCGTGCAAATTACCTCGCCTGCGGCTTTAAATGCACCGGTCATCGCCGATCCCAATGAGCTTCTAAAGTTCTTTAATACACATTTAAAAAATGAGGGCTTTGTAATTGAAAGTCTCGATGCAGAAAATACGGCCTTGATAGAAGGTTTTATTGCCGGCAGGGAGTTCAGCTGTATTGTCTTGGAAGATGAAAACGGCACGGCCATTGCCCTGCCCCCGACCGAGATTCGCAAAGGAAAAGAACTTTTTGATTATCGCAGTAAATACCTACCCGGACTTTCGCGAAAAATTACGCCAATAGATTTGCCTGAAAAACAAATAACGGCGATCCGAAGCGAGTGTGAACGGTTATTCCGCGAACTACACTTTGATGTTTACGCGCGCATTGACGGCTTTCTAGGCAATGATGGTAAGATCTACCTCAACGATCCAAATACCACTAGTGGCATGATGCCTTCTTCTTTCTTTTTTCATCAGGCCGCAGAAATTGGTTTAAATCCTTCACAGTTCCTCAGCTTTATTATTCGCACTTCTCTGAAACGACGTACCCTGCAATCCAAAGGAAATCTGCGCTATGCACATTTGCTTTCTCAACTGGATAAACAGATTGAAGCAGAAAAACACGCCGCAGTAAAAAAAATAAAAGTGGCAGTTATTCTTGGTGGTTACTCTTCGGAGCGACATATTTCTGTAGAAAGCGGCCGAAATGTTTTTGAGAAACTTGCCTCTTCGGAAAAATATGAGGCCTTTCCCGTTTTCTTGACAGGAAGCGCAACCCAGCATCAATTGTACCAATTACCCATAAATTTACTGCTGAAAGACAATGCAGATGACATTAAAGAAAAAGTCGAACACTATGCCGTTCATCCAGTAATTGCTGGGATCATGTCCCAATGCAGCGCCATTACGGCAAAGTATGCAGGTTCAACCTTTACAGCAAACCCTGTACAACTAAGCTTTCACGATCTGAAAGAAAAAGCAGACGAAGTGTTCATCGCACTGCATGGCCGTCCTGGTGAGGACGGTGCCATACAGGTTGAACTCGAAAAAGTTGGTCTTCCATATAATGGTTCAGGCCGTGAAAGTTCTGAAATCACCATCGATAAATACCGCACGAATGAAATTCTGCGCGCACATGGTTTTCTTGTCGCTGAACACCTACTGATTCAGGAAGAAGAGTGGACAAAGGATGCCGCGGCGGTATTGCAAAAAATTGCAAGCCACCTCTCATACCCCTTCATTGCTAAGCCAGTTGATGATGGCTGCAGCAGCGCGGTTAAAAAAATAAAATCGCCTGAAGAGTTCAGCGCTTTTTGTACCCTGATGTTCAGACAGACAGAAGCATTAGATGAAAAAGCAGCAGAGCAATTACACATTAAACAGAAAGAAGAATTTCCACAGAAAAAAGTCATCTTAGTAGAAGAACTGATTAGCAAAAAGGATGCGAGACATTTTCTGGAAGTCACTGGCGGCATGCTCACCCGTTACAATGAAAAAGGCGAGGTGCTCTACGAAGTATTTGAAGCCAGTGAAGCACTAGCTGACGGAGAGGTCTTATCACTAGAAGAAAAGTTTTTGGCAGGACAAGGTCAAAACATCACCCCCGCGCGTTACGCGCCTGCCCCATCTGACCGCGCTAAAGTCTCAGAACAGGTAAAAGCAGCGCTGATGGGTGCAGCAAAGGTCCTTAAAGTGGGTGGTTACTGTCGCATTGATGCCTTTGTGAGGGTGTACCCGGACTGTCGTGCCGAAATTATTTTTATTGAAGTGAACTCTCTACCTGGCATGACACCCGCAACCTGTATTTTTCATCAGGCGGCTATGAATCACTATAAACCATTCGACTTTATTGATAGAATTTTGGACTTCGGTCAGCAGCGCCTTTTGCGCAGCAAGGAAACAACACATTAAAGTTTAAATCCGTAATTTCATTGCATGGAGATGGTCCGGCTTTACATGGTGCTTTTGGGATGCAGGCCTGCGGGACGACTGACGGAGCAGCACGATGTGTTTTTTGGGCAGGGCCATTCTTTGAAAGACCTTGTGCCCCAGATGAAAAAATTCTGGCCAGATAGCGGCGCACTGCATATTGATGCATGGCGCGAAGTCAGCAGGGTGGGTGCGTATTCGATTGAGCTCTTAACGCGCGAACAGGTGGGCCGTCCGTCAAAAAACCTACAATTATTTTTTATAAATCTGGGCGGTTATCAAACCGGTTTATTTGAAGAGCTGCATTGTAAACAATTAATTGTGGCGGAATCCATTGCTGCGGCTTTAAAAATTGCTAGGCAGTCCCACTTCTTTAAATCCGCCGCAACCGGCACCAAAGCAGGTATTGCACATGTGGATGATAAGTATGGTTTTGATCTGGACGACATACACCGTGTTGAAGACCTTTTAGGGGATAAAGATAAATTCGAACTGCGGATTCGTCCTGCAGATGCAGTCCTTGCGGACGAAGAACACCTTGGTTATTTAAAAATAAGTGCGCTGAAGTAATGGAAAGCGAAATTAAACCTCAGCACACTTTTTCACTGGGACTGAAGGAATTGCGGGACTACCGCGAGCTTTTTTATTTTTTTACGCTTCGGGACATCAAGGTAAAATACAAACAAAGTGTTTTGGGCGTATCTTGGGCCATTCTGCAGCCACTTTTACTGGCTTTACTATTCACTTACTTTCTGGGAAAGCCGGTGGCCGCGTATACAAATATGCAGATGCCGTACGGACTATTTTCTTTTAGTGGCCTAGTACTCTGGGGTGTTTTTTCAACCGGTTTAAACAATGCTGGTAACAGCATGGTCGCTAATGCCAACATCATTCGGAAGATTTATTTTCCGCGGCTCATCATTCCCATTTCAGCCATTCTCGTCAGTGTTTTTGATTTCGTGATGGCCTTTTTGGTTTTTATTGTGGCCTGTCTCCTGAAAGGATATGAGATTCACTGGACTGCTTTTTTTTATTTTCCCTTGGCGCTCTTTTTTACCTGCATAACTACTTTTGGTGCCGGAGCGCTGCTTGCCGCGCTGAATGTGAAGTACAGGGACTTCCGTTACATCATTCCCTTTATGATCCAGTTTTTGTTGTTTGTCTCGCCAGTGATTTATCCTGCAACCATTGCTAAGCAACCAGCCCTACATTTCCTTATGCAGTTAAACCCAATGACAGCGGCACTTGAACTTTTTCGTGCTCCCTTACAGGGCAGTCAGCTCGACTGGAGCAGTGTGGCGCCTGGTCTCTGTTCCGCAATGATTCTCCTAGTTTGCGGCTTTTATTATTTCAGAAAGACGGAGGCCTATTTTGCTGACCTCGCATAGGTACTGAAATTACTTATTGACTTTTAAACCATTGTCCACATAGTATTTTTCAATTTTGTACCAGGGACCGAAGGCGTGTTCATCTTCAGAATAGGGGTCCGCATAGGGCCCCTGAAAATAATCGATTGGTTTTGTCTTAAGATTTAGGTAGCTTTTGAATGGTGACTTTGGCCGAGCGTGAATCTTACCATCATTGATAAAGGCCGCTACGTCCAGTGCCTCTTGATCACTAAGGACGGGTTTATCCGATGAGCTCATCAGATTCGGCATATTGTATTTAATAAACTTGGCCGCTTTAATCACACGGTGCATGCTGCTGCCTTCCTGATAACTTTTTTTACCCCAGAGTGGTGGATATTGGTAAGTAGAATTATCCGCCAGCATTACTCCTTGTCCGTCTGCCTGGTGACAGGTCTTACATTGGCTTATGTAAACCGCTTCTCCTCTTTTTGAATCCGCACGCAGACTGTCGCAGGCAATCGGCTTTAGTCCATAGCCCTCGTTTTTTTCGGCGCTGTAGCCTTCGCCCACCCATTTGATATAGGTGACAAGTGCTGTCATTTCCTTACTATCTAGTTTTAAAGCAATGCCGTTATGGGGACGCGTCACGCAATTATTCACGCGGTCCGACATAGTAAGAATAGCATCTTCGCGCGCGCGGTACTGGGGATAAGTGCGGTGGGAGTCAAAAAAGTTCAGACCAAAGGCTTTGGTACCCGACTCCAGATGGCAATTGGTGCAATTCATTTTATTACCAAGATTTTTACTTACAGTTCCTTCGGGCCCTATAAAGTATGCGGTGTGTGCCATTAGGCGCGCACCGTAGCGCACTGTCTCGCTGTAAAGGTCGTTTCCTAGCAGGGATGTATCGGGGGCTTCATAAACTGTTATCTGACTTTCCGGCGCAATGGACATGGGTTCTTTTTCCCGTTCAGGACCTTCGCAGGCCAGCAAGAGGAGGAGTACGCAGGCTGCAGTTATAATGGGTTTTATCATCAACAAAGAATAGAGAGACCAAGTTACAGAAAAAAGAGAAAGGTGCATAAAAGTGAGCAACAAAAAACTCCGGCCAAGTTCTGACCGGAGTTTAATTAAAAAATTACTTGATTAAAGCTTCGCTTTCACTTCAATCATGTCATACCCCTCGATAATATCGCGGACCTGAATATCATTGAAGTTGGCGATATCGAGACCACATTCGTAACCATTACCCACTTCTTTCACATCGTCTTTGAAACGTTTGAGTGAACCAAGGGATCCAGTGTGGACTACGATGCCATCACGGATCACGCGCACTTTTGTATTCCGTGTGATTTTTCCATCCAGCACAAAACAGCCGGCGATGGTGCCAACGCGGGTAATTTTAAAGACCTCACGGACTTCCAGATTACAAACAATTTTCTCTTCGAATTCAGGTGCAAGCATGCCTTCCATGGCGGCTTTGATTTCGTTGATCGCATCGTAAATGATGGAGTAAAGACGGATATCAATTTCCTCTACCTCTGCTAGTTTTCGGGCACTGGTACTAGGGCGAACCTGGAAGCCAATGATGATTGCATTAGAAGCAGAAGCAAGGAGGACATCACTTTCGCTAATGGCACCTACTGACTTATGAATAATGTTAACCGCCACTTTTTCAGTAGAGAGTTTTAAGAGTGAATCGGCGAGTGCTTCAATAGAACCATCGACGTCACCTTTCACAATGACATTTAATTCTTTAAAATCCCCGATAGCGAGACGACGTCCGATTTCATCCAGAGTAATGTGTTTATGGGTGCGGATACCCTGCTCACGCTGCAATTGCTGACGTTTGTTCGCGATTTCGCGCGCTTCCCGCTCATCCTTCATGACATTAAACTTGTCGCCAGCCTGCGGTGCGCCGCTCAGACCTAGGACCTTTACAGGCATGGAAGGACCAGCGGC
>CALPON020000005.1 GCA_943325195.2 Sphingobacterium thalpophilum | reverse complement strand
TGGACCGGTGTGTATGCCGAACAATGTGTCATTGCAGTCCAGCGCGCCTGGCGCCAGTTCCTACCAGTGGACGGGACCCAATAATTTCACGAATCCCGGGGCCAATGCCACGGTATACAATCCGAACCCCTCCTACAGCGGAAATTACACGATTACCGCCTATTTTGTCGGTGGAAATATCGTCTGCAGCAATACCAATGTCGTTCAAGTCACGGTCAATCCGGTCCTTAATTTCAGCTTGACTCCCCGCCAGCTGGTGTGCTATAATACGCCCGTGACCATAGCGGGACCAGCGGGAGCGAGTTCTTATACATGGACCAGTTCCACCGGTTTTACAACTAATAACAAAGATGTGGTCTTTACTAGCATTCAAACTAAGGATGCAGGAACCTATACCTTAAATATTAATTACGGACCATGTATCAGTACAGGAGAAGTTGTGATTGAGGTACTAGACCACATCACCTTTTCATTGACGCCTTCCGATAAGTCCATTTGTCTCGGCGATACACTTCTACTTGAAGGCGCAGTGCAAGGCGGAAGCCAGAATTATGCGTATTACTGGAATCCTCCTGTTTATATGAATTCTCCAACCGGCAATGTCAAACAAGTTATTCCGCAGGGATCTGTTTTATATAACCTCATTGTTCACGATATTGCCTGCCCGAATTTCACAGTTGCCACCACGGTGTCCATTACTGTAAATGAGCCGTCCATTCCTCAATTGACACTAGATCCGGGACGAGGTTGTGCGCCGCTCAGTATGCGTTATAATTCGCAGATTCCTTCAGGTGAAGCCATTGTCACCTATGATTTTGGCGGACAGGAAGTGATTCAGAAAGATAATTTTGACTACGCGTTAACAAAACCGGGCACGTATAATCTCAAGGTTTATACAAAAAATCGACTCAATGGTTGTCGTAATACCTATAACTATCCTTACGCGATTACGGTGTACCCGCGTTCTGGCACTGACTTTCACCTCGAACCAGAGAGGCCCACTTCTGCTGACCGTGTCCTCTTTATGCCTACAACTGCATATAGTCCTATCGTACGCTACAACTGGCAGTTTGAAGGTGGGGTAGATTTACTGGATACCAGCAGCGTCAAAAATTTTCTGGATAACGATACCAGTTCTATTAAGCAGCCGGAACGTCTTTATAATGTCGCCGGAAATTACAGAACGATGCTCATTACAGAAAATGATTTTGGTTGTATAGACACCGTTTACAAAGTGATAAGTATTATCGATGACCTCAATATTTACATTCCCAACTCGTTTACGCCAAACGATGATGGCGTGAATGATGTGTTCTATGTAAAAGGCATGGGTATTAATCTGGATAACTTTCAATTGCAGATCATTAATCGCTGGGGAATCGTTGTCTTTGAAACGCGGGATATTAATGTGGGCTGGGATGGTAAGTTTCGCGGCGCAGTTGCAAAAGACGGCACCTATACCTGCTTTATCAAGGTAGTGGGGATGAACGGCGAAGGTCGCCGAGAAATTTCCACAGAATTGATCATCATTAAATAAATCTGGCATAACTTTTCACAAATCCCCTTGTGTTGGCACAAGGGGATTTTTATTTTTGGTCTGTCTTAAAAAAGGCCTTAGCGAATAAGAAATGAAGCAGTATCACGATTTAATGACACATGTTCTTGAACATGGCGTAGAGAAAACAGACAGGACGGGCACCGGCACAATCAGTGTGTTTGGCTATCAGATGCGTTTTAATTTGGCGGAGGGTTTTCCGCTGCTCACCACTAAGAAATTACATACCCGCAGTATTATTCATGAACTCCTTTGGTTTTTGAAGGGCTCAACCAATGTACAGTACCTGAAAGATAACGGTGTCAGTATCTGGGATGAATGGGCTGACGAAAAGGGAGAACTGGGACCTGTTTATGGTTATCAGTGGCGCAGCTGGCCAAAACCCGATGGAGGTCACATTGATCAAATTACCAAGGTAGTAGACATGATTCGCACGACGCCGGATTCCCGGCGACTGATTGTTTCAGCCTGGAACGTGGCGGATATCGATTCTATGAAATTACCACCGTGTCATGCATTTTTCCAGTTCTATGTGGCAGAAGGTAAACTCAGCTGTCAGTTATATCAGCGCAGTGCAGATATTTTTCTCGGCGTACCTTTTAATATCGCTTCGTATGCCTTGCTAACAATGATGGTGGCGCAGGTATGCGGACTGGAGGTAGGCGAATTTATTCATACTCTAGGAGACGCACATTTATATACCAATCATTTGGAGCAGTCGCGGCTGCAGTTAAGCAGGGACTTCAGACCATTACCGAAAATGAAAATTAATCCCGCCATCACCTCGCTTTTTGATTTTCGAATTGAAGATTTTTCATTAACGGATTACGACCCGCATCCACATATAAAAGCAGCTGTAGCGATATAACGAAATGATAGCAACAATCTTTCATGCCGGCAAAGAATATAAGGTTGATTTTTTTCAGCCCATTGATTTATCCATGCCGCTTAGTGCGGATGCCTCTGCTACAAGTGCCTGGTATGTTACGCCGATGAAACTCGAGCCCGTGCGAATGGGTGACTGGATAGGGGATGTCAACCAAGGGGGAAGTGTCAATTTTAGAAATATCGTTTTTAATCCGCATGGGAACGGCACGCATACGGAATGTGTAGGCCATATCAGTAAAGAATTTGTCACCATTAATGCGCAGTTAAAACGTTTTCTTTTCGTTGCCGAACTGATTACGATACTGCCTTTTGAAACGCCTGAAGGCGATTTTGTAATTACTCGAAAACAACTGGAAATCCTGCTCCCGAAAGGGACTAGGACAGAGGCCGTCATTATGCGGACACTGGGCAACAGTCCGATGAAACTGCATGTGAATTACTCCAATACCAATCCACCTTATCTGCTGGAAGAAGCCATAGCTTACTTAAATGAACTTCAGGTAGAGCATTTGCTCATAGATTTGCCGAGTGTTGACAAGGAACAAGATGGTGGCAAGCTTGCCGCGCATCACGCCTTCTGGCAATATCCTCATAATACACAGAAAAATAAGACCATCACAGAGCTGATTTATGTGCCGAATGAAGTGGATGACGGCACCTATCTTCTGAACCTTCAGATTGCACCTTTTGAAAACGATGCGAGTCCCAGCAAACCGGTTATCTATAAGGTATTTTAATTATTTTTTAGCAGTAAAACGATCATCACTGAGACTTCTGAGGAAATTTTCAAGATCCGTTTTTTCCGTTTCCGTCAGCCCGAGTGGTTTGCTCAATAAGCTATCCCTATTAATCGGATTGTTTATGAATTTGTCCGGTTGATCATAATAGTCGATAACATCCCGCAAGGTCTTTAACATACCGTTGTGCATATAGGGCGCCGTTTGCGCAATGTTACGAAGGCCAGGCACTTTAAAGCGTCCCTCGTCAGAAGCTTTTCCCGTGATTTTAAAGCGGCCCGAATCATTGTATTTTTTTCCGTTGTAAATCCCGATGTTACGGAACTGATCTCCCCCTGTGAAGTCCACACCAAAATGGCATTCAAAGCATTTTGCTCGGCTATTAAAAATGGAAAGTCCTCGTTTTTCACTGGCGGTGAAGTTCAGGGTGTCTTCGCCCTTTATGTAACGGTCAAAACGTGACTGACTGGTTTCCAAGGTGCGCTCAAAAGCCGCTATAGCGCTTGCGATAAGTTCTCTAGAGGGTGCGGCGCCATACACAGCTGCAAAAGCACGGGTATACAAAGGGTCTTTCTTGAGGCGACGAACGGTCAGGCTGAGCGGGAAATCCATCTCAATATGATTTTCCATAGGACCAAGCGCTTGCTCCTCCAATGTTTCGGCACGGCCATCCCAAAAATAAAAGTTTCGTTCCGTCTGATTCATGGCACTGGGGGTATTGCGCTCTCCCGGGCGCCCCCCGACACCAGCACTTACTGGCGTATTATCCGCAAAAGCAAATTCGGGTTTGTGACAGGTCCCACAGCTGATGGTGCTGTCGCGGGATAGGGCTTTTTCAAAAAACAGTTTTTCTCCGAGCTGCGTCTCGGTGAGAATTGGACGTTCCTCCTCCTTTTCCGCGCAGGCCAGAAAGCCAATCACAGCCGCTATCGCTAATCCTGCTATCAGTTGTGTTTTCATATTTTTATATAAGTGGGCGAAAAGCTTTGGATAAAAAACAATAATTTTAGCAAAACAAAGGTACGCTTTCGCTGGCCCGAAAAAAAATATGGAAGAAGAAGAATTAAAGTCAGGTGAAGCCCAACAATCTAATCTACCATTTGAAAATCTGTACCTCAATACCGGAGTCCTTTCCGGTTACAACAGCATCTGGATGTATATACTCACGGTCACCTTTGCGCTGATCGGCTATTTCTTTTATCAGAACACCATCGCCTTACCTTTAATGGCCCGCCTGCTAAGCAATGGTTACAGTGCTGAGGACATTATTAAAAATACCAATCTTCTGTTCGACAGTACAGCACTTGGGCTGGATCCCAATATCGTTCTCCTCCTTGAATTGGGCATGTTTGTGGCTGCCTTTGCGGGTCTTTACCTCGGTATCCGTTTTATTCACCACAAAACACTGCGTAGTGTCCTCACCGGGTATGAGAAATTTCGTCTCTCCCGCTTCGGTTTTGCTTTTTTAATCTGGACCCTGCTACAAATCGTTTTGGTGACCGTGTCTTATGGGATCAGTCCTGAGGACTTTGAATGGTCATTCGACTTATCCGGCATTCTACTTTCAGCCCTCATTATGGTGCTCCTTATGCCCTTGCAGACGGGTTTTGAGGAAGTGTTCTTTCGTGGTTACCTGGTGCAGGGCCTAGCTCAGGTTTTTAAAAATGGATGGCTTCCCATGGTTATCATGGCCTTACTATTCGCCCTAGCCCACATGAGCAATCCCGAAGTTAAAAAATACGGTACGGTCATCATGTTTACTTATTACGCCCTTTTTGGCTTGTTTCTGGGCCTATTGACCTTATTGGATGAAGGCATTGAATTGGCATTTGGAATTCACTTCGCAAACAATCTGATCAGCAGTCTGCTGGTGAGTAGCAATGATTCGGTTATTAAAACCTACTCCCTCTTCAAAACGGGCGCCATTAATCCCCTTAGCGAATTGCTGGTCTGGTCGGCCATGGCCTTGATTACTTTTTTAATTTTTCGCCAGCGTTACAAATGGCGCCATTATCAGGTTATCCTTAAATAATTTCTCTATGAAAAAAATACTTTGTCTTTTTGCCGGACTTGCTTCACTTTCCGCAGAGGCAGACACTGGCTACCGTTATCAGGTGGACCTGGTCAATGTGAAGGAAGATCGTATCCTTGTCCGTTTGCAAACGCCTGATTTGAAAGAAAATGAAATTGATTTTCTTTTTCCTGCCATGGTCCCTGGCACTTATGAAGTCTATGATTTCGGACGTTATATCTCGAATTTTAAAGCCAGTGGGAAAAATGGCCAGATCATCACGGTGAAAAAAATTAACGCGAATGTCTACCGCCTCTCACCGGCATCTGCTCTTGAGCAAGTTTCTTATGAGGTCGATGACACCTTCGACAAGTCCGCTTTGCAAGGCACTTCCAGTCCTATCGTCTTTGAACCCGGCGGCAGTAATTTCGACGCGAACAGTAACTTTGCTTTTAACACGCACTGCCTGTTTGGCTATTTTAAGGGCCATACGGCGGCGGATTTTTATCTCGAATTTAAAAAGCCCGAAGGCTTTTATCCGGCTACTGGCATCTCAGATGTAAAGACCGGTGCAACGGTTGATTTGCTGCATGTGTTTGACTATCATGATCTGGTGGATTCGCCAATCCTTTATACCCGGCCGGACACCACTACGGTGGATGTGGCAGGTACAAAAGTTCTGGTAGCTTCTTATTCGGCAAATAAAGCAATCAGCGCTCGTTTTATTGCAGAGACTTTGCGCGAGCTATTGAATGCACAACGCGATTATCTGGGGGGTAGTCTACCCGTTGAAAAATATGCTTTTCTTTTTTACTTTACCGATAAGCCAACCCTGTCCGGCTCCTACGGTGCTTTGGAACACAGCTATTCTTCTTTTTACGTGATGCCCGAATATGACAGTCTGAGTTTACAGCAACAACTTCGCGATGTAGCCGCCCATGAGTTTTTTCACATTGTCACCCCCTTGAATATTCACGCCAGAGAAATTGGTGAATTCGACTTTAATGATCCCAAAATGAGCGAACACCTTTGGTTATATGAAGGGATGACCGAATATGCAGCGCATCATGCGCAGGTAAAAGCTGGAATTATTGAGATGAATGAATTTCTCAATATCATGATGCAGAAATATGAAAACAGTCTTGTGTCTTTTAATGACACCATGAGTTTTACTTTTATGAGTAAAAACGTACTGGATAAAAAGATACACCAGCAGTACGGCAATGTGTATGAAAAGGGCGCGGTAATCAGCATGTGTCTCGATATTCTGCTGCGTGACTTGAGCGAAGGGCAGTACGGGACGCAGTTACTGATGAAGGATCTGTCTCGGAAGTATGGTAAAAATAATTCTTTTGAGGATAAAGATCTGTTTAATGACATTCAGGAATTTACTTTTCCGCAAGTAGGTGAATTTCTGAGGCGCTATGTCGGAGGGCATGAGCCACTGCCGATGGCAGAAATCCTTAACCGTGTTGGTATTGCCTTTGAAAAAGAATCAAAGGTGATGGAATATACTCTGGGAAATCCCGATTTGGATTTTAATGAAAGCACCGAACGGCTGATTGTAACGGGGACAAAAGATCTGGATGCCTTTGGGAAGGCGCTTAAATTAAAGAAGGGCGATGAATTTTACAGTCTAAACGGCACTGTTTTCCACCTAGACAATATCCGGGACATCATTGAGAAGTATTATGAAGATGTGCGGGATGGGCAGGACGTGAAGTTGGTAGTTTATAGGCCGACCTGGCGCAAGGGACATTACCAAATGAAAACACTAAGCGCCAAGGCACGCAAGGTGGAGGTGACCCGAATAAATCAGATTAGTTTACTCCCCGAAATCACAGAAAAGCAGAAAGTCACGATGCGTGGTTGGATTGGACTTTGATGAGAATGACGAAATAAATGTACTTTTGAAAATTAGCAGGTATGCGAACCACTAACTATATCACCATTTTTTTTATCCTTATGCTCAGCCTGCTTCAGGCGCAGCAAACCGTTGCACCCGGGCAGCTTACCAGCACGGATAAAAAAGCTATCAAACTCTTTAACGAAGCCAAGCGGTTTTACGATGGCCGACAGGACGGGAAAGCAGAAGAGTCTTTAAAAAAGGCGATTAAACAGGATCAAAATTTCATGGAGCCACACATGCTAATGGCGGCTATTTGTCTGGTGCAAAACCGTCAGAAGGAGCGGGCAGAGCATCTTCAGCGGGCCATTGAGCTTGGCCCGAATTTTTTTGTGGAAAATTATTTTTTTCTTGCCGAAACAGAATTTCGCCTGACTGAACTGGAGAAAGCAAAATTACATTATCAGCAGTTTTTGAAATTTACACGCATCCATCCGGATGAGCGGGAACAAGCAGAGTTTATGTTAAAGTGTGCCGACTTCAGTATCGAAGCAAGGAAACATCCGCTCTCCATTCAGTTCCGCAACATGGGCGAGGCTGTGAATTCATCTGAGTTCGATTATTTTCCCACTATTACAGCGGATGAACAGAGTTTGTATTATACAAGACGGTTACCTTGTGCCAGTTGCATCGGGTCCTGGCAGGAAGATTTATTTCTGGCAAAAGCAGGTCCTCAGGGATGGTCCACTGGACGTGTGGTACAAGAATTAAGTAGTCAGGGCAATGAAGGTGCACCGAGTGTTTCAGCGGACGGTAATTACATGTTCATCACCATGTCTCAGGAAATGGGTGGAGGCTACATGGGCGGCAATGCCAAAGGCTATGGCAGTTGTGATATTTTTTATACTCAGAAAATAAACGGACGGTGGACAAAGCCAGTGAATCTAGGTCCCAGCATTAACTCTGCGCAGTGGGAAAGCCAGCCTAGTTTCAGTAGTGATGGGAAAACCTTGTATTTTGTTCGCGGGAATCCCCTGCGCAACGGCACGGTCAAAAACATCGATATCTTTTATTCGGTAGTCGAAGCCGATGGCAAATTCGGAACTGCCCAGCGCTTACCCGAAAACATTAATTCAAAAGATGAAGAGGAAAGTGTCTTCATTCATCCCGATAACCAGACACTGTATTTTAGCAGCAGAGGACATGTGGGTATGGGTGGTGCCGATATTTTTATGTCCCGCCGAAAGGCAGATGGTAACTGGGGAGATCCGGTGAATCTTGGTTTTCCGGTCAATTCAGCAGATGATGAAAATAGTTTACTTGTTTCTCCGAGCGGCCGTATGGCTTACTTTGCATCAGACAGAGAAGGCGGAGTAGGGGGACTAGATTTGTATGAATTTGAATTACCAGCGCAGTTAAAACCCGAAGCCATTACCTATGTGAAGGGAAGTGTCTACCATGCGCAAACCCGCCAGCCGCTGGAGGCAAGTTTTGAACTGATAGACCTCGACTCCCAAAAATTACTCACCCGTTCTTATTCTCAAAAGAATGGCGAGTTTTTGGTGACCTTGACAGCAACTAAAAATTACCTGGTGAATGTCAGTCGCGAAGGTTTTCTCTTTTACAGCGACAATTTTATTTTGAGGGATCTTAAAACGGATTTTAATAAACCATTTGTCTTGAATATTCCTCTTGAACCCATCGATACGGGCAGTACAGTGGAATTAAAAAATGTTTTTTTCGATGTCAACAAATCTGAACTCCGTCCCGAGAGCTGCACAGAATTGGATAAATTGGTTGCCTTTCTCCTAAAAAATCCTAATTTAAAAATTGAGTTGGGTGGTCATACGGATAATACCGGCGATAAAAAAGCGAATCAATTATTGTCAGAAAATCGCGCCAAAGCAGTGCAGCAATACTTGGTCAGTGCTGGTAAAATAGGGGTGGGACGTCTGAGTTATAAAGGGTATGGTGATAGTCGTCCAAAGGTGCCGAATGATACCGCAGAAAATAAAGCAAAGAACAGAAGAACAGAATTTAAGGTGACAGCTAAATAATTTGGCATGAGCCTTGTTTAAAAAAAAACTATGAAACATCTTGTAATTATCATCTTTTTCCTGCCGCTTTTTATAAAGGCACAGTCCTTTCATGGTGGGGCTTTTATTCTTGAAGCACAGACCGGTCTGGAAGTCTACCAGGCCAAGAAAACCTATGTGAGCAGTCTTGGTCTTAGCGACACCAGTGTGACCGATCAGGCTGCCAGCGGTAGCGCAGCTGCGGCAATTGAAATCGGACTATCCAAACGCTGGGGGATAGGTGTCCGTGGGAAAATGAATACCTTCTTTAGCGATCTCGACGGTGTCATGCGTCAAGAAACAGCGATGAAAACAGTGGACATGATTTTAAGTGTCAGCCTTCATCCCATTGTCCGCAAGCACTTAGATATTTCTCTTGGTATGGAAGGCGGGATTTCGAATGCGGATGTTCGTTTTCAAAACCTCTCGAGTCTGCTTACCAGCGGCATGGGGACCTATTCGGGACTTTTTTTTGAACCCCGTTTTTATAAAAAACGATTCGGTTTTAATATGCGATTCAGTCTGCCCGTTTCACGGTACCGTGATTTAAATACCGTGGGACTAGAACTTAGCAAACAGAACTTTGCATTGGATACATGGACAGGCAGAGGGTTTGGATTGAGTGTGGGTGTCCAGTTGCGGATTCTTTAAGAATGGAAGAGGTTTTGCCAGCGGGCTAGCACCAGTAATTTGAAGAGCAAGGCCGTGTCCTGGGTATTAGAAAAATCAGCACTGTTAATGGCATTCGTTCTTAGGAAGGGGAAGTTGGCTGCGGAAATTTCTTCCAAAACGCTGGATTTGTGACTGCCAAGCCAAGATTTAAGAGGTGTCTCGAAACCAATCTTATCATAACGGGCGTACACTTCCTCCGGCAATAAAGGTTTCACAGCTTCTCGCAAGAAAAATTTGGAAATTCCTCCCTTTATTTTTCGCTGACCATCGAAGGAAAAAGCCGTTTCAATTAAAGGCAAATCATCACTGAATGGCGTTCTACTTTCTACACCATGCCACATGCCGGCCCGGTCTTCACACTTTAGGAAAATCTTTAGCCGGGTGCGTTCAATATCGTCCTTGAGTTGCGCATTCAAAGAAGAATGATACTGATGTTCGTTAACTGGCGGTAGAGCGTTGATAAAATCTTTACTGAAATAGCGCGCAAGGCTCGCATCACGGGGATTCAGAAAGCCTTTCATTTTTTGTTTGAGGTAGAAGACGAGGGGCTGCGGGATTGATTTCCCAGCTTGCAATAATTCTTTAAGTAATTGAGTTCGTTTACCCTCTGCCAGCAACTGATTCCAGCGGGCCATAAAATGATGGTGATAACCTGCAAATAATTCATCCGCACCCTGACCATCGAGTACTACTTTAATGCGATGCTCAGCAGCCAAACGCATCACCTGGTGTTGGGCATAGGTGCTGGTGGACCAAATCGGCACATCTTGCGAATAGATGAGGTCATTCAAATCGCGGAAAAATCCATCTGCATTCGGTTCAATTTTGTGATGCTGTCCTTTTATTTTCAGACATACACTCTCTGCGTAAGTTTCCTCATTAAAGACTTCTTTTGGAAAGATGGAAGTGAAACAATGCACAGGACGGAGTGTGTGCCGGGCCATAATCACGGCCAGTGCACTACTGTCAATGCCACCGCTCAGACAAGTGCCTACTTCCACGTCACTTCGCAGCCGCAGGCGCACGGCATCATCCAGCCGCTGCCAGACTAATTGTGTGATTTCCTTATCTGTTTTAAGTTCGTTCGTATCCGAAATACTTTGCTGCAGCTCGTAATAGGTCTTGGTGCTGAGCTGACCGCTGTTCATGTCCACTGTCAAGGAATGTCCAGGCAAGAGTTCGGTAATTCCTTCAAAAAAATTATCTGCTGAACGTTCGAGGGCTCCCTGCAATAGGTAAGCTGCCACCGCCTTCTCATTTGCTTTCCCATTGACGAAACCACCCTTAACCAGGGCTTTCTGTTCGCTGGCGAAAGCAAACGTCTCCTCCGTATTCGCAAAATAAAACGGTTTCACTCCAAGTCGATCCCTGCTGGCAAACAGCTTTTTTTTCTCAAGATCAAAAATCACAAAGGACCACATGCCATTGAAACGCAGCACACAGTCTTCCTGCCACTGCTTGTATGCTGCAAGAAGGACCTCGCTGTCGGAGTCGGAAAAAAAAGCATGCCCCAGTTCCTGTAATTCTTGTTTTAATTCTTTGTAATTGTAAATCTCCCCGTTAAAGGTGAGCCATACTTTCGCAGCACCATCACACATAGGCTGGTGTCCACCAGCGCTGAGGTCGATAATGCTGAGTCGCCGGTGCATAAAAATGAGTTGCGCCGCAGCAATTGTGTCAGGCAATGCTTCCTGAGGTAGCCATGGATAATGATTCCCCTTTGGCTCGGGACGAAGAGTGCGATAATACGTTCGGACGCCTTGCGGTGAAAAGGTCATAAAACCTTCTCCATCTGGTCCCCGGTGACCCAGCGCTTCGCTCATTTTTACGATGCTCTGTACTAAATTGATGGAGTTGCTTCGTTTTGAAAAAATACCGCCTATCCCGCACATATTATTCCACCCACATAAACACTTTACCGGAATTGGCATAGTGTTCAATATCTTGGTCGCATAAAATCACGACAAAATCAATCAATGGCAGTAAGCCAAAAATACCTCCGAAACTCGCGATGTAAACCACAGGTACATAGGGGGCGCAACCGAGGTAAATACGGTGTAGACCCACAATACCGAAGGGAAATGGAAAAGCATAAATAGCAGCATGCGCTTTTTTACTTAAGCGCGCGTACTTCTTCAAAAAGGCAGCAGCGGGACCCGGACCGATAGATAAATGCTGAAATTCTTTGGCGCTAAAATCTTGCAGAAGGACGACCTGCTGCGGACCTTCAGCTTTGCCAGTAGAGGAAAGCAGGAGACCAAAAAATATAAAAAATAAGCATCTCATGATAAAGAAGAAATCAAAAATATTAAAATACCAACAATAACTCTAATTTTTTGATGTTGGAGATTAGCTATCTTTGCAACCGAAAACAAAACAACGTGACACTAATTAAAAGTATATCAGGAATAAGAGGCACTATAGGAGGAAAGCCGGACGACGGATTAACGCCCCTTGATGCGGTTAAGTATGCTTCGGCATACGGCAGTTGGGTCCTCAATCAATCAGGGAAAGCGGAAAAAGTCACTGTCGTGATTGGACGTGATGCGCGGATGAGTGGCGTCATGATTAGTTCGCTTGTGAGTGCAACTTTGGTTGGCTTAGGTATTGATGTGATTGATCTGGGACTGAGCACCACGCCCACGGTTGAAATGGCGGTAACGCACCATAAGGCAGCGGGAGGCATTATCCTCACGGCCAGCCATAATCCCAAACAATGGAACGCTTTAAAATTATTAAACCACGAAGGTGAATTTATAAGTGAAAGTGCTGGTCAGCAAATTCTTGCGCTGGCTGCTGCAAGCGATTTTGTGTATGCGGACGTTAAGTCCCTCGGTAAAATAACACAGGACAATGAGTTCTTAGGTATCCACATCGATCAAATTCTGGCTTTACCTTATGTTGATGTGAAGGCGATTCAAAAAGCCAATTTTAGTATTGTTGTGGACGCAATCAACAGTAGTGGTGGAGTAGCGGTGCCAGCGCTGCTTACCCGTTTGGGCGTGAAGCAAATAAAAGTTATTCATGGTGAACCGACCGGTGATTTCGCTCATAATCCCGAACCGCTTCCCGAACACTTAAGTGACCTGAGTAAGACAGTTTTAAAAGTGAAAGCACATCTTGGCATTAGTGTTGATCCCGATGTCGACCGGCTCGCCTTTGTCTGCGAGGATGGGGAAATGTTTGGCGAAGAATACACACTGGTTGCTGTGGCGGATTATGTGCTAAAAAGCCGTAAAAAAGGTAATACAGTCAGCAACTTATCTAGCACCCGCGCTTTACGCGATGTGACAGAGAAGCAGGGCGGTAAACACTCCGCTTCCGCTGTGGGAGAGGTGAATGTGGTGAAGATGATGAAGGAGACCAAAGCAGTGATTGGTGGTGAAGGGAATGGTGGAATAATTCTTCCTGAACTCCATTATGGTCGGGATGCCCTGGTGGGGATTGCGATTTTCCTGACCCATCTTGCAAAATTTGGCAAGACGGTTTCCATGCTGCGTAAGTCCTATCCCGATTATTATATCAGCAAGAATAAAATTGAACTAACACCTGAAATCAATGTCGATCAGGTACTCGCTGAGGTTCATAAAAAATACCAGAAACAGCCGGTTAACACGGTCGACGGAGTCAAGATTGAGTTTGATAAAGAATGGGTGCATTTACGAAAGAGTAATACGGAGCCCATCATCCGCATCTACAGCGAAAGTCAGAGCCGCGCCACAGCCGATAATCTTGCAAAAAAAATAATTTCCGATATCCGCGAAATCATACGGAATTGAGCAGAATACCCTGCTGAGCCGTGATATTGCAGAGGAGAAAGGGATTTTGTATCTTTACATTATGAATTTCTGCTTGGCAGAAAAAAATTAACCAGGATGAAAGTTTACCTTGATAACGCGGCTACTACCAAATTGGATGAAGAAGTACTGAAGGCCATGATGCCTTACTATCTGGAAGATTTTGGAAATCCCTCCAGTATTCATGCTTTTGGACGAAAAACACGTTCTGCCATTGAAACTGCTCGCAAAACGGTCGCCCGTTTATTAAATGTCACACCGGCGGAGATTTTTTTTACGAGTGGTGGCACCGAAGCCGACAACACGGCCATTGTTCAGGCCATTGAAGCGCACCAGATTAGCCATGTCATCAGCTGTGAGATTGAACATCATGCAGTAGAGCATACCATTAAGGTGCTCGAAAAAGCAGGTAAGGTAAAAGTTAGCTGGGTCCGCATTGACGGAAAAGGAAATGTTGACCTTCAGCATCTAGAGGAACTATTGAAAAATAATCCCCGCAGTCTGGTCAGCCTCATGCATGCCAACAATGAAATCGGCACTTTATTGCCGATTCAAGTGGTGGGCGACCTCTGCGCCAAATACAATGCCATTTTTCACAGTGATACCGTACAGACCATGGGTCATTATCACATGGATCTCCGAGCCACGAAAGTGCACTTTATCGCCTGCGCTGCACATAAGTTTCATGGTCCAAAAGGGGTTGGATTTTTATACATTAATCATGAGATGAAGATTACACCGTTTATTCACGGTGGTGCACAGGAGCGAAATATGCGTGGTGGGACCGAGAATGTGGCGGGTATAATGGGACTGGCTAAGGCGCTGGAAATTGCGCTCGGCGAATTGGATGAGCATCAAAGTAGTGTGAAAGGACTGAAAGACTATATGAGAGAGCGTCTGCTGGCAGAAATTCCGGGAATGGATTTTAATGGAGAAACCAGTCACGACAAAGCTCTGTATACAGTTCTAAATTGCCGTTTCCCAGTCCATCCGGATGCAGAGATGTTATTGTTTAACCTCGACATCCTCGGAATAGCTGCTAGTGGCGGAAGCGCCTGCAGCAGCGGTAGCAATCAGGGTAGTCATGTGTTAAGAGGATTGGGAATTGATATGGAACGCCCCTCGGTGCGTTTCAGTTTTAGTAAATACAACACCCGTGAGGAAATTGATTTTGTTGTCTCTAAACTCATTGGGATTTATGCGAGCGTGGAAAAGGCGCAAGTCTGAGGACCACGAATATTTTTAAATTTGCACAAACTTAGTTTATGTCAGACGTCAAAACAGTACTAGATAGCGCGCGAAACGGGATGGAAAAAGCAATCTCCCATCTGGAGCTGGAGCTTCAGAAAGTTCGTGCCGGTAAAGCCAGCCCGGTAATGCTGGAAAATGTAATGGTGGATTATTATGGAAGTAAGGTGCCCATCAGCAATACAGCAAGTGTCAATTCGCAGGACTCACGGACCCTCGTGGTGCAACCCTGGGAAAAAGGCATGCTAACACCCATAGAAAAGGCCATTCAACAGGCCAATCTGGGCTTTAATCCCCAAAACGATGGGGTGATTATTCGTATTGTGGTGCCACCACTGACAGAAGAGCGTCGCGTGCAATTAACCAAAACCGCGAAAGGTTTGGGAGAAGATGCTAAAGTGGGGGTTCGCAACATCCGTAAGGACGCAATGGAACAGATTAAAAAACTGATCAAAGATGGTCTGCCAGAAGATGAAGGCAAAGGTGCTGAAACCCAGATTCAGCAACTGACCGATACGCATGTGCAAAAAATTGACACACACATCGCACAAAAAGAAAAAGAAATTATGACAGTTTAAATAACAAAAAACCCGCTTCATAGAAAGCGGGTTTTTTTTGCAGTACAACTTGGCTGAGCAACAAATGTTGCCTGCTGATTATGACTGCACGAGTTTTACATTGACCGCATTAGGTCCTTTTTTTCCATCCTGAATCTCAAACGAAACTTGATCATTTTCACGAATCTCTTCCTTGATACCAGAAACGTGAACGAAGACTTCCTTTCCAGAACCTTCCATTTTGATGAATCCAAAGCCTTTTGTGGCATTGAAAAACTTAACTGTACCTTTTTCCATTGTCATTTAATTTTATTTTCCCCTTTCTTGCTGATTAAAATACCGGACGGAATAAAGGGGTAGGACCGCTCGTTATTTATCATCAAACCGGGGATTTAGAAGCAATTTTTTTGAATTCTTTAAATTTGTTCTGCTTTTGTGACTATTGAAGCGTGCAGGCAAGCAGTACAAGTGAAAATTGAATCAAAGAAATTGTGTATTCTGTCTTGCCGTTTTAAATGATTGTAACAAAGTTAATGACTTATATAAATTATGCAAATTTATTAACTATCTGTATTTCAGATTATTAAGTCAATCTTGCGTCGAATGTAAATACTGTCGTATTAAAAAATCAGCAATTCAGTGCTATTTGTATTTAGTCCTGAACGTGAGAATCAGGCCCTTCCCTTTACAGCTCGTCTATTTAGTTTAAGGTGCTTTGGCATTTTACAAATTTGATGACGCGCTTGATTTTAGTCTTGTTTTGGCTGCACAAGTCCTGCCCGCAGTTCTTCACCCAATGCTTCATTCAGGTGGCTCACCGGCTCGGCATAAATTTCGGGCTGCTGCCCACCAAAGTGCTGCATGATGGCAGCTTCAATTTCACTGTAGAGCAAAGAACGTGTGAGAAAGAAGAGACGCACTGATTTTTCTGTGCCGTTCGAATAAATAATCGTATTCGTGTCAACATGCGTCTTTAAAGCAAAGCGGCGTTGGCGCACAAATTCAGCAATTTTTATAGCATTTTCTTCAGACTGTAACAGGACATTTAAAATTATCATGTTTTGAGATTTAAGTGCATGAAAAATAGTTTACGCTACCTGGCAGAACTACGGCATTTCGTAATTCAGTAGACCGCTCAGGTATACCATTTGCATCACCGTGAGAACAAATTTATACTTGTATTCACATAATTTTAATTCCGATTCCAGCCATTTATTTTCGCGAGTGGCGAGCAGGAAGAGCGAACTTTCACCACTTCCGAATTTTAGTTGCTCGGCTTCCAACAGTTGGCGGCTATAGCGGGCATTGCGGTCTGCAATGCTAACTTGGTCACTGATAATGGAGATGGTTGTTTTCGTTGCATTCATCTTCATACTTAATTCCGCTGTCTTATTCTGCAATTCCAGTTTGGTATTTAACTGATTGAGTTCGCTGAGTCGAAAATCATTTTTAGTTACTCGGAAGAGCGGGACATTGACCTGTAAACCCCATTTATAATTATTAGAACTGATAATAAATTCATTGTTTTCAGGCAGTGCCAGTAGATTGTACTGAATGTTGATTTGCGGTTTACGCATTTCTCTTTTCAGGCGGATTTCCGTTTCCTGCACGGAAGTGAGTGCACGGTATTTTGCCAGACTGGGATGTTGACTTGTTTCTGAACCCAGCAAGGCAGAGAGTTTAGTCTGGGAACGCTTAAAATAATTTTCAAGACTGTCATCCGGTGCAATTTGGTCCGGACGGAGATTGGCCGTGTTGCTCTGTCCGTTGGTCATATAAAACAACAGATCCGTTCCGCTTTTTTGCAAATCGTTCTGGGCGGACTCATAGTCTAGCAAGCGAGATTGGTAGATAATTGCTGCCTCAATACTGTCGATTGGTGCATACTCGCCAATCATAACCATTTCCCCAAACGCATTGAGACGTTGTTTGGCAATGGCGCTAAAATAGCCGTAAAGATTGGCACTGCGGCTATTGAAGAGCCAGCTGAGATAGGTTTGTGAAGATTGCCACAGCAACTCATTCACTTGTAACTGCTGCTCAGCGGAATAATAGGATAAATACGAACGGGCTTTCAATACCTCTGCGCGGCGCTTGTCGATCACCAGACCCTGCATCAGTCCCACCTCAATGCCTGCAAAGGGCAATCCTGCAGATGGAGTGGAAAATTCCGGATCCAGAAACAAGCCTTCTCCAAACTCATAGCCCGCTTTAAGATACTGATTAGTAAAAATAGGTTGTTTGACCTGCGCATTAAAGCGATTGTAATAATTTTTTCCGTTGAACGTTTTTTCCTGTACCTGCGCATCGATAGAAGGGTCGTAAGCACCGCGTGCCATCTGGTACTGATACTCACCTCTCAGTTTTTCATTACCCGCCCGCTGCGCCAGGGGGTGAGAACTGAGCAGGCCCGCATGAAAATCATTCAGCCCAATAGCGCGGATACTGACTGTCTGTCCACGCACAGACAAATAGAAAAGAAAAAAACTCAACAGGAAGTAGCAATTATTTTTTTTCATTTTTCTCTACTGGTTTCTCTACTAGTTTTTCTGTCGCGTAAAACTCAGGCGGAAAGCCATTGATAATCCGCCATAATTCATAAATCAAAGGTACATTGCTTAGCAGGGCGGTCCCTTTGATGCCCGTGCCAATCTGAATCGGATCAGGCCAGCGCGTTCCGGTGCGGCGAACGAGTACGCGAAATTTACCATTGTCCGAAAGTACTTTATCAAAGGCAATTACTTCCGCCTGATACGTTCCGTAACTCATGCCCGGCCAACCGGAAAACACAAATGCCGGCCAGCCGTCGAATTGCAACTGAACCTTTTGTCCTACTTTAATCAGTGGCAAATCGAGGGGACGAACATATAACTCTGCAGCCTCTTCCAATTGGTCTGGCACGATTTGGCAAAGAGGGCTCCCTTCACTAATGATTTCACCTATTCCCTGAACAGATGTTTTGGCAATGAAACCATCCTGTGGGGCAAGCACATAATAGAAGCCCTTTCGCATATTGTAATTGGCCAACTGGTTCTGCATTTTGGTGAGCGCACCTTCATTTTCGTAGAGAGACGATAATGCAGAAAATTTGTCGGACTCGGCCTTCATCAATTTCTCCTGATAGTCCTGCTGCACCGAATTCAGTTCAATCTCCGCATTGACAATGTCATTTTTTGCACTCAGCACTTTATTAAGAGCAGCTGTGCTTTTTGCCTGTGCATCCTGCACTTTAATTTTCCTGTTTTCCAAATCTGTTTTAGAAATTATGCCTTTTTGGGATAAGGATTCAAAACGCTCAAACTGTTCTACCACCACTTTGTAGTTAGCGACTGCCGTTGCTGCGTCGGCACTGTCCGCCCGCAATTTATAGCGCATCTGCTGCAGTTTGTTCCGCGTTTGTTCCAATTTTAATTTAAGGGTCTGAGTCAGGGCGTCAATCTGCTGATTGACGGAGTTGATCTTTTGTTCGTAGGATTCCAGCGAGGTTTCTTTAGACCGGATCATTTGTTCGGACCGAGAGATCAGTTGGGGGTCAATGTACTCATCTTTGATTTCGGAAATAAAGGCAATGGTGTCGTTTTTACGGACATGTTTTCCCTCGGTAATGTACCAGCGCTCGATGCGGCCAGCAATCCTACTGGTAATGGCCTGCGGACGATTGCCCGGATCAACGGTACTCACTTTCCCTTCCGCATCGACCGTCTGCGTCCATGGTAAAAAAATAAAGACAAGACCCAGCACCGCTACTAGTTTGAGAATACTAATAATTTTTTTGCCGTAAGGGTGTTGGTAGACCAAGTGGTCAATCTTGAAATGCGCTTCGCCCTTGGGACTCAGCAATGAAGAATTGTAGTGCGTAAGAAAACTATTAAGTTTATAAAGGGAAGTATTGAGATCGTAAAAGGTACCCAGACTCACCACTAGCTTTTCAACGCTGTTAATCACTAAAAAGATTATGATTTCTGAAGCCAGAAACTGTCCGATATTTAACTGTCCGACTTGTACCAGCCAGGCACCCATAAAGAGGAGAATGCTGATAAAAATAACTTTAAAGATGATAATTCCGAAATACTGTTTTTCGAGTACCTGGTAGTGCGCATTGCGTTCCGTAAACCAAGTCGTGACTTTTAGTTCGACCGATTCGACCGCTTTTTTCTCATCGGGAGAAGAGAAGTAGTCCCAGATCTTATACTTCGCACTGCTTGTTTTTATATTGGTCTGCACCCCTTTTTTTCCGTAATAAGCGACAATGAAGTAGAAGGCCAGACTTAAGATACTGGTGACCACAAAAAACCAACTGTTATAAAGCGGCAGCAAGATTAGGCCGAAGACAATACTGATGAGAGAAAAAGAAAAGTCCAGCAGCACTTTACTGATTCCTTTTTGAATCAATGGAATTTCACTATACCGGTTTGCGTAATTTTGCTCACTCTGGAGGAGGGGATTCTCTTTTAACACCCGCGCAAAACGTTCACTTAAGTCCCCAAAAAGTTTTTGTATTAATGTTTCATTGATGCGCATTTGCCAGAGCTGAAGGTACCCCGCCAGAGCAATTACGGCCACCGCCAGGAAAGAGAGAAAGAGCAGGGAGGCAGAGAAGGAACCCATCATCACATAAGTCACCGTTGCCTGCAGCGAGAGAGGAATACACAAATAAAAGATGCCCTGGAGCACAGCCAAAAAGTAAAAGCGGGTGAGCACTTCTTTTTGCCCCCGCAGCCACCGGAATAATATAAATTCGGATCCTTTCATAGTTGACGCTAAATTAGTAAACGTATTTAAATAGATAGTAATACTATTATAAATTGTGATTTTTTAAGTATTTGCTATATTTGTACTTTGATTCATGGAGCACTCACTAAGATTTAAAATGAATGATAAACTGTTTCTTCGGAATCCCGAAGATTCAGTTTTGGGTAGAAATATTGTCAAACAAGGACTTTTACTCATTAATGAAATTGGTTTTGAGGAGTTCACCTTTCGCAAACTAGCAGAAAAAATCGGCACCACAGAAGCCAGTATTTATCGCTATTTTGAAAACAAGCACCGTCTTTTAATCTATTTACTAACCTGGTACTGGAGTTATCTCGAGTTCAAGGTGATTTTTCAACTCAACAATATCAAGGACCCCCGCCAGAAGATTTGCCTCTTGATCCGCATTCTGGCTGAAGAGCCTGCTGAAAAAGATTCGCACGAATTCCTGCCCGAGCGTGAGGTCTACCGTTTGGCCATCTGGGAAGGTTCTAAATCCTATCTGACCCACAACATTACCCGCCACAACGAAGATAAATTATTTAAGCCATACAAAGATCTTTGTGCCAGACTTTCAGAGGTCATCTCCGATTATAATCCCAGCTATTCTTTTTCCCACTCCCTTGCCAGTTCGGTCATTGAGTTGGCGCATTGCCAGCGGTTTTTTATGCAGAACCTTCCCTCCTTAACAGACTTCAAAGGCCATTCAGCCAATCAGCAACTTCTTCATTTCCTCGAAAACCTCGTGTTTTCAACGCTTGATCAATCAGCGCCTAAAAAGTAAGCGTCCCGCCGCCTTTAAAAAAGGGAGGACTGGCACGGTCGAGATGATTCGCAATTCACGGACCAGACTCGTTTTTTCATTTAAGAAATCCAGAATCTCACTGGCAGAATTTCGCATAAACAATTGTGAAAAAACAATGTCTCCACTGGTTTCCCTGGCATTGAGCACCTTTAACAGAATGCGATCATAGAGATGAAATCTCCGCTTGCGCAGGGCGTCAGACTTGGGCCATTTGCCTTGCTGCAGCAGGTGCACTATGCTGCGGACCTGCAATTGGATAAAGTAAAACGTAAAACCGGTACTGGCTTTGCTTGCCTCTCCGGCGGTACCAATGCTGATAATCCGGGGGCCATAGGGATTTATAAAACGGCTTTCATACATTGGAATCACACCTTTTTCTGTTTCCCTGATCTGATACTGTTCTGTCTGCAAATGAGTTTTCAAATAACGGGCCAGCTCTTCATCATATTCAGCATCACTCAGGGGGCGTCGTGAAAAGCCCGTGTATTCTACCAGGGCTTCGTTGGCAGAAAAAGGCAGGACATAGACGAAACGGCAGTCCCCATGCTGGGGAACTGTAAAATCCATAAAGGTGGCCACGCCGGATTGAAAGACAGGGGTTTGCGTTTGTACCACCCAACCTTTAAAATGCTGAACAAAATTAACATGGTGCCCGCGCATATCGCTATGTCTAAGGGCACTGTTAAAAATATAAGGCGCTGCAAACCTACCGGCTTCGGTTTGAACTAGGGCCAGGTTTTTCTCACTTTCAAATCCCGAAATAGTTGTCTGCAAGTGTTCAAAGCGGCCATCTTTTTTTAATTCGGTATGGCAGTAAGCATAAAAGTCCGCCCCACGAATCATGTGATAGCGCTGGTCTCCTAGATTTAGGTCGCAGCTAATCTTTTCAGAGCGAAAGACCAGTTGGTTCCAGCTTCTGAAATTTAAATGGGGATACCAGTCTTCATCGGGGTGACTCCAGTAACACCAGGTCCTATCGTTTTTAGTTTTCTGCTCCTGATCAATCAAAAGGACCCGCTTGAAGGGTAGGGAAGACTTTGATAATTGCAGCGCCAGGCTTAATCCGGCGCAACCTGAACCTGCAATGATATAATCGTAGGTCCTTGTCATGAATCAGACTTTGGACTGGCCTTGTTTCAGTTTACGCGCTTCAGCAAAATATTTTGGATGGATGAGCAGCATGCCGAAACTCTCACCATTGTGCTTACTTAAGTGCTTGTGATGCATTTTATGGGCCCGACGAAGGGCGAGTACATAGACATTCGTAGACTTGCTAAAGATCTTAAAGCGCTGGTGAATAATGACATCATGCACTAGGAAATAGGCCAATCCATATGCCGCAATACCAAAGCCTACCCAGGTATACCAGGCATAACCATTCATCATGCCGGTCATAATTAATAACCAGCTGGGCACGGCATAAAGTAAAAAGAACAGGTCGTTGCGTTCGAACACGCTGCCATGGTCTTTTTTATGATGGTCGGCATGAAAATACCACATAAAGCCATGCATCAGATACTTGTGATTAACCCAGGCAGAAATTTCAGTCAGGATAAAGGTAATGGCAATGATTAAGATGGCTTGCATTTACACAAAGTTACAATGGTTATTTTAGAAAAAGGGAAAAAGCGGCATTAATTTAACATTCTAATTTTCGCCATCTTTTCCAAGAAACCCTAGTTAGCGTACTAAATTAAGGATTAAACAAAGTGGCACGCGGTTTGTTCATTAGTGGAGGTTCTATTTACAATGAAGCTGTTTGCCCTAATTACTTTTTTGTTTTGTAGAGTTCCGGTCGCTTCGCCGGAACTTCAATCCGTCCGTATGGAATTTCAGCGCGTTGCTTTGCAGGAATCATCTATTGACAAGATCTTTGTCCTGTGTGCATCCGGTTCCATTCAGCCCGTGCTCGCAGAAGCCTATATCGCTGCAGCGACTCTTTGTTCCGCAAAGTATAAATTCAGCCCCTTTTCCAAATTCGAGGTCTTCAACAAAGGCAGTGCCATGCTCGATGCGGCGATCGCAAAAGATACCCTCAGTGTGGAAGCGCGGTATTTGAGATACGCTATTCAGAAAAAAGCCCCTTCATTTTTAGGCTATTCGTCCCATTTGAATAAGGACCGCCTTTATATTATTCGCCGTATGCCCAACTTAAAGCGGGAGGATGTACATTTGTACTCCGTTATTCAGGCTTTTTTGATGCAATATGATCCTGAAGTGGCAAGAATTACAGGTAAAAGCTAGATACTTGTACTTTTAAAAATTAAAGCTTAGCTTACACATTGAAAGAGACATTGGGTAAACTCCATTGACATAAATAGATAGAACTTGGCAAAAATTGGAATAATAGGTGCAGGATTTTCGGGCTTATCGGCCGCTTGCTACTGCGCAAAACAGGGACACGAAGTAACGGTATTTGAAAAGCACACCAGAACGGGCGGAAGAGCGCGAAGCTTTCAGGCAGAGAATTTTATGTTTGATATGGGTCCCAGCTGGTACTGGATGCCCGATATCTTTGAAAAGTTCTTTGCTGATTTCGGTAAAAAACCGTCCGATTACTACACCTTAAAGCTGCTTGATCCCTCTTTCCAGATTTTTTTTCCAGATGGTCAGCCCTTTATTGTTCCCGCGCGTCTGGAAGACCTCTACGATCTTTTTGAAAGTATTGAAAAAGGCAGCGCAGAAAAATTACGTCAGTTTCTCAAAGAAGGGGAATTGAAGTACCGTGTCGCAATGGATAAACTGATTTACAAGCCCTCCGTCTCCTGGCTCGAGTTCGCTTCCTATGAAGTGATCAGTAGTGCTATGAAGACGAATATCTTTATCAGTATGCGCCAGTATATCCGCCGTTTTTTTAAGGATGAGCGTCTGATTACTTTGATGGAATTTCCGGTCATCTTTTTGGGCGCCATGCCTGATAAAATCCCCGCGCTCTATAGTTTAATGAACTATGCAGCGTTTGATATGGGGACCTGGTATCCAATGGGCGGGATGTGTCGTATCACCGAAGGCATGGAAGCACTCGCGCGTTCACTGGGAGTAAAATTCGAACTGGGAACCGGCGTTGAGAAACTGGAAACGGAGAATGGCTTGGTTACCGGCGTCCGCACCGCAAAAGGTTTTTTCAAGGCAGACTCCGTGATTGCCTCGGCCGATTACCACCATGTTGAAAAAGACATGCTGGCTGAAACCGAGCGCAACTACACTGAAAAGTATTGGGATAAAAAAGTGATGGCACCTTCCAGTCTTTTGTTTTACCTCGGTGTTAACAAAAAAGTCAAAGGCCTGCTGCATCATAATCTTTTTTTCGACACCAATTTTCAGAAGCATGCCGAGCAAATTTACGAATCCCCGCAGTGGCCAGATGAGCCGCTCTTCTATGCTTGTGTGCCAAGTTTGACGGATGCATCTGTGGCACCAGCAGGACATGAAAATATTTTTATTCTCATTCCCCTTGCAGCAGGACTGGCAGACGATAAGGAAAAGCACGCGCTTTATTACGACAAGGTGATGACTCGGCTTGAAAAAATCTGCGGAGAAGAAATCCGACCCCATGTCATTTACAAACGCAGTTATTGCGTCGCGGATTTTACGGAGGATTACAATGCTTATAAAGGCAATGCATATGGACTGGCGAATACACTCGGACAAACAGCGGTGCTAAAGCCAGGGATTAGAAATAAACAATTAAAGAACCTTTTTTATACAGGCCAGCTGACGGTACCGGGACCAGGGGTACCGCCATCCATTATCAGTGGTGAAATTGCCGCTACTGAGGCGCTCAAACACTTAAAAATGGCTAACACTGTAAGACACTAATTCCCATGAAGCAACTTTTCGATAAAGTATCCGCCAAAACGAGTAAGCTCACGACCCAGACTTACAGCACTAGTTTTTCACTTGGAATCCATTGCCTCAATCAACGCTTTCATGAGGCGATTTATAATATTTATGGTTTTGTTCGTTTCGCTGATGAGATCGTCGATTCTTTTCACGGTTTTGATAAGGCCCTGTTGCTTGCAGAGTTTCGTCAGGAAACCTTTAAGGCGATTGAGCGGGGTATTAGTTTAAATCCTATTCTCAACAGCTTTCAACAGGTCGTTAATGCCTACCAGATTGATCACGAGCTGATCGATAGTTTTCTAAAAAGTATGGAGACCGATTTGCACAAATCCATTCACAGTGGTGATTCCTATTCGATTTATATCTATGGTTCCGCTGAAGTAGTGGGCCTGATGTGTCTGCGCGTGTTCACCGACAATAACCGTGATCAGTACGATCGCCTTAAGCCTTCTGCCATGAAACTGGGTGCAGCTTTTCAGAAGGTAAACTTTTTAAGAGACCTAAGTGCAGATTTTCATTCGCTGCAACGCAGTTATTTTCCAAATCTCGACCCGGGAGCTTTCACGGAGCGGGAGAAAAAAGCCATTGAAGCAGAAATTGAAACCGATTTTGATGAAGCCCTTGCGGGGATAAAGCAATTGCCTTCTGGCTCGCGCTTTGGCGTCTATGTGGCTTACATCTACTACCGTAGTCTTTTTAATAAAATCCGTAAGACCAGTCCGGGACGCATCTTAAACGAACGCATTCGCGTCTCCAATCCTGAAAAAATACAATTGCTGGTGTGTTCCTATTTCCGCCATGCACTGAACGCGATCTGAAGTCAAAGACGCTTGCGCCATCTGAAAAGGGAATGAGATTTTTACGCGGGGCGAGTGCTGGTGCTTTTGAGTCTGCAAAGCGAATGTTCACATTTAGCCTAAGACCCTGCTTGTAATACTGAAGGCAAGGCCAATCGCCGAAGATTTAAAGCCCCAGTCGACACTCACTTTTTTCCTTGTCGTTATGCTTTAAAAAGGCCGTACTTTAAGATGCAATAAATTGCGCGGAAGCCGTCCTTGGGACCAATTTTTTTACCTTCTTCATACGTTCTGCCATAATAGGAAATACCAACTTCGTAGATGCGGATCTTCTTTATTCTGGCAATTTTTGCAGTAATTTCCGGTTCAAAACCAAAACGATTTTCTTTAAGCTCAATATTTTTAATAATATCGGCACGGAAAAGTTTATAACACGTTTCCATATCGGTCAAATTGAGATTGGTAAACATGTTGCTTAAAAACGTTAGAAATTTATTGCCGATACTGTGCCAGAAAAACAAGATGCGGTGGGGCTGATGCCCCATGAAGCGACTACCATAGACAATGTCTGCGAAGCCATCCAATACCGGTTTTAGTAATAAATTATATTCCTGTGGATCATATTCCAAATCGGCATCCTGAATGACAATAAAGTCGCCGCTGGCTTCTCTTATTCCCGTATGCAATGCAGCCCCTTTGCCTTTGTTGACTTCGTGCTGACGGAACTGGATGTTTAGTTCAGGATTCTGCTCCACATAGCGATGGATAGCCGCCTCGGTGTCATCTTTAGAACAATCATTAACAATGATGATTTCCTTTTGAATTCCCTCTGGCAGCACCACACTTTTGATTTTATCAAGAATAAGGTGAATGGTACGACCTTCATTATAAGCAGGTATGACAATAGATAGCTTCATGCGTTCTTTAAGGTTATAAATATAATCCAAATTATTTTGTTGGGTCCTTCTAAATCCATTAGTTTTACATAGTGATCAAAGTGCTTATTCTTACCTATTACTGGCC
Source organism: Sphingobacterium thalpophilum (assembly GCA_943325195.2). GTDB lineage: Bacteria > Bacteroidota > Bacteroidia > B-17B0 > Aurantibacillaceae > Aurantibacillus. The sequence goes on along the minus strand of CALPON020000005.1, from coordinate 20,272 downwards.
ACCGGGTGGTGGTGCTGGTGTGCAACGCTGGCTAAAATTCGCGAAATACATGCGCGAATTCGGCTATGAACCAGTTATTTATACGGCCTTGAATGGTGAAATGCCGGTGGTGGACCACAGTCTAGATAAAGATGTTCCGCCCGGACTCACCATCTTGCGCCAGCCCATCTGGGAGCCTTATACTTTTTATAAGCGCTTTATCGGGCGAAAAAAAGACGATAAAATCAATGCCTCTTTTTTGAATGAGGGTCGAAAGTCGGGTGGATTCGCCGAAAAATTAAGTGTCTGGATCAGAGGCAACTTCTTTATTCCCGATGCCCGGAGGTTTTGGATTAAACCCAGTATTCGTTTTCTGGAGAATTATATAAAGCAGGAAAATATTCAGCTCCTAATTAGCACGGGTCCTCCCCATAGTATGCATCTAATTGCAAGGGGACTTAAAAAAAAGCATCCCGCTATGACGTGGATGGCTGATTTTAGAGATCCCTGGACCAATATTGATTTTTATTCAAAACTCATGTTGAGCAAAGCGGCAGATGCCTTGCATCACCGACTGGAACTGGCGGTGCTGAGCGAAGCAGACAGTGTCATCAGCATAGGGGAGAGCATGAAAGAAGAGTTTAAAGCCATGTATCTGGCGGCCGGTGGCCTGCGACCTGAAAAATTTTCAGTCATCACGAATGGCTATGACGAAGAGGACATTCGCGGAACTGCACCAGCAGCAGACCAAAAATTCTCACTGGCGCATATTGGGACCCTGGTGCGGGATCGTAACCCAACAATTCTGTGGAAAGCCTTATCGCAGCTGGTATCTGCGCATGCCGATTTTTCACATGATTTAGAGATTAAACTCGTTGGGAAGGTCGATGTATTTGTGATGGATCAGATTGAAGCACATGGCCTGTCTTCGTTTGTTCGCCGTATCGATTACCTACCGCATGATGAGGTGATTCTAGAGCAGCGGGCTTCGAAGGTCCTTCTCCTGCTTGTCAACAACACAAAAAATGCAAAAGGTATCTTAACCGGTAAATTTTTTGAATACCTGGCAGCCCAGCGCCCAGTGTTGGCTATTGGTCCTGTTGACGGCGATCTAGCTGCCATCCTAAACGAAACACATTGCGGCTGCATGAGCGGTTTTGATGATTTGGAGGGATTGAAGGACAACCTTCTTCGTTTGTATCGGGACAAGGGAACTTTTTCCGAAAGCACTGCCATAAAGGCATATAGCAGAAGGGTGCTGACACAAAAGTTGTGTAGCTTACTAGAAGTAACTGCCAGGCGTGGCGCTCAGCCCAATTAATTTTTCATTAAAGAATTGCGCCATTTTATTGGTGTAAAATTTATCACGGAACTGACCAATCCATTGCACCCCTTGCACACTGTTGGTCAGAAAAATTTCATCTGCATTCATGAGGGTATAGGTGGTGAGGGGGCTTTCAAAAGTCAGTATTTTATTTTCCGTAGCCAGGTGGATGATCTGTTTGCGCATCACCCCGGCAATGCAGCCCTCGCTGAGTGGTGGGGTGTAAAGTGTTCCGTTTTTCACTGCGAAAACATTGCTGGAGATGCTTTCAATGATGTTCCCAGTTTCATTCAGGATAAAACATTCATCTAGTTTCATGCTTTGCTTGCTGATGCCTGCCATCACGTACATGAGAGCGTTTCCGGTTTTGATATTGGAGAGTTTATTGATTGGTTTTTTAATATCTGTGTAAATATCCGCCCAAAAGCCTTTTTGATTCAGGGTGTAATTATTCGAAACCTCATCCGTTTCAATCAGAAAGGAGATGTCGTTTGTTTCCGGCGTATAATAACCACCCTCTTGGCGGTAGACGGTGAGACGCACGCGGACCTGAGGAGCAGCAGCATTATGACGGAGCAGCTCACTAATCATGTCCTGCAGGTTAGCGGTGGTGAATTCAGATGGCAGATTCATGCGCAAGACCGTCATGCCCAGTTTGATGCGGGTGACATGGTCTTTCAAAAACATGATTTGATTGTTACTCACCCGAATGGTCTCAAAAAGGGCGTCGCCATAGCGAAAGGCCCTGTTATCAAAGCCGACAGCCGGCTCATAGATACTGATGAGGTGGCCATTGAGTATGCATTTTTTGTCGCGAATCATGTCGTTTACCAAAGTAGCGTCAAATTGGCGGCTAAATCATTAAGAATCAATTTATTTAATAACAAGGGAACGTTCATTGTGAGGGTGGTATTTAAATTGTGATATAAAAAGTATGACAAAATAGCGCGATTACGTAACTTGCATCCTATTTGCTACCTCTAACTTACAAACCATAAAATCAAAACCGATGTTTGACCAAAATGAATTCAGAAAATATGCCACAAAACACGCTGGCATCAGCAGTTTGACTTATGACCGCTATTCATCCCGCATACAATCCTCTTTAACACCCTACATTATTGAAGAACGCTCTTTGAATGTAGCGCAGATGGACGTGTTCTCGCGTTTGATGATGGATCGTATCATTTTTCTTGGAACTGGCATTAATGACCAGGTGGCTAACATTGTGCAGGCGCAGTTGCTGTTTCTGGAAAGTGTGGATGCGAAAAAAGACATTCAGATTTATGTTAACTCCCCGGGTGGAAGTGTATACGCTGGATTAGGGATTTATGATACCATGCAGATTATTAAGCCGGATGTGGCAACAATCTGTACAGGAATGGCTGCCAGCATGGGTGCTGTGCTTCAGTGTGCCGGCGCCAAAGGAAAACGTACTGCGTTAAAACATGCGCGGATTATGATTCACCAGCCACTCGGCGGGGCAGAGGGTCAAGCGAGTGATATTGAGATCACAGCCCGTGAAATTCAGAAGTTAAAGAAGGAACTCTATGAAATCATTGCACACCATTCTGGACAGACCTACGAAAAAGTATGGGCAGACAGCGATCGCGATTACTGGATGATTGCTCAGGAAGCAAAGGAATATGGTATGATTGACGAAGTATTGGAACGTAAATAATTAGACTACTCTGATTAGAACCCTGAAAACAAGTGTTTCAGGGTTTTTTTTGTAAAATATTCACAAATTTGAGCCATTTCTTTGTCTACTTGCGCATATTAAAATATATTTGAGAAAGAAACTCCTGTAGAGGAGGAATTTAAAATAGCATTTATGAAAAAGATTTTGTCCTTTGTTTTCTCCATTACTGCTCTGCTGTCAGCAGCTCAGCCTAAGAAAGCGCCTAAGATGGCGCCTGTGCTCGAACCTGGTTATTATATAACGAGCAAAAATGATACTGTACTCGGGGAAGTGCAGGTGAATCCGGATGATGAAACGGAGTTATACCGTCAGTTCAATTTCCGCCCAGCTAAAGGGGGTAAAGTCATGCCTGTAACCCCTGCAAAGGCGAAATCATATGGCTATGGTAACAAAAATTTTCAGCAAATCACTGGAGATGAGGGTTTGATTTATGTGGAACAGTTGGCCGCCGGTCGTCTTAATTTTTATAAATACCGCTTTAATGGAAAGATAGACGGTCTTCCCGCAATTGAAACCGCCTATTACATGCAGGATTCACGTGCAGAAGGTCCTGATGCGGCACTGCTTAAAGATGTCAAGAAAATTTCTAATAAGTTCTATAAACGCGACCTTAAGCCTTACCTGAAAGATCAGCTGATGCTTTGGACGGATTTGGATAAATTTATTTTTGATGAAAATACGGTCACGAAGACCATTAACGAGTTTAATAAATTTTACACCGTTACAGCAGACTAAAAAAAATCCCGCGGCGAGCGGGATTTTTTTTTGGTATTTTTTTCTTTTCAGGTCTATTTTACTTCTTCCATTCCACTAAATCTCTGATGACTACCGAGGCACAGGTCAAGCCAAAGGCAGCCGGAAGGTAGGAAATAGTGCCGTAAGCGGACTTTTTGAATTTACTTCCGTCCGTGTGCATAATAGATGATTTTGCAGGTGCTTCTGTACTAAATACCGATTTAATGCCTTTGTAAATATTCATGTAACGCAGCCGCTTGCGCACATACTGCGCCATCGGACAGATATTGGTTTGTGAAATATCCACCACTTGAATTTTGGTGGGATCCATTTTTCCTCCTGCACCCATACTGCTGATGATGCGCTGGTTATTATAATAAGCGGTCTGCAGCAAATAAAGTTTTGGTGAAATGCTGTCAATGGCATCAATGACATAGGAAAACTTCTGGGACATAAACTCTTTCATGTCATCGGGGTTTTTAAACTGATCAATGACATTCAGTTCGACCTCGGGGTTAATAAGTTTCAGACGTTCGGCCATCAGGTGCGCCTTATTTTGGCCATGCGTGCTCGTGAGCGCCTGCAGCTGACGGTTCCGGTTGGTGGGATCTACAGTGTCTCCATCAATGATCGTCATCTTTCCCACACCACTGCGACCAATGGCTTCTGCAGCATAGGAACCAACACCACCGAGACCGACGATGAGAACATGTGCCTTATTTAATTTTTCCAAGCCCTGCGCACCTACCAGTAAGCGGGTTCTTTCCATCCATGATGTATCCATTACAACCTGAGTTTAAAAACAGTTTCAAAATTACTCTGAATCTGCTGCTGTATGATTTCTTCCTCTATCCCCAACAAATCCGAGGCTTTCCGATAAATATATTTAATAGAAATATCCGCATCGTCAGTTTCGAGGAAAAAGTTTTTCCTGCCCACATTTTTCAAAGCCTTCGCTGCATTGGAATCATACCCGAGCAATGCTTTTCCAAAGGAAAAATAAAGTCCCTGACTGACGAGAATACGTGCAATATTTTCATTGTTGTTGAAGCCATGCACAATCACGGGAACCTTATTGTCGTTGAGGTTCAGGCAATTTATTAATTCATTGAACGCTTTTACGCAGTGAACAATCAGAGGTTTACTAGTTTTGTTAGCGAGTTGAATATGTGCCTGAAAGACCTCGAGTTGCAAATCAAAATCGACCTTACAAACCTTGTCTAATCCGCATTCACCGATAGCCAGACACCTTTTTTCATGCACCGCCACCGTCAGATAATCGAAGTCATCCTTCCAACTGTCTGCCTGTAAATGCCAGGGGTGCAGTCCGTAACTATAGTGCTTGGTTTTTTCGGGATTAGCTGGATCCAGGTTCACGAGCTCGAGTTGGGCATCGTATAATTGTGCGTGTGTATGTGCGTTGATAAACAAAATGACTGCTGAGGTCAAACTTAAGAACTTTGCGCCAGATGAACAGGCCTGCCTTTCAGGAGTTTCTAAGATACGAACGTTAGAAAATAGTCAGGCTGAGATCTTTAAAATCAAGTATTTTTGATGCATCTGCCGTAAACAAGGCACATTCATGACTGAAGTTAATTATGCGATACTGAATAAGGACCTGATAGCAGCGCTTAGTGCGCTCGTTGGTCCAGGCGACGCCTTCACCGATCAGGAAAAAAAGGAGCATTACGGACAGGATGAAACCGAAGACCTCGTTTTTCTTCCGGAATTAATTCTGCGTCCTTCTTCTGTTGCAGAAGTTTCGGCCATTGCTGCTTTTTGCCATACTCACCATATTCCACTGACGACGCGCGGGGCTGGCACAGGCCTGAGTGGTGGCGCTTTACCGGTTAAAGGTGGCGTGCTTCTGTCCATGGAACGTTTTAATACTATACTCTCGATCGATGAACGCAATCTTCAGGCGACGGTTGAGCCGGGCGTGATTAATTATGTTTTCCAGGAAGAAGTTAAAAAAGTGGGTTTGTTTTATCCGCCTGATCCCGCCAGCTGGGGAAGTTGCAGTTTAGGGGGCAACGTGGCGCACAGCAGCGGGGGACCGAAGGCTGTGAAGTACGGAACGACCCGCGACTACGTCCTCAACCTGGAAGTGGTGCTGCCGACGGGTGAAATTATATGGACCGGCGCAAACACCCTTAAATATTCTACCGGTTACAATCTGACACACTTGATGGTAGGCTCTGAAGGGACATTGGGTATTATTACCAAAATCGTTTTTCGTTTGATTCCATTGCCTCAGCATGATTTATTGATGCTTGTTCCCTTTCGCAGTGCAGAAGCGGCCTGCACGGCAGTGGGAGAAGTCTTTCGCGCGGGAATAACACCGAGTGCCATGGAGTTTATGGAACGCGATGCCATCGACTGGTCCATTAGATTTTCGGGGGATTTGAATTTTACTATTCGTGAGGAGTGGCAGGCGCTGCTGTTGATAGAAGTGGATGGTAATAATCCGGAACTCTTGATGCAGGACTGCGAAAAAATAGCAGAGGTCATGACGGCCAATCAATCTGAAGAAATTTTATTTGCTGACACAGCAGAGCAAAAAGCAGCGCTTTGGAAAATCCGCCGTAAGGTTGGGGAAGCAGTGAAAAGTAATAGTGTCTATAAAGAGGAAGATACGGTCGTGCCCCGCGCGGAACTGCCAGTGTTACTGAAAGGGGTAAAAGCGATTGGAAAAAAATACGGCTTTCAATCCGTTTGTTATGGACATGCTGGCGATGGCAACCTGCACGTGAACATTATTAAAGGCGATCTGAGCACAGAAGTATGGGAGCGAGAATTACCAGAAGGGATTCGTGAAATATTTGAATTGTGTAAATCCCTAGGTGGCACCATTAGCGGAGAACATGGCATTGGTCTGGTACAAAAAGATTATTTGCCCATTGTATTTCCTCCAAAACAACTGGACCTCATGCGCCACATTAAATTAGTTTTTGATCCACATTATATTCTGAATCCGGGAAAAATATTTTAATAAGCAGAGGGCCGCGGTGTGACTAGCTATCCCGTTCCTTGGTGAACCGCTGCCATTTTTCAAGCACCTGCACCATATCGTCAGGGACTTCGCTATTAAAAAATAATTTCTCGCCCGTGATGGGGTGTGTAATGCCAAGGGTTTTTGCATGCAATGCTTGCCGAGGTAAGATGTCAAAGCAGTTTTGTACAAATTGCCTGTACTTGGCTGTGTTCAGGCCTTTTAAAATCTGATCACCTCCATATTCATTGTCATTAAACAGTGGATGTCCAATACTTTTAAAATGCACCCGTATCTGATGCGTTCTGCCGGTTTCCAGCTTACATTCTACCAGAGTTATAAAACCAAAGCGTTCCAGTACTTTATAATGGGTAACCGCGTGCTTGCCGTGCTCGCTGTCAACAGGAAACGTATCCATCACTTTTCTGTTTCTCAGATTTCTTCCCACGTTGGCTGTAATCGTGCCGCTATCCTGTTTTAAATCGCCCCAGCAGATGGCCATGTATTTGCGGTCCATGGTGCGGTCATAAAAGTCTTTCGACAAGCGGGTCATCGCGAGTTCTGTCTTAGCGATGATGAGAATGCCGGATGTATTCTTATCAATCCGATGCACCAGTCCCGGCCGCTCGAGATAAAGATCATGGTTAAGTTTACTGCGACTCTTAGGTAGATTTTCAAAGTGATAGGCCAGTGCATTGACTAATGTTCCTGTGTAATTGCCATAGGCAGGATGCACCACCATGCCTGGTTTTTTATTCACGAGGACAATGTAATCATCCTCAAAAACAATATCGATCGGAATATTTTCGGGGATAACTTCTACGCTGCGCGGAGGTACCGTGAGCATGATTGAAATCTCATCCAATGGCTTAATCTTGTAATTGGATTTCACGGGTTTGCCATTTACCAATACAAAGCCAGCTTCACAGGCGTGCTGCACTTTTGTCCTTGTACTGTTTGCGATCTGCATCATGATAAATTTATCGATGCGGAGGCTCACCTGGCCTTTACTGATTTTTAGGTTATGATGTTCAAAAAGAGCTTGCTCTTCATCCGCGCCGGAGTCTTCCGGTAAATCATCAACTTCTGTCAGCATTTAGTTTCGGATAATCAGTTTATGCTGACTAATAAGGTTGGAGCCTGAACTTATTTTTACAAAATAGAGTCCTGCACTCAGATTGTTTGTATTCACCGGTGTTTCCGGCTGCATGCATGATCCCCGCAGAACTTCCTGTCCCAATTGGTTCAGCAAACTGTACTCCATAAGATTATCTGTTCCTGTATAAATATTAAACGTGCCTTCAGCGGGATTTGGATAAATACTGATTGCATCGCGTAGGTCTGCAAGTTCCTGCACACCTAAAGGCGGGTAGATTTTTTTACCCATCACCGGACGCATCATCAGTGCGCCCGCATAGCCACTTGCTTCCCATCCCTTACCGGCATTGAAAACTAAGCTACCAGGGAAATAACTATTCTTGTCAAACCCAACCACCAGTCCGGTCGATAATTGTTGCTGAATGCCCACAAAATAAGTCCCGGGATTTAAAAGCAGCGGCGTCTTCAATTCATATTCCGGGAATGGTCGGTAATCTTTATTGATGTATTTCGGATAAAGCGCTTCTGATGTATAAATTAGATTTTGCGGAAGTGTGGATCCGGAGTACAGTCGGATTTTAAAATAAAATTTATTGGCCGAACCGAGCGGAGCGGGATCAAAATAAACCCGGAGTCCGCGAAAGGTATCTGTTGTATTGACTTTTATTTTAACGGCCATTTCAGCACCTGTTCCCAGCACATAATAGCCACCCTCTGCACCACCGTCATCGTGCGCATAATAATTTCTAAACCGCTGGTATTGCATCACCGTATCATTGTCGGTGATAAAATCATTATTGGCACCACTTCGGTAGATAAAGTGTTTAATGTTGAAATCCGCACTGTCCGTCAGCAGGGGATAGCTGTAGGTGAAAGTAGGATGGGAAGCGGGATTGCTGAAAGCGGCATTGTTGAAGTAGCCAATTGTTTTAAAGGGTGGAATATTATTCGCCTGCGCCGAATAGGTATACTGATTGGCTCCTAAAGCTGTTCGGAAGCCGATCGCGTAATAAATATTGATGTTGGAAGAATAGTTATTTTTCAGACGGACGGAATTGTTTTTCGCCATTTCATTCGCGTCATATTGTTCCCAAGGCATCGAATTATAATTTTTTAAAAAGCTGGTGGGGACACGCGCGAAGGTGACATCGTTATAGAGCGTGTCAGCCAGCGAATCACGATTTGTATTCAGATAAACGTAATCCACATGCCAGTGGTCAAAGTCCCCGCTGTTCGTAGCTTTATTCCTGAAACGGAACATGAAGCCGTTATGCAGATAGCTGGTATCGCGCAAATAGAGAAAGGCGCGTTTGAAGGCGCTGTCATTTGTGTTAGGGTTGGTGGAGCCACGCATGCTCCAAACGCGGTTCTGCCATTTATTCTGATGAGGTTTGTAGAAATCAAGTATAAGACTATCGATGCCCTCGGGCGCTTCACCATAGCCCCTTGCCTGGTAGTAAAAGGATAAGCCAATTTTATCTGACGGCGTAAGTGTTTGTGACGAGCTGGTTACAAAGAGGTTGATGGGCCGACTGGTGAGAGTGTCTGCTGCCGAAGAACTATTTAAGTCTGGCGCACCGAGTGTTGTATAGGGGTAGCCGTGGCGGTTTAAGCCATCAAAGGTGGCAACACCAATGCTGGGGGGTGCAATTGGAAAGCCCTGATTGATATACACCAGTGAATCCTGCCAAAGCAGCGGAGATGCGTAGAGTTGACTGGAGGCGTAGTAAAAATCATCGAGAAAAGGTAGGAAGAGTGATGCTGCCCTTTGCTGAGTGTTAAGAGCAGGAACAGTGCCGACGGTGGGCTGCAGATCCTTGTACTGATATTGAAGATTTCCGCTGAGTGGCCCTAGTTGTTCCTGTGCGGAAGTGTTGAGAAAAAGAAGTGTAAACAGAGCAAGGGCACTGAACCTAGAGATATGGTGTTTAATCTTCATTCGTCTGTGTATTTGTCGAATCAACCTGGCCAAAGAAGGCATCTTTTGTACCAATGACGAGGTCAATTCTGCTGCCCTTTGGAATGCTTTTTCCCGCTTCAATGGTTTTTCCTCTTATTTGTTGTTCAATCACACAGCCGTTACAATCCGCCTTTGCCTGCCGCACGTTTCCTGTCTTTAAGCCGTAGCTGCTAATAATTAGGCGCGCTTGCCGTTCACTGCGATCAACCAGACGGGGCATCACGATTTGCGGTGGCACCATCCCTGTAACGTAGAGATAGACGGTTCTATTGTGTTTTACTTTGGAGCCTGCATCCGGATCCTGACGCATGACCACGCCGGCTTTTTCGGAAGGATCGTAAAGACTGTCAATAATTTTATAGGTGACGTCTTTGTCTTTGACAAAGGCTTCTAGATCTGCCAGTTTCTGAGTTTTAAAGTCGGGTACTACCACAAAATCACCATGATTGGTGTAATGTGCTAACCAGCGTAAGGTGCTGAAGATGAGTATAAAAACAAAAAGGGAGATGAGTCCCAGATGAATAAAAAAGGTTCGGGAGCGGATATAAGCCTTAAAAGCGTTCATAAATGAGCTCGGTCTGATTAGGCGTTGGCGTTTTCCTGCATTGGCTCATGAATAAAGATTTTAAGGAGGGTTAACATCATGGCACCGACAATTTGCTCAAAAATCTGCCAGATACAATCCATCATCAAATGTTTGATGCTTTGGTTTCTGGTGAGTGATATATTTATAATTGTGGTTACCATAAACAAGGCAAAGCCCGTTCCAGCGCCACAGACTAGCCCCCGAATAAAAATGTTTTGAATTTTCCGCAGGAGCTCGGACTCATATACTAAATAAATAACAGCACCAAGAATCAGATAGGTAATGGCCGCAAATGTCACAAACCAGACCATTGGGAAGTGAATCCGTTTAAAGTCATTAAGAAACACCCCGTGCCAGGTATAAAATAGAACAAACATGATCACAGCGGCTATTATCCAAGAAAGATAAAATCTTAATCCGAACTTCATTGCTACAAAGATAGTGAAAAATACCTGCTTAAAGTTAAAAAAAATACTAAAAGGCGGCTGTTAGAAAGTGCCAGGTGGCGCCCTAGGATTCCTTTTCGGAGGACTCTTGTAAATCCTGTAAATGGTCTATATTTGTAATCTATGATGTTATTTCACCGCTTCTCAATTGTGCTTTTTACCTCGGTGCTGCTTCTCAGCGCCTGCCGTAAATCGACTTCCGCCAATTGGGATGTGGATGCAGGTATTCCCGTGGTAAACAGCGTGCTCAATATCCGGAATTTTATTGCCGATACGCTCTTCACGACTGATAAGAACGGGGTGTTGCATCTGAGAATCAAGCGCGAAGTAGCCTCCCTCAAATTGGATTCACTAGTTTCCTTGCCCGATACCACCTTTTCAGCTCCATTTAAGAACCCCATCCCCTTTGATAACATCCTGCAGCCAGGCGCACCAATCAATGCGCCAGCTTCCGATATTAAATTTAATCTGCCGGACGGTGTGGCACTTTCCACCATCATCGTCCGTGAAGGTCAGCTATTTGCCGCCTTTTCAAATGACCTTTCTCAGCCACTGGATATCGTTTACGAATTACCAACCGTTTCCAAAAACGGAGTAAAATTTCAAATTAAGGAAACTATTCCCCCCGGGGTGAATTCTTTAAAAAGGACCTATGATCTCTCTGGCTACACATTTAATCTGAATGGCAGCAGCGGCAAACAATATAACACGCTCGCCCAGACCTGCACCCTCAACCTCAGTCCCACCGCCAGCACCGTGGTCCTGAAATATAATCAGGGTGCCAATGTCTCCATTAGTTACTCAAAAGTCATTCCTCAGTTTGTAGAGGGGTATTTCGGTCAACAGGAGATAAAAATTGCAGCCGATACAGCCGATCTTAATTTCCTTGATAATTTTACTGCTGCGAATTTTATGCTCAGCGAAGCCAGTATGGACTTTTCACTAGTCAATGAATTCGGGGTGGACTTTAGTGGCAGTATTTCTAATGTGCGCGCCATTAATACGCGGCAGAATAAATCGGTGTCGCTGCAAACCACGCAGTTAGCGAGCATTAATATGGACCGGGCAACCCGGCAGGGTGATCTGCTCAGTTCCAAAACAAAACTATTAAAATTCAATACTGGAAATAGTAATATTACCGCCTTTATCAGCAACTTGCCGGATAAATTGAGTTATGAGGGAAAGGTGAAAATGAATCCCGTGCCACCCGGTAATATCAGTGGGTATCACGATTTTGCATTTTATAATACGGGACTTCGCATTCTGGCAGACATTGATATTCCCCTCCGATTCGCTGCAGATTATTTTGAGCTGAGAACGGAATCTGATTTTACATTTGATGGCAGCAAATCACTGGATGCCCTGAACAGCGGTGCCTTTGTGGTTTATGCGACAAATGGATTCCCATTCGCCGCCCAATTGCAGGCGTATATGTACGATGCCTCAAAAAACCTGATTGACTCGGTCTTTATTTCAGGACAGAACCGCATTGAGGGGGGACAATTAAATGCAGCAAATGTGGTCATCACCCCCTCTCGCTCTACACTTCGCGTACCAGTCGACAAAAACAAACTAGAGAACCTGCAGCGTTGTAAAAAAATGAAAATAGTATCCCGTTTGCTCATGCCTGCGAGCCCACCAGACATATCTATTTTGGAGAAGTATGAAATTGGCTTGAACATTACCGCAGAAGCAAATTATAATGTTGAGCTTTCCCGATAAAATATTGAAGTTGAGAAAAAATAGTTATTTCCTGCTAGGGGTTCTGTGTCTTCTTACACAGAGTCTTTTGGCGCAGTATAATACCAGTTTTATCAATTACCGCAACACTGGTCGTTCCGTGGGGCTGAATGCGGACTTTGAAGCCGGCAGCAATGGCATGAGCAGTGCACTGGTAAATAAACTTATTTGGGGCGGATACGTTGACCAAGACTTGAAGGCCCAGTCGTCTAAACACCTAAGGGACTACAATAATTTTGGTCTTGTGCTCGACTATGGTGTGGATGCGTTTGTGAAAGCCACTAAGCGGGTGGATTTTTTTATTGGCCTTAAAAATCAGGAAATTCTCAATGCGACTTACAGTCGCGACTTCTTCAATTTGATGTTTTATGGTAATGCCATGTATAAAGGGGCCTTTGCGGACTTGAGTAATTGCAACGTGAATGCCCTTCGTTTTCAGGAAGCCAAATTTGGTTTCATGATGCACAAGGTCGATTCTATTGGAAAGATAGGCGTCTCTCTTTCGCTGATTAAGGGTGAACAGTTATTCTATATAAAGACCTACGATAACAGTGGTTTATTTACCTCTGCTGATGCGAGTCATCTCTCTTTTTCTTCTAATTTTAATATGGCTCTCAGTGATACGGGCAATAAACGGCTCGGCGGCTTTAATGGAATAGGGGCGAGCGCTGACATTTTTTTTGAGACCCCTTTTAAAAGTTCCATCGGAAAAAATTGCCTGCTGACAGTCAATGCCAATAATATTGGGTTTATACACTGGTGGAAAAATAGTGTGCAATACAGTAGCGACAGTGTATTGAATTTTAGTGGCTACACGGTCCGGAATATTTATGATTTGAAGGATAGTACGATTAGCAGAATTAATGGCGATAGTCTTGTGCGTCAGCTTTCCAATGCGCGACGCGAAGATTTTAATGTCAATATCCCCACCAATCTGGTAATCATTAACCGTCTTTATTTGAACTCCGCTTGGTCTGCTGCTGTCGGGTTTCGACATATTTTTAATGCGAACTACCGTCCTTATATTTTCTTGGAGCCAGAATACAAGCACAAGAATTTGACCTTTGCGCTGCATGCCGGTTATGGAGGGTATGTCAAACTCAATGTGGGAGCATCCGTCACCTGGTCCTCGCCGGGCTGGTACCTCCGGGTGGGCAGTAATAGCCTTCAAGGTTATCTTTTGCCCAAGAGTGTGTATGGACAAGGATTGTTTTTAAGTTTTGCTAAAAAGTTGAAGTGATGAAAAGAGGATTGGTCTTTTTTTTAGTGTTTGTTTTTTCCTTTCAATTTATTGGGTTTTCTCAGGCACCCCGCAAATTTGCAACCTCCTTTGGCGGTAATGGTGTGGATATGGGATACAGTTTATTGGAATTAAAGCAGCGCTTTTATGTGTATGTCGGTTCTAGTTCCTCCTATGAGAGTCAAAGTTCGGACATTCTATTGTCCAAAATAGATAGCATGGGTAATCTGATCTGGAAAAAATATTATGGGGGCGCTGGACTGGATATTGGAAAGAAATTGGTTTTAAATCCGAAGGACAGTGGTTATTTTATTGGAGGTTATTCTAATTCACAGGTTAGCTCAGGCTATGATGGTGTTTGTATTCGTACAGATAGATTCGGCAATGTTATTTGGCAAAAGCACTACGGTGGGTTGGACTGGGACTTCATTAATGATATCTGTCTTTCAGCTTCAGGCGACCTCTATGCTTGCGGATATACCTATAGCGAAACCAATGGATATAGTGATGGATTTATCTGTAAAATTGACACAGCAAATGGCAATTTAAAATGGCAAAAGACAATTGGTGGACCTAAATCGGAAAGTCTAGAAAGGATTGTTAGCAGCTCGAACGGCGATATTTATGCTGCCGGTAATAAACTGAATGATAAGGATATTAATAGATTTTGGTTGCTGAGACTAAAGACAAATGGTGACACAATAAGCAGTAAGATGTACGGACATGCCTACGGATCAGATCACTGCTATAGTTTAATGGAGGATCAAAAACAGAATTTACTCCTATGTGGCTCATTCGATACTAGCATTGCAGCATCTGGCAAAAAGAACATCAGCTACGCAATAAAAACAGATTTGAATGGAGCTGTTGTTTCCCAATTTACTCTAGGCTACGCCGGGCCTAATGATCGTTTTTTGGCCGTGACTTGCAGAAAACGGACTAACGATTATTTTTTCTCACGAAGCGTTTTGTATGGGGCCCAAGGCACCAATGTGCAACCAATTCTTTTCATGGATGATTTTACGTATTTAAGTTCCACTACCTACGGGGGATTTGATATCGAGGAGGCCTATGGTGTGATCGAAACCTCAGACAATGGCTTTGCAATGATTGGTTATACTAAAAGTTATACGGAAGCAAAAGATGATAATATTTATTTTATTAAACTTGATAGTACTTTACTCAATGTTGCGATTGTCGCCAGCCTTAATGAACCAGTCTTGAGCTCGAAACCCACTAATCTGCAAGTTCGAGGCCGCGTAATTTCAATAGGACAGTCTGGGGAGTCGTTTCCTTACCGAATTTATTCAATCGATGGACAACTCTTACAATCTGGAACATCTCAGGAAAGGAAAATTATCCTTGATTCCTCTCTTAGTTCGGGAATTTTTATAGTACGGTATTATAATGAGGACTGGATTTCGTCAAAGTTTATTATCACTGCAGGAGATGAGTAAACGTTCATTACTTTGGCTGGGTTTTGCCATTTTTATTTTAAACTTTCTTCTAAAATTAATAGGGATTAATGCATCCTCACTATGGCACGATGAAGCACTAAGCGTCAAAAATACTTTTTTAGAATTCGGTCATATCAAACACGAATCTGAATGGGATGCTAATCCGCCACTTTATTATTATTGCCTGTGGATATGGTCTCATGTTTTTGGTCACACTGAAATTGCAGTGCGCTCTATGAGCGCATTTTTCAATGCATTAGCAGCTGTTTGTTTTTTTTATTTTTTGCAAAAAAGAAATACACTTAAGACTACGCTTGTCTTGTCCTTTGTCTATTTGTCGCATCCTTTTTTGTTTTATTATGCGCAGGAAGCCAGATCTTATTCGCTTATTCTGCTTTTAATGATGGTGAACATTATTTGCACAGAAAACTATTTCATTAAACGAACCTATGGAAATGCTTTACTGTTAGGACTTTTAAATTTCTTATTATTTTACACTCATTATATTACTGGCATTTACTTGGTGATTCAATTCCTCTTTTTAGCTCTAGATTTTAGATTTATTTGGAGGACCTTATTGTCATATCTGATCACTCTCCTTCTTGTTTTTATTCGTTTTACATCAAAGCAATACCTCGTTATTTTCTTTTCATCTGACCTAAGTAAGAGTAAGAATAATATCGAATTTTCAACTTATAATTCTTTGATCGCAGTTTTGAATAATCTTTTTGTCAGTAAGTATGTTTTTCTGGCGTTTTTAATTTTAGCCATTTATCACTTAACTAGAGCTGTCGCTAAATCGCAACGAGAACAAATTGTTTATTTCCAATCGTTTTTATTACTGACGCCTGTCATTACAATTTTTATTTTTTATTTTCTAGGGAAATTTACAAATGTATTTGCTGCCCGTTATTTGATTTATTGCATTCCGCTTGTTTTGGCGGGCTTAGGTGCATTAAAATTTCAGAGTCAATTCTCCATTCTGGTTTTAGTAGGGCTTGGACTTTTTTTTGATTTCCAGATTAAACCGGGGGAAAATAAGGGTATGGACTATCGCCTTGCCGCAAAACTAGCGAGAGAGCAAGCTTCTGGTCCCGAGTCAGCAATTCTACTTCAGACTCACGATATAGCCCCTCTTTTTACCTATTATTACGATTTTGAGTTATTTAAGAGCAATCCGCAATCAAAAGCCGATGCACTGGAAAAAAAGGGGATTTATGTTTTTGATGACTTTTCGCAATTTAAATTAGATAAGCTGAGTAGTTTTAAAAGGTTGATGCTATTGCAATCTTTTGTTTCTCGGCCAGAACGGAATCGTTTGACGGCACGTATGGACAGTATGAGATTTAGGCGAAATGGAACATTTGAGATAGATGGCGCATATTACTCAGTCTTCAGTAAATACTAGGTAAGTGATGCCCAAAAATCTAATCCCCACACTTATCAGCCCCCCTTTGTTCATTCTTCGTCAACTGCCGATAGTGAGAAAACCCACTATTTTATTACTTTTAATCCTTTAGAAATAAATGAAATTGAAAAAATATACGTTGTTCTTCTTGCTTTTTTCATACCTGCTTGGTTCAGCGCAGGTCATGAATGTGCGTAAATGGAGGAAATCTGAAAAAGATTCGTTAGATAATGCCATGTATCTGATTGATGAATTGCAGTACCTGCAGGCGCTGCCTATTTTTGATAAATTACTCAAAAATCATCCCAAAGAAGAGTTTCTCCGCTATACCTATGCCAAGTGTGCCCTGTACCGGTCAGATAAGCATGAGGACGCTTACCGTTTCCTTACCGAATTGTATTCCAAAAACAGCAGTATTCCAGACGTACAGTTCGATATCGCTCTGGCGGCGCATTATAATTATAAGTTTGACGAGGCATCCACCCATCTGCAAACCTTTCTAGCGAACCGGAACTTAACGCCTGAGGAGAAACGGGCAGCGGAGCAGCTGAAGATTTATATTGCTAATGCCAGGAAAATCTATAACGCACCCACAGACGCAAAGTTGAAGGTGTTGGGACCCGAGATGAACTCCGAAGGCGATGAAACGAATCCGCTAATTACTGCCGATGATAGCCGACTCGTATACACGTACCGGGGAAAAAAGAGTCTGGGTGGTGTTCAGAATAACTATCTGCAACCGGATCCGCTTGGTAATTATACAGGTGACCTCTACTTATCTGGTAAAGTGGCCGGTAGCTTTTCACTTTCAGAATCCATTCAAAACTTAAATACCAATGCAAATGATGCCGCTTTGGCCCTGAGTCCCGATGGTCAGCAACTCTTTTTGTATGTCGATCTGGGCGATGGACATGGGGACATTTACCAAAGTACATTGACAGGGAATATTTTTGGCGCACCGGTGAAGCTAAGGGGTGAGATCAATAGTTATTCGCGCGAGACGGCCTGCAGCATTTCACCAGATGGGAAGACAATTTACTTTAGCAGCGACCGGGGCGGTGGCTTTGGGGGCTTCGACCTTTATAAAGCAACGCTGATGAAGGATTCCAGCTGGAGTAATGTAAGCAACCTTGGTGATTCCATCAATACGCCTTTTGATGAGGATATGCCTTTTATGCATGCCGACGGCCGCAGCCTTTACTACAGCTCCAACGGCATGGGCAGCATGGGTGGTTTTGATATCTTTCGTGCTGTGATGCCTGCCAACGATTCTTTATTTCGTAGAGGAAAAAATCTCGGCTATCCCATTAACACCACCTTTGATGACCGCAATTTTGTATTAAGCGCGGACAGTCGCCAGGGCTATTATAATCAGGCTCGGAAGGAGGGGTATGGGGGAAATGATCTTTACAGCATCGAAACTAATTTCTCTGAACCTTCTTTGCCTTTCTTGCTGGTGAAAGGGATGACCTTGGATTCGTCTCAGCCAGTAGCAGCTGAAATTACCGTTGAATTACAAAATCAGAAAAATCGCGTGTATAGGAAGTTCCAGTCCAATGTTGCTACCGGAGAGTATCTAATTTGCCTGCCCGCAGGAAACGATTACCGCTTGGTTTTCCACTATAAAGAAAAAGAAGATGTGTTTTTTGTTGCCGATGCCAGTACCATCGAGACCTACACTGAAAAAACAAATACCGTAGATTTCTACGTAGTGCCGCCTGTCGATCTGACTGCCATTTTACCAGGAGGAGTCACAACGACCACAGGCTCCGTCGCCACCACTTCCAAAGCGACTGTCGCTTCACCATCACCTTCCCCTGCACCATCACCTACAGTTGCACCTGCCGCCGTCACCAATTCAGCCATTGCAAAAGAGGAGCCGAAGAGTATAAACAAGGAACCCCTTCCTACCAAAAAAAATCCGGTGGCCATCAGTCCCGCTGCGACTGCTGCGAGCTCCCTCTCTGCTCTTCGGGATGCTTCTTTCCCAATAAATGCAATGCAGGAAAAAACACTTCGTTTTGTGGAGAAATACGGCACAATCACAGCCGATGGACTTGAGTTTCGCGTTCAGCTGGCGGCCGTGAAAGCGGATCATAACACTATTTTCCCGAACCAGGCACGGCTTGGTAAGATTGATAAAATAGACCTTCAGGATGGCTTTACCCGTATCACGGCGGGGGGTAAGTTTAGCAACATGGCAAAGGCGCTTGAGCATAACCGTAAAGTTGTAAAAGCGGGCGTTGGCGAGAGCTTTGTTGTTGCGATTTATAAGGGACAGAAAGTTAATTACGAAGTGCTGGAGCAACAGGGAATTTTCAAGTAATCTTCCCCAGCCTCTTTAAGCCGTGAAGCAGTATTGTTCCACGGCTTTTTTATAATCTAACATTTAGTATTTCCCGCTGCCCATTCGGCTATTTTCCCTATCTTTACATACAGTTTTTAAAAGTTTCTCTAAAGCTGTATGTCTTCAAATACAAAATATATTTTCGTTACCGGTGGGGTAACTTCTTCTCTCGGAAAAGGAATTATTGCGGCATCACTCGCCAAATTGCTTCAGGCGCGTGGCTTCACCGTCACTATTCAAAAACTGGACCCCTATATCAATATTGATCCGGGCACTCTTAATCCATACGAACATGGAGAATGTTATGTTACCGACGATGGTGCGGAGACGGATCTGGACCTCGGGCATTACGAGCGTTTCCTAAATGTACGGACCTCACAGGCTAATAATGTCACCACAGGGCGTATCTATCAGGCTGTTATCGAAAAAGAACGCAAAGGCGAGTTTCTCGGTAAAACCGTGCAGGTCGTTCCGCACATTACAGATGAAATTAAAAACCGAATCAAACTGCTCGGAAATACCGGTCAGTATCAGTTTGTGATTACTGAAATTGGCGGCACGGTAGGGGATATCGAATCACTGCCCTACATTGAGGCTGTTCGTCAACTGAAATGGGAATTGGGTCATGATTGTATAACTGTTCACTTAACCCTGCTTCCTTATTTGGCCACCAGTGGGGAATTAAAAACAAAACCAACACAGCATTCCGTTAAAATGCTGCTAGAATATGGTGTTCAACCGGACGTGCTGGTCTGCCGCTCAGAACACGCCATTAGCCGAGAAATTCGAAAAAAAATCGCCCTCTTCTGCAACGTCAGTGTGGATGCGGTTATTGAAGCTTTAGATGCCTCTACCATTTATGAAGTGCCGCTCCTAATGGAGAAAGAAAAGCTGGATGAGATTGTCCTGAAAAAACTCGAAGTGGAACACACCTCTACTGTAAAGTTGGATAAATGGAAAAACTTTTTAAATAAATTTCATAATCCCGCGAAAGAAGTGACCATCGGGCTTATCGGGAAATATGTAGAATTAAAGGAATCTTATAAATCTATCGCCGAAGCCCTTATTCATGCAGGCGCGGTGAATGACAGTAAAGTAAAGGTGGAGTGGATTCATAGCGAAAGTCTCTCCGATGAAAACATCGCCGAAAAATTTAAAGGACTTCAAGGTATTCTTGTTGCTCCTGGTTTCGGTAATCGCGGAATAGAGGGGAAGATTGCCGCAATTCGCTTTGCCCGTGAACAAAACATTCCTTTCC
>CALPON020000004.1 GCA_943325195.2 Sphingobacterium thalpophilum | reverse complement strand
CAGCTATTGTGGCCAGTAGTAGATTACAGCTTTACCACTTGGTGGAGCGCATGGATCTTGAAGCGCATAAAATTCAGATACAAGAAGAAGCGCCTGTTCAGGAAGCAGCCCAAGAATTAAATATTTTAAAGGCAGCTGAATTAAGCACCGGCTTCTCGGAAGCAGAGGCTGCAAAAACAGCTCAACTTCCAGAAGAAACGGTCACAGCTGAAGCGGAGCTCCCTACATTGCTTGTTGAAGCCGCAGAAACGCGGATGCCAGCGGAACCAAACAAGACAGAAGAGATAAAATTCGAAGAAGAGATTGGTAAGCAGGTCGTGAATGCGTTTGTTGAGCGGGAGATTCTGAAGACACCCCAAGCTCACAAAGCACCTGTGGTGCAGGAGCCGGAAAGTTTTGGGGACTGGCTATCCTTCCTTAAGAAGAATAATGGTCAATCTTACGGTGAGATTAGCGGGGCGGTGGACAAGGCCCGTGCTAAAAAAGAACGAGAAAAGGAGCGAGATTATCTGGGTGGATTGGAGAAATTTGAAGATCGAAAACAAAAAAATAAAGCCATCATCGATAAAATTATTGAAACCAATCCTGGCTTAATCCGCAACAAAGAAGAACCAAAGTTCTATACGCCCGATACAAAGGCTAAGGAAAGCCTCCTGGAAAATGAACACCTGGTTACGGAGACGTTGGCCCGTATTTATGCGTTGCAAGGTAGTGTAAATAAGGCAGTTAGGGCTTATGAAATATTAAGTTTGAAATATCCGCAAAAAAGTGCTTACTTTGCATCCCTGATTGAAAAATTAAAGAATAACCAATAACGTATAAAAAAATGATTTTTTTCTCGATCCTCACTATTATTGTTTGTGTTCTGTTGATCCTTGTGATCCTTATTCAGAATTCTAAAGGCGGTGGCATCCAAAGCCAATTCGGAGCAGCCACCCAAATCATGGGTGTAAAACGCGGAACGGAGTTTATTGAAAAGGCTACTTGGGGTCTTGCTATTACCCTTATTATCTTGAGTGTTGTCATGTCCCCACAAGGAACGGTTACGAGCAGTAGTGATGATACCGGATCTGTTGCGAAGCGTAAGGCGCAGGAGGCAATGAGTTCACCCGTTGCTGCACCGCAGGAACAGGCACCGGCACCAGCTCCGCCAGCACCGGCACCGGCAGCTGAGCCGGGAAAATAGTCCCCTTTTAAAAAGAAATTTAAAAAAGCCATTCCGGACAAGGAGTGGTTTTTTTGTTTTATATACCTTTGTCCAATTAGAAATTTATGCAGGTCTTTAAATTTGGTGGCGCTTCTGTAAAAGATGCCGAGTCGGTAAAAAATGTGGAGCAGTTGTTGCGGAACTATGGAAGTGCCGAGACAGTGGTGGTTATTTCGGCCATGGGCAAGACAACCAATTTGCTGGAAGCGCTGAGTATGGCCTATTTTAAAGGTGGGGAAGAAGCACTTGTGATTTTTGAATCCCTCAAGGCTTACCACCAAAAGATTGCCGCTGACCTTTTTCCCGCAGCACACCCCATCTTTGATGAATTAGAGAATGTGTATGTCGAGCTATTATGGATACTCGAGGAACCCCCTTCTTTTTCTTACAATCACCATTACGATCAGCTTGTTTCGCAGGGTGAAATACTTTCTACAAAAATTGTAGCGGCCTATCTAAATGATCAAGCACTAAACACAAAGTGGTTCGACGCCCGAAACATTATCCAGACCGACAATAGCTATCGCGAAGGAAAGGTGGATATGGAACTCAGTTCGAAGTTAGCAGAAGAACAGTTATTGCCAGCTTTAAAAAAACATGGCCTCGTGGTCACGCAGGGTTTTATAGGTGGAACATCAGAAAATTTTACAACCACACTTGGTCGGGAGGGAAGTGACTATACGGCTGCGCTGCTGGCTTATTTTATTAATGCAGAAAAGGTGGTCATTTGGAAAGATGTGCCGGGGGTGCTCAATGCCGATCCCAAGTTTTTTAAGAACACCAAAAAAATCAATGAATTATCTTACCACGATGCCATAGAGTTGACGTATTTTGGCGCTTCAGTTATTCATCCCAAGACCATCAAGCCCCTTCAAAACAAGAATATTCCGCTTTACGTGCGTTCTTTTCTACATCCTGCTGAAGAAGGCACTGTGATCCGGCAAGATGGTCCCCGCAATGCTTTTACCAGTTATATCTTTAAAGACCAACAGATTTTAATTTCCATTATGCCGAAAGATTTTAGTTTTATTGCGGAGGACAACCTCAGTGATATTTTCTCCATCTTCTCGCGGCACACGATTCATATTCACCTCATGCAGAATTCAGCCCTGAGTTTTAGTGTTTGTACGGATGATGAGGAAGATAAATTACAGCCTTTATTGGAAGATTTACAGCGCAGTTATAAAGTGCTTTACAATCGGCACGTTCAGTTAATGACTGTGCGTAATTACGACCAAGCTACAATCAGCAAATTAAGTGAAAATAAAACCATTTTGCTGGAGCAACGTAACAGAAGTGTGCACCAGATGGTGATGCGAGAGGACAAAGGCCTCACGGATTAAATTATACTAGAAAATAGCGTCGGTTTTTTAGCGCTTTGTATACTGTTCTTCGTAGTAATTGGTATAATTACCGGAAGTCACATTATTCAACCACTCGCTGTTATTGAGATACCAATCAACGGTGCGTTCTAGACCTACCTCAAATGTCACGGAAGGCACCCAGCCTAAATCTTTTTGCAATTTTGTGCTGTCAATTGCGTAACGGAGATCGTGGCCTGCGCGGTCTTTCACAAAGGTGATGAGTTTTTCATTGCTGCCTTCAGAACGGTTTAATTTTTTGTCCATCAGTCTGCAGAGCAAACGAATGACATCAATATTTGTCCATTCATTATGGCCGCCAATATTATAGGTACTGCCATCCGCTGCTTGGTGAAACACTCGGTCAATAGCTGTGGCATGATCGAGCACATATAACCAGTCTCTCACATTTTCACCTTTTCCATAAATGGGCAGGGGCTTGTTGTTGACAATGTTATTAATACACAAGGGAATTAGTTTTTCGGGAAAATGGTTGGGACCATAATTATTGCTGCAGTTGGAAATCACTGCAGGCATTCCGTAAGTGTCGTGGTAGGCGCGAACAAAATGATCTGAACTTGCTTTGGAAGCGGAGTAGGGACTGTGCGGATCGTAAGCTGTTTCTTCCGTAAACATGCCCGTCTCGCCCAAAGCGCCATATACTTCGTCGGTACTCACGTGATAGAACCGTTTGAAGGTGGTGTTTTCTTTTTTAAACAAGGTCTTTGCGGCGTTCAGGAGATTCACGGTACCAATTACATTGGTCATCACAAATTCTAGGGGATTGGTGATGCTTCGGTCTACGTGACTTTCCGCTGCCAGATGGATGACCGCCTGATAATTTTCTTTTTCGAAGAGTGCGCTGATAAAAGCAGCATCAACAATATCTCCTTTGATAAACTTATAATTCGGCTTCTTCTCAATATCGGTTAGGTTAGCGAGATTACCTGCATAGGTCAATGCATCAAGATTATGAATGGTATAATCAGGGTAGGTGTTTACAAATAAACGAACCACGTGTGAGCCAATAAAGCCGGCGCCGCCAGTAATAAGAATCTTCATTTTAAAAGGTAGAAATTTTAGTAAATTTAGATGAAAATACCGAATAGAAGCCACTTCTGAGCCAAAATTTTTGCAATAGTGGGAGAATGCGTGTAAAAAAAAAGCTGTCAAGAGGACAGCTTTTAATGTGATAGGCCCGAAGTAGATCAGAGACTCCAGTAGCTCAGAGACGTGATTTTATCTTTGTACATTCCCTTCACGTCTACAAGCACTCCTTTGTTGCTCAGGATGCCTTTAAAATACTTCTCATCTAATGACCGGTATTCTTTGTGATTAACGGCGACGATGACACCATCGTAACCTTTTCCAAGTTTATTTAGACCAAAGCCGTATTCGTGTTTTAGTTCCGCACTTTCCGCATGGGGATCCACAATTTCGACTTTAACACCGAAACTTTTCAGCTCCTTAACGATGTCCGCCACCTTGCTGTTACGAATATCACTCACATCTTCTTTAAAGGTGGCCCCCATGACCAGGACCTTTGAGCGGGAAATATTCTTTCCTGCAGCGATTATTTTTTTTACGCAGGTTTTTGCGACATAAAAGCCCATACTGTCATTGACATATCTTCCGCTATTAATCACCCGGGCGTGGTAGCCAAGAGATTCCGCTTTGTGAGTCAGATAGTAGGGGTCAACGCCGATGCAGTGTCCCCCAACGAGTCCCGGGCTAAAGCGGAGAAAGTTCCATTTTGTTCCCGCTGCAGCCAACACATCATAAGTGTTGATGTTCATCTTATTAAAGATGATGGACAGTTCATTCATGAGTGCAATATTCACATCACGCTGTGTGTTTTCAATAATCTTTGCTGCCTCAGCTACCTTAATACTGGCAGCACGGTGCGTGCCTGGCTCCACGATAATCTCATAGACTTTGGCAATATTTTCCAAACTTTCTTTGTCACAGCCGCTGACAATTTTCAGAATCTTAGTAATGGTGTGTTCTTTATCACCGGGATTAATACGTTCCGGCGAATAACCGACTTTAAAATCCTTTTTGAATTTTAATTTGGAGTGTTGTTCCAAAACCGGAATACAATCCTCTTCGGTACAGCCTGGATAAACGGTTGATTCATAAACGACGTAATCCCCTTTCTTTAATACCTTTCCTACCGTCGTGCTGGCGCCAATCAGTGGCTTTAGGTCCGGAAGATTATGTTCATCAATTGGTGTGGGAACAGCAATGATAAAGAAGTTGGCTTTACGGAGATCTTCCAGCTTGGTTGTGAATTTAATATCTGCGCCTGCAAAATCTTTTTTGGTTAATTCGTTACTTGGGTCAATGCCTTTGTTCATCATCTGAACGCGAGATTCATTAATATCAAATCCAATCACCCGTACCTTCTTTGCAAAGGCAAGAGCGATTGGAAGACCAACGTATCCAAGGCCGATTACTGCAACGACGGCATCTTTCTTAACGATTTTATTATAAATAGTCATTCCAGCTTAATTTAATTAGTTAGCGTTGAGGTTTTTTAAAACAGTTTTGGGGCGAAGGGCATAAATGCGTTCGATAATGTCGACCACTTTTAAACCTTCTAGTGCATTGGTTGAGATTTTATTTTTTCCTCGCAGTGTTTCCACCACATTTTCGATGACGTTGTGATGATTGTTTGCTGAGCCTTTGTAAGCACCGTAGTCATTGGCGGGATTGGTCTCCCCCAACTCGGGCATCGTATAATCTTTAATATTGCAGACTTCGATTTGATCCATATATTGTCCCCCCACTTTCACACTCCCTTTGCTGCCGACAATTGTGAGAGAGGACTCTAGATTTTTATCCCAGACCGCTGTGGAGTAATTAATACAACCCATTCCGCCGTTTACAAAATCAAAACTGACAAAGCCACTGTCCTCAAAGGCCGTGTTCTTCTGATGGTTGAAATCCGCAAATTTTGCCTGAATATTTTTGATATCCCCAAAGACCCAGTACATAATGTCAATCCAATGGCTGAACTGCGTAAACAAAGTCCCCCCATCCAAATCCTGCGTGCCTTTCCAGTTACCCGCTTTATAATAACGCTCATCACGGTTCCAATAGCAATTCAATTGGACCATAAAAACATCACCAATGATTTTCTTTTCAATCACTTCTTTCAGCCAAACCGAAGGTGGTGAGTAACGGTTTTGCATCACACAGAAAACAGTTTTATGCTGATGAAGGGCTGCATAAATCACTTTCTCACAATCTGCCTTACTCAGTGCCATTGGTTTTTCAACGACAACGTGCTTACTTTTTTCAAGAGCTGCCAAGGCATGTTCCGCGTGAAGCCCATTGGGCGTGCAGACATTGACCACCTCTACCTCCGGATGAGCTTCAAGTAGCGCAGCGACGGACTGATAATAGGGTTCAGAAATACTTTCCAGTCCAAGTTTTTCTTTTGGAAGCAGGTCACAGACCGCGATAAGTTCACAATCGGGATTACGACGCACCATTTCCGCATGTCTTTTACCGATGTGTCCTTGCCCGATGACAGCGAATTTTATTTTAGATTCGTGACTCATAAATTAAATGTCAGGCAATACGCGAGACGAGGTTGTTTTCAAGTTTATATCGCTGACCACTTTCTGAGCAGGTGGCCAGGCCTTCCTTATTGAATTCCAGACGTTGTCCGTATTCACTCATCCAGCCGATCTGACGGGAGGGATTACCAACGACTAGTGCATAGTCCGGAACCGTTTTAGTCACTACCGCACCTGCCCCAATAAAGGCAAATTTCCCGATATCGTGACCACAGACGATGGTTGCGTTCGCTCCAATGCTTGCTCCTTTTCCAACATGTGTTTTCGAATAATGTGCTTTCCGGTTGACGGCGCTTCTGGGATTAATAACATTGGTGAAGACCATGGATGGTCCCAAGAAAACATCTTCATCACAAATAACGCCGGTGTAGATGGAAACGTTGTTCTGCACCTTCACGTTTGCGCCGAGCACCACATCTGGTGAAACGACGACGTTCTGTCCCAGATTGCAATTTGCACCGAGTATGCAGTTCGGCATGATGTGCGAGAAGTGCCATATTTTAGTACCTGCACCAATTTGGCAACCAGCGTCAATAATGGCTGTTGGGTGCGCGAAATATGAGGTTTGATCCATAGAAAACAATCAACAAAAATAACAAAATTAGTCAGTTTTCTGAAATTTATTTTAGCGGGACTTCAGCCGACAGTGTGGGAGTAGGGCTGTTTATTTTGATATATTTGCAGGCATTCTCAACGCTATGAAAATAAACTTTCGTCACTATCTTCCACATGCAATAGCCGTACTGGTCTTTGCTATGTTAACTCTGATTTATTTCAAACCATTGCTCTCCGGCAAAGAACTTCGCCAGCATGACATTGCTATGCACAAGGGCATGAGTAAAGAGATTGCGGATTACCGGGAGAAACACCATGCTGAACCGCTTTGGACAAATTCAATGTTCGGCGGCATGCCTGCTTATCTCGTCAGCACCCTTTACCCCGGCAATTGGTTGAGCGGATTGGATAAAGCCTTTAAATTGTTTTTGCCGCATCCGGGCGGGTATCTGTTTCTGTTGTGTCTCGGATTTTTTATTTTACTGCTTTGCCTCGAAGTTGATCCCTGGCTCGCCCTGATTGGAGCATTGGCCTATGGACTGAGTACTTATTTTTTAAGTATTATTCAAGCAGGACATAATTCTAAAGCGAATGCCCTTGGCTATCTGCCAGCACTTATTGGTGGTATTGTGCTGATATTTCGCGGTAAACACTGGCTTGGTTTATCCGTCACGGCCTTATTTACTGCTATGGAAATTAATGCGGGCCACGTGCAGATTAGTTATTATGGCTACATGATAGTAGGCTTTGTTCTTCTTGGCTATTTTGTTGGTGCTTTTAAAAGAAAAGCGCTTCCGGTGTTTTTTAAAAGTCTTTTGTTTTTCAGTGTGGCTTCTCTCATTGGATTGCTTCCAAATGCCGGAAATTTAATGACAACGAATGAATACGGAAAATTGAGTAACCGTGGTAAGGCAGAGTTGACCATTAATCCCGATCGCAGCAGCAATAAAACGATTTTATCAGGGGGACTTGATAAAGATTACGCAACCGGCTGGAGCTACGGCGTGTCGGAAAGTTTTAGTTTTTTAATTCCTGATTTTAAAGGTGGTGGTAACCGGGCAATCGGGCAGGTAGATAAATCAGCCTTAAAAAAAGTAGATCCCGAAAGTCAACGCATCGTTAGTCAGCTAGATGTTTACTATGGTGATCAGCCGCTTCTTTCTGCGCCAGATTACAGTGGTGCCATCATTATTTTTCTAGCTTTTGCTGCATTGCTGTTTGTTCGCAATCCATTGAAATGGCCGCTGGTGCTCGTGACTGTGCTGGCTGTGCTATTGAGCTGGGGCCATAATTTTATGGCACTGACTTCGTTTTTTATGGATTATGTGCCAGGTTACAATAAGTTTCGCGCCGTCAGCATGATCATGGTCATTCCCGAACTGGTGCTACCTTTATTGGCGGTTCTGTGTGTTTCGGAATTAATAAAGCACAAAAGTTGGGAAGACCTTGTACAGGTGCCCTTGCTTAAAAAATCCATCAGCATTAAAAAAGTACTCATCATCTCCTTGGCCGTCACCGGTGGTTTTTGCTTCCTAGGTTACTTGGTTCCCGATGCCGTAAATACCTTTCTTGCCAGCAATGAGGAGGCGAAAATGTACAGACAATTTGTGAATGCTGGTTTTCCTGAAGATCAAGCCCGTGAGAAAGTAGCGGAAGTATTGCCGCAGCTAGAAATTGCCAGAAAAGCTATTTTTAAATCGGATGCTGTTCGTTCATTGATCTTTATCCTTTTGGGCTTTGCAGCGCTGTTTGCCTATTTTACCCGCGGCATGCGGCGTGAGTTGTTATTTGCTGCTCTCGGTATTTTTGTCCTGATTGATTTGTGGACCGTTGATCAGCGTTATCTTAACGACCGGTCTTTTGTGACCAAAGCCGAAAATCAGCAATACATTTCCGGTAAGACGGCAGCGGACGAGGAGATATTAAAAGATCCAGATCCGGATTACCGCGTATTAAATCTCACTGTGAGTCCATTTGATGATGCTAGCACTTCCTACTATCATAAATCGATTGGTGGTTATCATGGCGCTAAACTGCGACGGTATGTGGATTTGATTAGTTTCCATTTAACGCCTGAGATTAACACCTTTTACCAGGGTATAAACACGGCAGGTGGGAATGATAGTTTAATGCGGGTCCTTTTTTCAAAGTTACCGGTATTGAATGCGCTCAATACAAAATACCTGATTCTTCCGGTTGGCGAGGAAGGGGACCGTGCAATTCCCATCAAAAATACAGAAGCCAACGGTCACGCCTGGTTTGTTAAGGAATTACGTTTTGTTCAAAATCCTGATTCGGAAATCGTCAGTCTTTACAATATCGATACCAAATCGGTCGCCATTTTAAACGAAAGTGCACAACAGGCCGAAGCGAAAATCCGCAAGAGCTACCCTGCAACTGGAACGATTGCCCTCAGCGCGTATGAGCCAAATAATTTAGTTTACAAAAGCAATTCAGCTTCCGAGGAGTTTGCTGTTTTTTCGGAAATCTATTATGAAAAAGGATGGAATGCTTATGTAGATGGTCAACTGCAGAAGCATCTGCAGACGGATTACGTGCTGCGAGGAATGGTTGTTCCTGCTGGGGCGCATACCATTGAATTTAAATTTGAACCGATGGTCTATAAAACCGGCAATAGCATTGCTTTGGTTGGGTCCATTATTCTGCTGCTGGCGGTTGCTGGCGGCATCTACCTTCAGCAGAGGAACAAAGTTATTGTTAGTTAAATGCTAAAACTTGTCAGGTCTTTCTGTCCCAAACTGACAGAAAGACCTTAATTTTGAAATGGAATAGAACTTGTAATCCACTTATAGTAAACTTAAAACACAAACACATGGCATTAGAAATCACAGACGCTAACTTTGAAGAGCTTGTATTAAAAAGCGATAAACC
Source organism: Sphingobacterium thalpophilum (assembly GCA_943325195.2). Classification (GTDB taxonomy): domain Bacteria; phylum Bacteroidota; class Bacteroidia; order B-17B0; family Aurantibacillaceae; genus Aurantibacillus. The sequence goes on along the minus strand of CALPON020000004.1, from coordinate 39,126 downwards.
GGTATTGGTTGACTTTTGGGCAGAATGGTGCGGACCTTGCCGCATGGTCGGTCCAGTAGTCGAGGAACTTGCAAAGGAGTATGATGGAAAAGCAGTGATCGGTAAAGTGAATGTGGATATGAATTCCGCAATCAGTGCAAATTATGGTATCCGTAATATCCCTACTTTATTGTATTTCAAAAACGGACAATTAGTGGATAAGCAAGTAGGTGTTGTGCCTAAGGCGACACTGGCTGCAAAACTAGATGCTCAATTATAACCATTGCGCACACATTTAAAAAAAATCTCGGTCTAGGCCGGGATTTTTTTATTCAATAAGAATCTTCGAACAGATTTTCCCAGAGGCGAGTTCCATTTCCAGCAAGTACAAGCCAGGGTTTAAAAAACAGGAGACAGGAATTGTAGTTGTACCTACCTTTAAACTCGTCTGCTCACTCATCAGGACTTGTCCGCTCAAGTCAAGCATTTTCCAACGAAGTTCGGTCACTTCATGAGCAGTCAATTGAATAGTAAAGTTGCCATGTGAAGGATTGGGAGCGACAGTCAGTCCCGTGCTTGCGACATAATTATTGATGCCCAAAGGGACGCTGAAGTTCACGTCGTCCAGATAGAATCGGTTTCCCAGCCCAGCCCCCTGATCATCTTCTCTAAAATAAAAACGAAAGCGGACATTTTCTTGATTCGCGAAGGGCACAAAATTCGGATGCTGCGTTAGCTCGTAGGACTTCCATTGGCTTGCAGTTGGACGAAAGAGTTGTGTGGTGACACCGCCTGAACCTTGTGCTAGGGACGAAATCCCTGGAACCCAAACATCCGACCAGGAACTGCCGCAATCTTTCGAAGCCTGTATCTTAACAACATCCTGATGCTGCGCACTATAGCGGGCATAGGCGTACTTGAATGAAAATAAAGCACCGGGGTTATTTTTAAAATCATAGGAAGGTGACTCCAGAAGTTCTTCGGTCCCTGCAGGAAATGTTTCTCCGGGAATCATCACGCAGCGCCCACCGCCAAAGCCATCTGCTGGGCTGATTTCCCATTTCTGATTAAGCGTAGTGGGATTGAGTACAAACCAGTTTGCCGGCATGGTTAGGAAGGTGTTTTCAAAGTTTTCTATGGCGGTACTGGTGATATTGGTATTGCCACTGAGTACGGTCACCACCAAACTTTTCTGCGTTGCACCGCCGCTGGAGTTCACGAGGCAGTTCACAGTGACTTGTCCCGCACTAGTAAACAGAATCGTTGTGCTCTGTGAATTAGGTGAATTGATAAGAGCGCCTGTAGTCGCACTCCACTGGTAGGAGATGGGATTTGCATTCGAGGTGAACGACTTCAGTGCAAGTGTTTTTCCAGCGCAGACCGTGGCGCCAGGCGTAACCTGTAAATCAAGCTTTGTAATACAATTGAGTCCGGGATTTACAATTCCTGTCAAACTGAGGTTTTGCGGGGTCGAGAGGTAATCGCGGTTATAGGAAGGATTGCTCATGGCGCTCTGCATGCGCTGCGCCTGGCCAGCGGTGAACATCAGACTGCAATACGAATAATCCATGTAATTCTGAACATTTTCAGTAATGCCGTTTGTACAAATTTGTGCGCTGGTATTGCAGCTGGTAAATCCTTTAGTGATGGGTGTGTCGAATACACCATCGTCGCCGCAAACGGTGCCTACATTATTCCAACCCCAGACATGCTCCAGATCCAGCCAGTGGCCGCATTCGTGAGTAAGGACGCGACTGAGGCCGACATTACTGGTCCCAATCGATCCAACATAGGAACTGAGCATCACAATCGCGTCCACATTTTGTGGAATACCGGAATTGGGGAGATAGGTATAACCTGCCGCGTTAAAGGTAATGGTCCGCACCACATAGACGTTGAGGTATTGACCCGAAGGCCAAGAATAAAGATAATCTGAAAAACTACCATCCCAAACGTGCGTCTTACTATCCCAATGGCGAATAATACCATTTGTGCAATTGCCGTTGGGGTCGCGTCTCGCCAGCTGGAAGTGAATACCCCCATTGCCAATGAGCGGTTTAAATGCCGGTACGACATTGGTTGTGTCTGCGTTTTGTTTATTGTAATCACGGTTTAAGATGGCCATGGCATCCTGAATCTGCGCATCCGAAATATTTTCCACTCCGCCTGTGTGCAACACGTGAAACACAACGGGGATGGTAAAGTTGGCAGCAGCAGCAGGACGCTGTGCGGATGATTGACGCTGCTGCAGGTCCCGTTTCTGTTTTAATTCGGGATGCTGACCAAACCACTGATTTTGAAGAAGTGCGGTTGCGCACATCTCTTTGTCCTGAGCAAGTGCCTCAAAAGACAATAAAACAGCGAAGAGAAGCAGCGCCGGAGCCTGCAGGATATAGAAATGGACTTTATTCATGATAAATATGGTCAGAAAGTTAGTAAAAAAATATTAATGAGGTCTGAGACGCCCGTCAGCACTGAAAAATTTTTTACTCTTGGCCCAATCTGTTATATTTGTTCATTAAGCTAATGTGATGGGAAAACAGGAAAGTGCCGTAAAATCCGGCAATCTCAGTTTCGAGGAATTTAAGAAAATTGTTCTTGAGGATTTCAGACTGGTCAATGAGAGCCGGCAGGCGAGTTTATTGGGGAGGAAAGAAGTGTTGACAGGGAAAGCCAAATTTGGAATTTTTGGTGATGGGAAAGAACTGGCACAGGTGGCCATGAGTAAGGTGTTCAGAGATGGCGATTTCCGCAGTGGTTATTATCGGGATCAGACCTTTATGTTTTCTATTGGCGCGTTGACTATTCAGCAATGGTTTGCCGGTCTGTATGGTCATACGGATTTGGAACACGAGCCGATGAGCGCGGGACGGCAGATGGGAGGGCACTTTGCCACGCATAGTTTGAATGCCGACGGTTCTTTTAAAGCGCTGGTCAGTCAAAAAAACTCAAGTAGTGATATTTCTCCGACGGCGGGGCAAATGCCGCGCTTACTGGGCTTAGCGTATGCTTCCCATTTTTACCGAATCAATAAAGAGTTACAAGAAGGTCGGTTTACCGAGTTGAGTGATAAAGGCAATGAAGTCGCTTTCGGTACCATAGGCGATGCCAGCACATCAGAGGGTCTTTTCTGGGAAACCATTAATGCCGCAGGGGTTCTTCAGGTACCGATGTTGGTGAGTGTGTGGGATGACGGACATGGTATTTCTGTTCCTAAAAAATACCAGACCACCAAGGAAAGTATCAGTGAAATTTTAAAAGGCTTCCAGCGTGAAAACGGTAGCAAAGGATACGAGATTTTTAAGACCAAAGGCTGGGATTATGCACATTTGTGTGAGACCTATGAAAAGGCCATCCGTGTCTGCCGTGAGGAGCATGTACCAGTTTTAGTTCACGTAGAAGAAGTGACGCAACCGCAGGGACACAGTACCAGTGGTTCACACGAACGTTATAAGAGCAAGGAACGCTTGCAGTGGGAGCAGGACTTTGATTGTGTCCGTCAGATGCGGAATTGGATTATCACCAATGCGCTGGCCAGTGAAGAAGAATTAAATGCGATTGAAGAACTGGCCAAAGAAAAAGTCCGGGAAGCCAAAACAGCTGCTTGGAAAAATTATTTGGAGCCGATTAAAAAGGAGTTAGCTGAAGTCTTTACGCTTTTGCAGTTATTGCCGGACACACAGCAGGTGATTGCGGAACTTCAGGCCATCAAAGAGCCGAATCGCCGCGATATTCATTCTGCTGTTCGCCAGGTTCTGCGTGCCAATAAAGCCGTGCTTGCACCAGAACGCGCAGCCCTTGCTGCCTGGTTGCAGAATTCCCGATCAGAGAACGCGGAACGTTATGGCTCACACCTATACTCGCAGAGCGCCCAGAATGTGGCTGCGATTAAAGCAGCCCCTGTTGTTTATGCCGATGACAAGCAGGTGGATGGTCGTGAGATTCTTCGCGATAATTTTAATGCGCTTTTAAATAAATATCCTGAAGTGCTGATCTTTGGGGAAGACAGTGGAAAGATTGGGGGCGTCAATCAAGGACTTGAAGGTTTGCAGGCGAAGTACGGAGAGCACCGTGTGTTCGACACGGGTATTCGCGAAGCCACCATCATGGGTCAGGCAATAGGCCTTGCTATGCGCGGCTTGCGACCCATTGCAGAGATTCAGTATCTGGATTATTTATTGTATGCACTGCAATTAATGAGCGATGATTTGGCAACGGTTCACTGGCGGAGTAAAGGCCGGCAAAAAGCGCCGGTACTCATTCGTACCCGTGGTCACCGTTTGGAAGGGGTGTGGCACAGTGGTTCACCAATGGGCATGATTGTGCATGCTTGTCGTGGCATCAATGTCTGCGTTCCCCGCAACATGACTGTGGCCAGTGGTTTTTACAATGCATTGCTGGAAGCAGATGAACCCGCGCTGATTATTGAGCCATTAAATGCTTACCGCTTGAAAGAAAAACAACCTGCTAATTTCGGTGACTACAAGATTAAACCGGGTTATCCTGAGATCTTACAGGAAGGAAATGATATTACCCTGGTCACTTATGGCAGTACAGTGAGAATTGCCCAGGAAGCCATTCGGCACTTAAACGCCGCCGGCATCAGTGTTGAATTGGTGGATGTGCAATCCCTGATTCCTTTTGATATCGAAAAAAGTATCGTACAGTCTGTCCGCAAAACAAATCGTCTTGTCGTGTTGGACGAAGATGTACCGGGGGGTGCGAGCGCCTATATTCTTCAAAAAATTCTTGAGGAACAGGACGCTTATCGTTTCCTAGATGCCCGTCCCCTCACCATCACCAGCCGCGAGCACCGTCCCGCTTATGGAAGCGATGGCGACTATTTCAGCAAACCGGGTTCGGACGATGTATTTGACGCAATTTATGGATTAATGCAGGAGTTTGATCCACAGCGTTTTCCTGCTTTAGATTAATAAAAAAAGAGTAGTTTTGAAACGCCTGTTGAATTAGGATGGGCTTGTTTAGTAAAAATATGAAAACACATTTAAATATCATTTTTGCAGTTGTATTTTTTAGCAGCATTGGTGCTGTATATTCCCAGACCGCAGCACCAGCAGCACCGGCAGCCGATGAGTTCGCTAAGAAAGCACCGGAAACCAAGTTGACAGAGGTTATTGAAACAGATTCTGTACCTGCCACTGAAATCATGGCACGCGCAAAAGAATGGTTCAAACAGGAGGCTCCGACGTATAAAAAAACCAACGCCAGCAATTCTGGAACCAAGCTCGAATGTCTGGTCAGTTTTCCTGTTAAACCAAAGGAATTAAATCCTCAGGTAGATTACACAGGGAAAGTCACGATGAAAGTAGTGATTGACTGTAAAAGCAGTAAGTACCGCTACACCATCCGTGAGATAAAGCACACCAGTAAGAATGGAACCTGTACCGGAGGGAGTGTCGATGGCCTTGTTCCGGAATGTGGCAGCATGGGCATGACGGATGTGGTTTGGAAAAAATTACGTGGCGAAATGCTGGCGGGTGCTTCAAAAGTTGCAGCTGATTTGAAAGCTGTCATGAATAGCACAGCGCCTGATGCAAAGGCAGACGAGTGGTAGTTTGTTGCTTAATTTATTAAGTCAATAGCCGTACTTTTCTTTCCAGAGTTTCTTAAGATACGCTCTTTGTTCTGCCTCACGGGCATTATTTCCAGGTTGATAAAAAGTTGAACCACTTAATTGTTCGGGCAGAAATTCTTGTTCAGCAAAGTTATTTTCAAAACTATGGGCGTATTGGTAATCCTTTCCGTAGTCGAGGTTTCGCATTAATTTAGTGGGGGCATTGCGCAACTGAAGCGGCACTGGCAAATCGCCGCTTTTTGCAACCGCATCCATGGCCAGATTAATAGCCATGTAACTTGCATTACTTTTTGCACTGCAAGCCAGGTAAGTCACGCATTGACTGAGGATGATACGACCCTCCGGCATACCGATGACATTCACAGCACTAAAACAATTATTAGCAAGAAGAAGCGCATTGGGATTGGCATTGCCAATGTCCTCACTTGCCAGAATTAGCAAACGCCTGGCAATAAAAAGCGGATCCTCGCCTCCCTGCAGCATGCGTGCTAGATAATAAACGGCGGCATTGGGATCACTGCCGCGTATCGCTTTGATAAAGGCGGAGATAATATCATAGTGCTGCTCCCCATTCTTATCATACAAAGCAAGATTTTGCTGGATTACCGATAATACCAATGAATTGGTGATGATGACGGGATCGCTGGTCTGGCTATTCACCGTGATCTCCAGCGCATTCAGCAATTTTCTGGCATCACCGCCACTTACACGGATAAGCGCTTCATGTTCTTGTAACTCAATCTTGCGGCGACGCAGAACTATATCTTTTTCAATTGCATTTTGGAGAAGCGTCCGTAGTTCATTTTCTTCAAGGGATTTCAACACATAGACCTGTGAGCGCGACAAGAGCGCAGGGATGACCTCGAAGGATGGGTTTTCTGTAGTGGCACCTATTAAGGTCACCACACCGCGTTCCACTGCACCGAGCAGGGAGTCCTGCTGCGACTTGCTGAAGCGGTGTATCTCGTCGATAAAAAGAACAGGTTTACTTTGACTAAAAATAGTAGAGGTACCTGCTTTTTCAATAATCTCGCGGATGTCTTTGACCCCGCTGTTAATGGCACTGAGCAGGTAGAAGGGTCGTTTGAGTTCCGCGGCGATAATCAGGGCCAGTGAAGTTTTACCAACACCAGGGGGACCCCAAAGGATAATGGAGGGCAGTAAATTCTGTGCAATGGCTGTCCTCAGGGCAGTACCTGGACCGATAATATGTTGCTGACCGATATAGTCGGCAAGAGAAGAAGGGCGGATACGTTCGGCCAGAGGCTGCATTGTTAATGAATTTTAACGCTTTATTTCGTAAAGTTTGCTTATTTTTATGGTATAACAAATGTAATATTAATCATGTTCTCAAAACGCTGGAATCGATCAACCGTTTTTTTTGCTTTACTGATTGCCTTTGTTCTAGTTGCTTTCAAGGAAGAAAAGGATCCCCTGCATAAGCGGGTATTCAATATTAGTCTGGGCGAGACTAAAGATGGTGTGCCGGGAAAGAAGACGATTGCCGATAAATGGTTTTTTAAAGATGGTAAACTGTATAGTGAGTTTCTTGATCAGAAATTTAACTACAAGTGGTTCCGCTATCGCATAAATAAAGATTCTGTTTACATAGACAGTACTGATACCGAAGTTCGTCTGCTTGAAGTGGAGGGGTCAATGACCGATGTTGCTGATCAAACAGTCATTGTCAATTTTACACAATTGGAATGGGATATAGATGGTGTGGTAAAAATCACCAAGAAGGATAAAATCAAACGTTATTTTGAAATGAGTGGCCGCGAAAAAGGCGGCAAGCCCAAAAAAGTAAAAAAGCCGGGTACTAAGAAAATTCTAGAGATTGTGCCGGATGGGAAGCAGCCGGATAAACTTTATCAGGAGACCATTCGTCCCCCCGGGTCTGTTAAGTAATCTAAGCTATGCAAGTAATTAATTTTCAAAAAGCTGTGACCTTTGTTGCAGCTCTTTTTTTTATCACGGCCTGCGGAGGGCAAAGTAATCCGCAAAAAAAAATGGAAAACATAGAAAGTAAAGATGGCTTACAGAAGCCAGCCCATAATGCTACGCAAATCGATACCGCCACTTTCGGAGCGGGTTGTTTCTGGTGCGTGGAAGCTGTTTTTCAGCGACTCGATGGCGTGCTAAGTGTCAGCAGTGGCTATAGCGGAGGTACTATTAAGAATCCTTCTTACAAGGAAGTCTGCGCTGGCATTACCGGGCACGCAGAAGTCTGTCAGCTGGTGTACGACACGACCAAAGTAAGCTTTGATGTGCTGCTGCAGGTGTTTTGGAAAACACATGATCCCACCACTATGAATCGTCAGGGCAATGATATTGGGACGCAATACCGTTCTGCTATCTATTATCACAATGAAGACCAGCGCATCAAAGCAGAGTCCTATAAAAAACAATTAAATGAGGTGGGTGCTTATCCAAATCCCATCATAACGGAAATTAAACCTTTTATTGTTTTCTACGCGGCTGAAGATTATCATCAAAACTATTATAATCAGAACAGTGATCAGGGTTACTGTCAGTATGTTATTCAGCCGAAAATAGAAAAGTTGGAAAAAGTATTTAAAGATAAGTTGAAGAAGTAGCTGAGGAAGAACTATTGAAAATCTCCATACAATAAATATTTCTCGCGTATTTTTTTAAACGCTTCAATTCCCGGCTGCCAAGACTTGCGAATTTCTTCTAGTGATTTGCCATCCTTCAATTGTTCCTGAAATTCTTTGTTTCCAGAATGGTAATTAAAATTCTGTTCAAAAAAATTCAGCTCTTTCAGTTCCTTTGAAAAGCGAAGTAACCAACGCAATTCAAGTTGGTGGGGATGTTCAAAAATATAATCACTGTGTCTCAAATCAAGTCCGTAACAGCGCTTATTCACATAGCGTGGTTCTTTATTCAGCTCGGTGGGTAAGGGCGTAAAGGCGAAGGATGTGTCTGGGAAGGAGGGATGGCCAAGCACTTGAAAGGGAGTGGAGGTGCCTCGGCCCAGGCTGGCAATGGTCCCCTCGAACAGTCCCAGACTTGGATATAATAAAACCGAAGTCGAATTAGGAATATTTGGAGAAGGTTTCACGGGTAAGTAATAAGAGCAATTTCGATCGTAGTTTTTCATGGTAATGACGGTCAGGCTGCAGGTCAGCACAGGCGTGTCGGCAGACCTTTTCTGAAAGGCGGCGGTATCTGAATCTAGCCAGCCTTCTCCGTTTACCATTTGTGCATACTCTCCGCAGGTCATACCGTACACAATTGGCACAGGGTGTAGTCCTAGAAAACTGCGGTATTTTGAAGTAAGGACCGGGCCATCGATATAAAAACCATTGGGATTGGGCCGATCCAGGATGATGAGCTCTTTTTTGTTTTCGGCGCAGGCCTTAATTACATAGGTCAGGGTGGAGATATAGGTATAGAAGCGCACGCCGATGTCCTGAATATCATAAATCAGCACATCCACATTTTTTAATTGTTCGCGGCTGGGCTTTTTATTGGCCCCATAGAGGCTGATTACAGGAATCCCGGTCCGCGCATCCTTATTATTTTTGACATGTTGACCAGCCTCGGTATTACTTCTGAAGCCATGTTCTGGTCCAAAAATCTTGACAATACGCACGCCAAGACTCAGGAGGGTATCGACGATACTTTTATGTGCCACCTCTCCCGTCACATTGGTGACGATACCCACCCGCTTTTTATTCAGAAGAGGGAGATAGTCGTTGAAACGCTCAGCGCCCGTGGTCACGCTGCTGTATTCCAACACTCGCAGAGGTTGCTGAGCACGGGCCATGAGCGGCAGAAGAAGGTATACTAAGAAGCTGAGCAGCAAATGCTTATTTTTGTACATATATTTTGAACGCTGAAAAATTTATAGCTGATCGCATCTCCCGACCTGAGCAGAACAAAGGTAACATCTCGCGGCCGATTGTAAAAATCGGAATTGCAGGAATTGGCATTGGGGTAGCGGTGATGCTGTTAACAGTGAGTATCGTCCTCGGGTTTAAAAGGGAAATCACACGGAAAATTACGGGCTTAACGACCGACATTGTGATTAGCAATGTAAACATCAATGCCAGTAATGAACCCGAACCGGTCGTCATATCTGAAGATAGTTTGAAGAAGATTCGTTCATTCAATTTTGTAAAGCAATTACAACGGACGGCCTTTAAAAACGGACTTTTAAAAACCGATAGGGAGAATGAAGGCGTTTTATTAAAAGGAGTGGAGAGAGATTATGATTTTTCTTTTCTTCAGGAACATCTCCAATCGGGCGTTCTGCCTCAATTTAATGACAGTGCAGCCTCCAAGGATTTGATGTTAAGTGTTGAACTTGCGCGGAAGCTGAACATTCATCTCAATGACCGACTGATGGTTTACTTTTTGGTACAGTATCAAAAAGTAGATTCGCTAACTGGCGAGGTGATTGTGGTGACCGATCAGGCATCGCGACGCTTTAAAGTATGCGGCATATTTGATACGGGATTTTCGGATTACGACCAACAGTTAGGCATTGTTGACTTGCGGATGCTTCAGGTACTCAATCATTGGTCCGCTCAAATGGCCGGCAGTTATGAAATCCGCGTCGATGAATTTAAAAAACTGGAAGACAACCTAAGCACGCTGCAGGACTATCTGGGCTATAATTATAACATCCGATCGGTACGTGAAATCTATAGCAATATTTTTATCTGGCTGGAGAAATTGGACATCAACGGAATCATTGTCGTTGTGCTCATGATATTGGTAGCTACCATCAATATGGTGACCGCCTTGTTAATCCTAATGCTCGAGCGAGCCAATATGGTGGGACTTATTAAAGCCTTCGGTATGAGTAATCAGTCTGTTCGTCGGATTTTTCTGAAAATTAGTTTTCGTCTGGTTGGCAAGGGGATGTTGATTGGTAATGCGGCAGGGCTCTTACTCTGCTGGTTGCAGGACAGTTTTCACCTTGTGGGCCTCGATGCCAGCACCTACTATGTGAAGTACGTCGCAATAGAATGGAACTGGCTTTATATTTTTTTAATAAATGCCGGTACTCTTGCTGCCTGCGGCTTGATGCTGTTTTTGCCAACCCTGTTGCTCACCAGGCTGACGCCCGTGAAAACGCTTAAATTTGATTAAGCGCCGTATCCAAAATTCTTGAGTCTTCGGTCATTATTGCGCCAGTCCTTATCCACTTTCACAAACAGTTCCAGATAGATTTGTTTTTTAAAGAAGGCTTCCATCTCTTTTCTTGCCTGCGTCCCCACGCGTTTTAGGCTCGCACCTTTATCGCCGATAATAATACCTTTTTGACTGTCGCGTTCAACAAGAATGTCTACCTGCGTGCGGATAATGCGTTCATCTTCTTTGAAAGAATTCACAACGACTTCCACACTATAAGGAATTTCTTTACGGTAATTGAGGAGTATTTTTTCGCGAACAATTTCGCTGACAAAGAAACGTTCCGGTTTGTCAGTATATTCTGCCTTATCATAAAAAGCGTCTCCTGAAGGCAATAACTCAATAATCCGGTTCATGACCTTGTCGATGTTAAATTTCTCAAGAGCGGAAACGGCGATGATTTCCGCAAGCGGAAGGATTTCACGCCATTTTAATAATTTCTCCTCCAGTTGCTGCTGGCTAGCCACATCCACCTTGTTGATAAGCAGAAGAATTGGCGTTTGTACTTTTTGTAATTTTTGCAGATAGGATTCTTCCAGCTGAATATCTTCAAATACATCTGTAATCATCAAAAAAACATCTGCATCATTAAAAGCCGTAATAACGAATTGCATCATCTTCTCCTGCAGCTTGTATAGCGGTTTTATGATGCCGGGGGTGTCGCTGAAGACAATCTGGTAATTGTCACCGCTGACAATGCCCATAATACGGTGACGGGTGGTTTGTGCCTTGCTGGTAATAATACTGAGGCGCTCCCCCACAAGGGCATTCATAAGTGTTGATTTACCCACATTGGGGCAACCGATAATATTGACAAAACCTGCTTTGTGTGTTGCGGACATAGAAGACAAAGGTACGCAATATGTTTACAATACTGGGGGACTTCAGCTACGGGCGCTTCCGGCTCTCTGCAGAGCATCTGCCTGATGCTGTTGGCAAAACTTGATTGCATGGTCTGCGAAATCTAAAACCGTCTGGAAGTCGTTGCCTTTCGTTACAAATAAATCCGCCCCTAGTGCATAACACTTTTTCATCTGCTCCACAGAATTACTGGTAGAGTATATAAAGACAGGAATAAAACTGAGATTTTTAGTGAGTTTAATTTTTTTTAGGGTTTCAATCCCATCCATGCGCGGCATATTGATGTCGAGGATGATCAGATGCGGCAGCTGGTGCTCGGTTTCAAGAGCATCCAGCTGTATCAATAATTGCTCTCCATTACTGGTTCGCATGAGCTCAGGAGCAAAATCCGTAGCCGCAAATGCTTCCTCTAAAGTAAAGTAATCATCATCATCGTCTTCTGCAATCAATATTCTGTTAGGGCTCATGGGGTCGGGTTGCCTTCTAAAGTTAAGGGTTTTACCCCTCTGAGCCTAGCGATTGTTTGGGAGAGTTGCCGTTCGATGGAGAAAATAGGGTTAATACTTAAAAAACAAGGACCTAAAAAAACCGGTATTAAAAAAAACATATTTAGTTACGCTTGCATATCTTTTCAAGTAAATCAAGCAGAGCGGGAGCATCGCAGTCTCAGTACTGACTATCCCTCTGATACCCATCTGTCATATTTTTCATGTGCAGGGGCTCTCTGCTACTTATCGCCTATTTTCCAGATGCAAGGATGGGGGGGGCAGTAGCACTTTTATTTTCAATGTACAGGTGAAAATAGAAGGCTAGAATTTTAGAAGGACATCGGCAATACTTATTTTTACAGAATGGCGGAGGATCTGATAATTAGTTCGGGTAGTAAAGAAGAACGGTACAAAACATTAATACCTCAATTGAGGGCCTTGCTGGAAGGTGAAAGAGATCGCATCGCCCTCTTGGGGAATTTGTGTGCTGCTTTAAAATATACCATGGATTTTTTCTGGATTGGTTTTTATCTGGTGCAGGATGAAGAATTGGTTCTGGGTCCTTTTCAGGGCCCCGTCGCCTGCACCCGCATTGCTAAGGGCAGAGGTGTATGCGGCACCTGCTGGGAACGTGGAACAGAAATACTCGTGCCAGATGTTGCGCTTTTTCCGGGCCACATTGCCTGCAGTTCAGTCAGCAAAAGTGAATTGGTGCTACCCGTGTTTGCGGAAGACGGCCAGTTTGCTGGTGTTTTGGATGCTGATAGTGACCAGTTGTCGGCTTTTGATGAAACGGATGTGAAGTACCTAAAAGAAATTCTGGCCCTAATAAAATTTTAAAATGGACAAGACGCAGGCGGAAGCAAGGATTCGGGATTTAGGTAAAGAACTGAATCAACACAACTATAATTATTATGTGTTGGACACACCCCTTATTTCTGATTTTGAATTTGATAAATTGCTAGAAGAATTAATTCAGCTGGAGCGCGATTTCCCTGAACTCCTTTCTCCTGAATCACCTTCACAACGGGTTGGTGGGCAGGTCACCAAAGAATTTAGTTCGGTGAAGCACCGCTACCCGATGTTGTCACTTAGCAATTCATATAATGAGGAAGATCTGATTGATTTTGACCGTCGCGCAAGAGAGGGACTAGGATTAACGGGAGGTCTGTTTGCTGAAACGCTGACCTATGTCTGTGAGTTAAAATTTGATGGACTCAGTATCAGTCTGCGCTATGCCGATGGTAAGCTGCAACAGGCCGTCACAAGGGGTGACGGTGTGCAGGGCGATGACGTTACCACCAATGTGCGCACCATCGGTAGTGTGCCTCTTTCTCTGAAGGGAACCTATCCCGCAGATTTTGAGATCAGAGGTGAGATTTTTATGCCACGACCTGTCTTTGACCGCATCAATAATGAACGTGAAGAGATTGGTGAAAGCCCCCTCGCCAATCCGCGAAATGCGGCCAGCGGCACCATGAAAATGCAGGATAGTAGAGTCGTGGCCTCACGAAAGCTGGATTGTTTTTTATATAACCTGATTGGAACGGATTTACAGTTTAAAACACACTACGAAAGTCTACAGGCCGCCAAGGAGTGGGGCTTTAAAATTAGTCCTGAAAGTCGCCTCGTACAAGGACTGGAAGGCCTATTTGATTTTATTAATTATTGGGATAAACAGAGGGCCAGTTTGCCTTTTGATATTGACGGCATTGTGATTAAGCTGAATGATTACCGGCAGCAGCAACAGTTAGGTTTTACGGCTAAGTCCCCACGTTGGGCGATTGCCTATAAATTTAAGGCCGAGCAGGTGAGTACAGAATTACAAAGTATTTCCTACCAGGTTGGCCGAACCGGCGCCATTACCCCAGTGGCTAATTTGAAAGCAGTGGCTCTGGGTGGCACCACGGTTAAACGTGCTTCACTGCATAACGCAGATATTATTGAGAAACTGGATGTACGGATTGGGGATCAGGTTTTTGTTGAAAAAGGGGGTGAGATTATTCCAAAGATTGTGGGTGTGGACCTTTCCAGGCGCCCTAGCAATGCCGTTCCCGTTCTCTATATTTCAAACTGCCCTGAGTGCGGAAGTCCACTTGTTAGGGAAACTGGAGAAGCCAATCATTTTTGCCGCAACGAAAATAAGTGTCCGCCGCAAGTCAAAGGCCGTATGGAACATTTTGTTGGCCGGCGTGCGATGAACATCGATAGTCTTGGTGCAGAGACACTGGATCAGTTGTATCAGGCGGGACTGATTAACAACATCGCGGATTTGTATGATTTGAAAAAAGAACAGCTGTTGGTTCTGGATCGGATGGCTGAAAAATCAGCACAGAATTTGCTAGCCGGTATTCTTGACAGTCGCCAGGTTCCGTTTGAGCGGGTGTTGTATGCAATTGGTATCCGGCATGTGGGTGAGACGACTGCGAAGAAAATTGCAAAAAAAGTACAGAACCTGGAACGTCTGGAACAGGCTTCACGTGAGGACTTGCTCGCCATTGACGAAGTGGGGGAGATTATTGCGGAGAGCATTGCTGCCTATTTTTCCGATGCAGATAACCGGCAACTAATTGCCCGGCTAAAAGCAGCAGGTCTGCAGTTTGAGCTGAGTGCTGATCAGCAACAGCAGGGAACGGAGAAGTTAATCGGCAAGACCTTTGTGGTCAGCGGGGTCTTCACTAAGTTCAGTCGCGATCAGTTAAAGGAGCTCATCGAATTGAACGGAGGAAAAAATTCAGGATCCATCAGTGGAAAAACAAGTTTTCTATTGGCCGGTGATAACATGGGTCCTGAGAAATTAAAGAAGGCACAAAACCTAGGCGTGCCAATTATCTCAGAAGAGGATTTTGAAAAAATGATTTTTTAAATGAGCAGTGAGAGATGTTGCTTCTCTTTAAATTCTTCCCGAAAGAACAAAAGTCCGAAGTGATATAAATCTAGACTCAATGTTACTTCAGGCCAGCTGCACAGCGTTTTCCATGCTTTTGTCATTTGGGGACTCCAATATATATCATCCAGCAGAATGACCGAATTTGGTTTGACATAGGGCAGGGCCGCTTTAACGTAGCGCAAGGTGGCTTCGTACTGATGATTGCCATCGATATACAGAAAATCTACTTGTTTAAGTTGTGCTAAGAGCTCCGGAAGTTGCTGGTCAAAATTTCCCTCTAAATAGCGGATGCCTGAATATAAGCGTTCATCACCGAGGTTTTTGGCAAACTTCGAAAGGGCTGGATTTCCTTCAATCGTGTAGGTGTTTCCTATGGCATTGGCGGCCTGCATGTAGAGTGTGGTCAATCCAATAGAAGTGCCAAGTTCGATACGTGTCTGAAGTCTGAGGGCCTGAATAAGTCGGAAAATTAGTTCTGCTTGTTGACGTGTGCTAACACCATACCGCGCGATAGAGGCGACTGTTCTTTCCTGCGTCGCTAGTTTTTGCGAGCCCGCTCCAAGATCCAGCACTGGGATAAGCGTGACTTCGTTTTGTAACTTCTTCCTCAGGTCGTTTAGCTTTTGAAACTCGTAAAAGGTCTGCTGGTTATAAAACACCTCTTCACAAAGCCAATAGACAAAAGGAGAATGCACGCCATGGCCACGGCGCTGGGCTTTCAGCAGGTGGATGACGTAGGCGCTAATTTGATGCAGCTTAGTCTTCATTACAAATACAGTAAAGAATTTCTTTTCGGATGGCAGGCTGGTAGGAGGGCTGCGTCTCTTTCTGCACCCAATATAATTTTAAGAGCTGAACTTTTCTTTTTTTTGCTTTTGCATTGAATTGACGAATGGTGTACTGGCAATAGAGTGGTCGGAGAAAAGTAAACCGGTCGTCCTGCATGTTTTCAGTCCATTTGCGCCAACGGTCGTTACGGTGAAGGTCTACAATGTGCGCCGGCTCCTGGTAATCAACATAATCCTCATCTCGCCGAAGGTCCCATTGCCTTCCGATGGCGTCCATTCCATGGTACACCAGATAACCATCCCTTCTCAGGACGCCCGGTGAAAACATTCCCCAATATTGGTCCAGGCGAAGTGCATTGACTACTTCAATGAGGGGATTTGAAATTTCGTAAGAAAAATTTCGGAGCGTGCTTAGATTGACGGCGAGTGAAAGTGTAGCCAGGAACAGGCAAAGTAGGTTAAGAAATCCGCGATTGGCAGGGGCTGGCGGGCTGCTGTGTTTGGGAAGATGGGCAAATTTTTCGATGCGGTCTGCTGCAGACGCTGGCAGAAGGGCAAGGGAACAGGCGATGCTGATGAGCCAGAAAAGACCGACAAAAAGTGTGAGACCGAAAGCAAGCTGCAAGAGCGAAATAAGCACAAAAGCAAGTAGGCGCGTACGGCCACTTTTTGATGGCCACAGAATCAAAACGGGTATGCATGCTTCCAGTCCCACTACCAGCAGCGTGAGCGGTTGAAGCAGTGCCTCCTGCTGCAGCAGCCAGTCGCCGAGGGGCAGCCGAAGCTGACTCAGATTTAATGCATAATAAACCGCATCGTAATTGACACGCCAGTCGGGCCCATCTTTTAGCAACACTGAAAAAATATAAACCGAACTGATTAGTAAAAGATAGGCAGGGAAGGCGAGCAGTGGGACACCCGTGCGTACTTTATTTCGCAATACGTCCAAGGAGTACCTTGCTCCAACCGGTAAAAACAAACAAGATAGCAGGGTGAGTCGCAGCAGATCATCGCCCGCCTGGAGGATAAAAATATTACGATTGTGAAGTGAAATGTAAAAAACCAGAAGTAAGAACGTGGAGAGGCGGGTATAGGCGCCAATTAAAAAAGTGATGGCGAGGAGGAGGTGGCAGCCAAAAAGAAAGGGCAGGAAAGCACTGTGTGGGAAAAGTGTATGAAAGGTCCAGTATCCAGTTTTCCAACCCTGATTAAGCATCTCCTGGGGCCATACGCCGGCATCTGTGTAATGTGCCGTAAAATCAGTCAGCCGAATGCAGAGGTCGGTCAGGATAACCAATGCCAGTGCTATCCTCATAAAGGCTAATGAGCGGAGGTCCGGCTGGTAACAGTATTTCCCTATCGATCGGATGGTGGCGCGGAGATTCATTTCTTAACAAAAAAAAAGCAGATACAAGATCTGCTTAAGAATGAGAATGGGAAGGTATTAATTACTGCAACTGAGAGTGCCTGTGGCATTGACAGTGGGGAAATTAAACGATTGCTGAGTGCAGACGATATTGCTGAAATAGGCATTAATACTGGATGGCGTGACAGACACGGTCACATTTCCGCTTTTCGCATACCAGGGAATACCGGCCGGCTGATTTGGTGCATTTTTAACTGTCATGGCACAGGCCCCTGCTGCAGGAGTGAGTGCAATAGCGTAGACACCGGTAGTAGCAGCACCTGAAAAGTTCAAAACAACCTCACTGCTGCCATCGGAACCACGGAGCGTCGAGCTACTGGTAGAAGGACAGGTAAGATTGCTCCAGCCTGAATTTCCCACTAGGATGCTGGAATTTTTAGTGGCAGGATTACTGTAGGAAGTTGCACCGGTAACTGTTTGTGCACCGGGATTAGGATTGCCAGTGGCACTGTAATCAGGCGTAATTGCTGTTGATTCTTCTTTTTTACGGCAAGAACTATAGCCAATAAGAAGAACGGTAACAGTGGCAAGGGCGATAAGTTTTTTCATAATGTGAATCCAATCAAAAATACAAAAAAAGCAGAGATTTGCAAAAGTCCTTTTTTATTCATGAAATTTAGCGCCCGAACGCGCTTTTTCTTTGAGTAAAGGAGAAATCCGGTACCGGTCCTCTTCATACCAGTCGCGCAGTTCAGCGAGTTGCTGCACGATAGTTGCCGCACCTAGATCATCTGCCCATTTCAGTAGGCCTTTCGGGTAATTTACCCCTTTGGTCATCGCCAGATCAATGTCCCCAGCGCTGGCAACCTGTAGATAGAGTGTATCCGCTGCTTCATTGATGAGCATGACAAGAATGCGATTCACTATTTTTTTGCCAAGTTGTTCGTCTTTTAATGGCTCCGGTAGCGTCGCTCCCGGGGAATAATCATAGAATCCGCGATTGCTTTTTCTCCCCAGGAAACCCGCTTCCAACAGACGTTTCTGGGTCAGTGCTGGTTTAAAACGGGGCTCGTAATAAAATTGTTTCCAGACCGTTTCCGTGACCACATAATTGACATCATGTCCAATCATGTCCATTAGTTCAAAAGGTCCCATCCTGAAGCCGCCGAGTTCTTTCATTGCCCAGTCAATGGTTGCCTGGCTCGCAATGCCTTCTTCCATTATGCGCAAAGCTTCGCCATAGAAGGGGCGGGCGACACGATTCACAATGAAGCCAGGTGTATCTTTCGCTAGCACGGTTATTTTACCCCAGCTGTCAATTATTTTTTTTGCCGCTTCGGTTGTTGCCCCGCTGGTGGCAATGCCGGGTACAATTTCTACCAAAGGCATTAAGGGAGCGGGATTAAAGAAGTGGATGCCCACAACACGCGCCGGCACTTTCACAGCGGCTGCAATGGAAGTGATACTCAGACTGCTTGTATTGCTTGCTAAGATGCAACTAGAAGTAGTAACATTTTCAAGTTCAGTGAATAAAGCCCGTTTAATATCCACATTTTCTACAATCGCTTCAATGACCAGATCGCAGGCGGCTAATTTATCGAGGCCTGCTACAAATTTAATTTCCGTCTGTAAATGTGCATGTTGCTCGGCAGTTATTTTCTGTTTCTCCAACAATTTATCTGCTGTCGCTTTGAGCGTTCCTTCTGCTTTTTTGAGCGCCTGAAGATTATTGTCCACTACCAACACAGGATGAAAAGACATGCCAGCAACCTGAGCAATACCGGCTCCCATAGCCCCTGATCCAACGACACCAATTAATTTTTTGTTATTCATATCCACGCGAAATTACCAGTTTTTTCAATGTGCTGTGACCTTCCTTATCCACAATTAAAAGACTATAGAGGCCTTGTGAAAAAAATGACAAATCAATATCCTGCTGTGTTTCTTCTTTCTTTACCGGCACCGCAACTAGTTCGCCGCGGGCATCGCAGATAAACAGCTCTTGAATGCCCGTCTGCAAATCCACTCTAAGATGATCCTTGGCAGGATTGGGGTAGATTCGCACTTTTGAAGCGATTTCTTCGGCAGACATACCGACTGTGGAGACCGTTGACGAAGTGGAAGAATATAAATTCGTTTTGAGAAAAAACAAGCCATTGGCCTGATCTAAGGCAAAAATTGTTTTACTAGGCAGAAAGGGATAACAACCCCATTGTCCTCCGTACGGATTACTCCAATTTCCCGCATTACCGCCTCCCTGAGGATAGGTGTCGAAGTAGGCAACCAAACTTGGCGATGCAGCTGTGCCGATGTCCAACAATTGCAGACCATCTTCGTAACTGCTCATAAAACAATACTGATTATTGACGATAAAGGGATTGTGGGGCGTTGTCATGCTGAACTGATTGGTGGTGGCCAACACCTGAATGTTTTGAAGATTACTGACATTGGCAATTTTAATGGGAAGGCCCGTGGGAATCTCATCGGTGAACACCAGCGTTTTGCCATCTGGTGTCAGCGCACTACTGTGGTTATAGCCAGCCCCCGTATAAGTGGTTAATGAGCCCAATTGGGTAAAGGTATTGGTCGCCGTTAGTTTAAAGATATATAGTCCCTGATACTCACAGGAGGCGTAAATGGTATCTCTCCGAACAAACATATCGTGCACACCGGTGATAAACGGATAGTCTTGTTTCAAAGACCTGAGCAAGACGGGCAGAGAGGGATTGGCTAGGCTATAGACGTTCATGCTAGAGTAGGTAGAGTTACTGTAGGTGACCGAGGCGACATAGAGTTTATTTCCGTCCACCCATAACGTATGGCCCCTCCGAAATAAACTGGTGTTGTCAAATACTTTAACAACGCTATCCGGCAGGTATTGCATATCAAAAATCTGAAAGGAATTACTGCCATTGTCGTCAGAAATCACATAACAAAAATTTTGATAGGTCTTAGCCTCTCGCCAAATGGCTCCCGAGCGCGCACCGCTGCGATAGGCCGATACTGAGGGCGTGGCGGGATTGCTCATGTCCACCCAAAATGTTCCGGCTTGAGAACAGGCAATCGCGTATTCTTTTTTCTTGTCTGCCTGATACCAGCCCCAGCAACCGGAATATTTATCGCCATCGGGATTGGTGCCTGTCTCCGGATCAAGCTTACTAATCAGTGTAAAATTTAGTGCCGGATAATTTTGTTGCGCCTTTAAAAAAGTACTGAGCAGACAGAAGATTAAATAAATTTTTTTCATCATGATGCTAATCCTGTATTATTATTTTTTTTTGAATTTGTAGGTGCTCCGTAAAAAACTGGCAGATGTAAACTCCTGTGCTAAATTCAGATAGGTCAATTTCGGTGCTGCAATTGAATTCCCTTGTTTGTAAAACTTTGCCGCATACATCCGTTAATTTAAAAAGAACAGGTTCAGGCGAGGGAATGAGGAGTGTGATTTTTTTTGCTCGGACTTCCACTGACACTTTTTCTTTTTTCTCCAGATTCGCAAATCCGAGATAATCTTTTACTGTGGTTGTGTATGCTGCGCTTGCATCCAAAATAAACAGTCCGTTTTGCATATCAGTTGCGATGATATGTCCGCTTGGTAGAAAGGGATAATTACCCCAGTTGCCCCGGTAATTAATAGGACCGTAGACCCCCGTATTGGCGCCACCCTGTTCATACGTATCAAAGTAGCCGGCGCGGCTTGGGTTCGTGGGATCGGAAATATCATAAATAAATAGTCCGTCTTCATAACAGGAAATGAAAGCAAACTGTCCTTTAACAGATGGATTGTGCGGTGTGGTTTTTGGGTGAGGCAGTAGTTGACACAGCGCGGTCATATTGGAAGGATTGCTCACATTCAGCACTTGTACCGGAAGCGCAGCGGGTATTTCCTCACAAAAAACAAGACTTTTGCCATCTGCTGTTAAGGCACTGGAATGGTTATAGCCGGCCCCGGCAAAACCCGAATAAGAACCCAGCTGAAGGAATTTTCCAGACAAGGTGTCAAAGTGAAAAACAAAGAGCCCTTGATTGGCACAGGAAGCATAAATCGTATCGTGGCGCGTATGCATATCGTGCACCAGGTTAATAAAAGGAAAGTCTTGTTCGAGTCGTCGCATGAGTACCGGTGTAGTTGGGTTTGCTAGACTCCAAACTGTCATGGGACTAAAATTATTGGAGAAAGTGGTACTGGCGAGATAAAGGTGACGGCCATCGACCCAGGCACTGTGTGCGCGTTTAAAAAAAGCATCACCGCTATAAAGCAGTGGAAGACTGTCGGGTAAAAATTGCAGATCTACAATCTGTAAACCATTGGGTGTGATATCATCGCTGATGATGTAGGCGTAATGGTCTTTGGTTTTTATCTCACGGTAGGTAGCGCCCTGAGTGCCTTGTATAAAACCCTTCTGCACAGGGCTCTGCGCATTGGTAATATCGTAGAAGTAGGTGCCATTACTGGTGCCGGCAATTGCATACTCTTTGTTTTTACTTGCTTGATACCAGCCCCAGCAGCCGGAATAGCGTCTGCCGTCAAATCCTTGATCAGTGGTATTCGGCGTGAGTCGTGCCAGCAATTGTATATTATAGGCGGCATAAGTTTGTGCCGGGACCCTCGCAGCAAGCAGTACAAAGAACAGAAAGGTGAAGAGGCGATAAAACATATTAGTGACGGACAGTTATTTTTTTCTCCTTTACCACATTGCCATTCATAATTTTAAGTAGGTAAAGTCCGGCTGGAAAAGCACTCACATCCAGTAGTTCAGAAACAGCCTCAGTGCGTTGCTCCTCAAGCAACAATTTGCCATGCATGTCAAACAGCTGAATCTTGTTGATTCCGGGTGCGGCAAAGTGAATAGCCAGTTTGGTATCAGCAGGATTGGGATAAGCGATGAGTGCGGCGTTTTCTGGCGTATTGGCGCTGAGTCCGACCGGATTAATGACAGTGGTGGTGAAAGCTGCAGTGGCATTGAGAATAAAAATGCCATTCCGCATATCGCTGGCAATGATATTACCGCTGGGCAGCCAGGGATAGGCTCCCCAGTTTCCATTGTAAGGCCCGCCTTGGTAGTTGCCGCTTGTGACGCCGCTTTGAGGGTAGGTGTCAAAATACCCCGCCTGAGAGACTAAGGGTGGGTTGGAGATGTCATAAATGTAAAGGCCGTCCAGATAACAACTCACTACCGCCCATTTATTGCCAATGATGTAGGGGTTGTGCGGCGTTGTAAGTGAATTGGGTTTAAAGCTGTTGACTGGCTGGATGTTTCCTGGATTCTGCACATTAACCAGTTTGATAGGAATACCACCAGGTACTTCATCACAGAAAACGAGAAACTTTCCATCACTGGTAAGACTGCTGCTGTGATTGTAGCCGGCATCTGCATAGCCACTGTAAGAACCAAGATGGGTGAAGGTGTTGTTATTTTCCAGTTTCAATACATGCAAACCCTGCCAGCCCGTGCTTGCGTAGATGGTATCGTTGCGCACAAGCATATCATGGACATACGAGAAGACTGGGGGAGGAATATCCTGTTCCGCGCGCCGCAGCAGGACTGGGTTGGTGGGTGTAGCGAGACTCCAGACTGTCATACAGGATGAGCCCGAGCTATAAGTGGTCGCACCGATATACATTTTATCCTTATCAATCCAGATGGTATGACCCCTCTCGAAATACGTGTTTCCATAATGAACAATGTGCACACTATCCGGCAGATATTGCATATCCACAATTGTAAATTTATTGGGTTGTGCATCATCGCTGGTGATGTAACAGTAATTCTTATAGGTTTTCATTTCACGCCAGATGCTTTTGCGTTTGCCGGGAACAAAGGCGCAGACGCTAGGTGAGGTTGGGGCTGTTACATCAATAAAGTAAGTGCCGTTGCTAGTGCCGGCGATCGCATATTCTTTATTCTTGGCGGCCTGATACCATCCCCAGCAACCAGAATAGCGACTGGCCTTGGGATCTTCCAAGGTATCGTTGTTTGGATCGATGTGACCGAGCAAATCAATATTGTGTTTCGGATAATTCTGTGCCTTTACAAATACGATGCAAAGCAGAAAATTAAGAACTAAAATTTTTTTCATAATCAGGCCTTCTATACAAATATAGTTTATTTAAGCCTGAATTTAACAGCAAAGAAGCTCTTGGAAGGAAGGCTTAGAAAAGGGCTGTAAGACCAAAATGAATTTTCCCATTGCGGAGATCAAAGCCGTTACCCTGCTGATTACCGAGACCATAGGTCATGGAGAAAATACCTGCTTTTGTGTCGAAGTTAATTCCTGCCCCCATACTCACTGGCCGATCTTTACTGTATTGGTGGTTGCTATTGTTTTCATACCAGGCACCTTCCATAAACACTAATAAATTTGAATTCCTGCCGAAGAGGTAGCGGTATTCAAGTGTGGGAATGATGTAGGTGGAAGCATAAATACTTTCCTCATCAAAGCCTCTCAGGGTTTTTAAGCCGCCAATGCGAAATAGTTCGTTGCGGTAGATAGCCTGATTTCCAAAAACCGAAGCCGCCTGCAGCGCGAACTTCAAGATACTCTGACGGACCAGTGGCAAGTAGGCGGCAGCCGATAATTCAAGCTGGTATTGTGCACTTCGGAGCACAAGACCATTGTACACTTGTTCATTCACCGCAGGGTTTTTGCGAATGCTGCGTTCACCAGTCTGCGCATTCAGATTAATGACTGCTCCTTTACGCGGATTAAATCGGTAATCCACTTGCTCATAAAAAATACCCATGCCATAAGCCTGCATCCGTATGTCCGCATACTCCGGCAGCACGGTTGCTGCAGCGAGTCCGTAGGTCGAAATGAGATTTGAACTTTTTTGCCGGTAATAGACTTTAAAATTATTAAGTCCTTTAAAGTAATACTGCAATCCAAAATTGTTATGGATGTCCGAAAAAGTGCTGTCTTTCCTGTAAATTTTCAATCCGTAATCTAGTCCAAGGGGACTGCTAAAGAGGTAGGGGTAAATAATGCGGCCGTTGAAGTCGCTTGTTTGCGTTTGCAGCCGCCGCCATTGCAAGTCAAAGGTCTCGCCGTTTCTGATAATGCCATTTACGAGTTTTAGTTTGACATCCCCTGTAATAATTGTTTTACGGGTATTCGCATCGGGTAGCAGACCAATAATACCATCGAACTGACTTGCATTTTTTTTATCGAGGTAGAGAATTAATTTATTGCTTTTTCCGCTCAGTTGCACCCGCTGCATTTGTTTTTCAAGTAGAAAGGGTAGTTGTTTTACCTTTCCGGAAATAGAGGAAATGATGGCTTCGTTATAAATCATACCTTCCTTAATGCCGAGGTAGTGGCGGAGATAGCTGCTATTGATGCGTGCGTTGCCACTGATGAGGATGGAATCGATTTTATATAATTTGTTTTTTTGCACGTTTAGTCGGGCAGAAAGCGTTTGATTCTCCAGTTCAATACTGTCCAGCTTGACACTGGCGAAAGGGTAACCTGAGTTTTCATAAAAACGCAGCAATTTCTCCATGGTCCTGGCTATGGCTTCATAATTTAGGGGCTTGCCGGTGTAAAGTTTTTCACTTAATCCTAAGCGCGCGGCCACACCCAAATCCGTATTGCCTAGGCCGATGCTTGCGCTTATGAAACGTTCCGCTATTTTTATTCTGGCTGTTACGCCCGATGAATCCGCAGCAAGGGAATCGACTTCTGCCAGCAGGTAACCCTGGTTCTGTAATTGTTGGATAATGTCGGCAAGTTCTTTTTCAGCTTCTGAACGGCTAATGACTTTTTTTTTGTAATTCAACTTTCTAAAAACTTCGGGATGGTCCTCTAGCTGCAGCCGGACGGAATAGTTTTGGCCCTGCAACCCGCCAAATGTAGCAAGCACCAGAAACAAGACGACCCTAGAAAACAAAACCCTGTTCACTTTAACCTTGACGTAATTTTTTAAAAATTATTGTATCTTTATAAGACTAATCAAAACCGTTACTTTTTCAAAAATAGACATTCATGAGAATAGTTACCTTGTTTCTAGCTTCAATTTTCGTTTCGATGGTTGGAGCGCAGACACCCATCGTGTTAAGCAACAACAATATGCCCTCTGCCAATGACACGCTGCGGTATACCACGGTAAATTTGAATTCTGTTTCCAATTATACCGCTACAGGGACGAATTATAATTGGAATTTTTCGAGTGTTAGCAGCACGACTAGCGGCATTCGCAGTTTTAAAAGCGCCATTCAAACGCCTTATGCTCTGTTTTTCCTTTCCTTTACCGGCTTTGCAGAGAAGTTACCCGATATTTCTTTAGGAGGGACCTTTAGTTTTACGGACTATTATAATTTTTACAAAAAGCAAACCAGTCCTCAAGCCTATATTGCTGATGGGGTAGGGTTGACGTTTAGCGGAGTCCCTTTGCCGAGTTATTTTACGGATAAGGATGAACTGTATATGTTCCCCATGACCTATCCCAAATA
This sequence comes from Sphingobacterium thalpophilum, assembly GCA_943325195.2. Lineage (GTDB taxonomy): Bacteria > Bacteroidota > Bacteroidia > B-17B0 > Aurantibacillaceae > Aurantibacillus. The sequence goes on along the minus strand of CALPON020000004.1, from coordinate 13,545 downwards.
TGACAGCACGACATTCCGGTTCAGCACCCCCAGCGTTAGTGTGATTCCAATAATTTATATTAAATCTGGTTATCGGGTTACGCGTGTAGATGGCTGGGGGACCGTCACCACCCCGTATGGTACAGAAAATTGTTTGCGGCTAATTACCACGCAGTATGCGAAAGACACAATTAAAACGGCATTTCTGCCTCTTGGCTTTCCAAATACGGTGCGCAGTTACCAGTGGATGACGCTGAATTCCAAAATTCCTTATTTTGAAGTGACGGGAAATGTTGTTGGAACGAATTTTGTGCCCACTGAAGCCCGTTACAGAGGTTATGCGGTGAAAGCGGTGGAACCTCCAAATACAACAGGCGTCAGGGATGCTCTTGCCGATGTGCAGCAAGTTGTGGTTTATCCCAATCCGGTTTCTGAGGTCCTGCATCTTGGGGCAGTACCGGAGGATTTGATTGTTTCACTTCATGATTCACAAGGGAAGTTTCTGAGGACCGTGAGTCTGAAATCCGCTGCGAAAACGCAGGATATTGAAGTCAGTGACCTAGCGCCAGGTATTTACAGTTTGAATGGCGTCCTCGAAGCAAAAGTGTTTCAAATTAAATTTGTGAAGGAACCCGGCCATTAATAAAGGCGGACTTCAGTTATTGCAAGATTTGCTTTTTTAAGTTCGCAGGGCTAATGCTTGTATTTTCCTGATAGCCTGGCTTTCAGTTATTTGGAAGATAATGCTGACGAAGGATCAGTTTTTTTTGGAGATCTGCAGGGGCAAATAGCTGGTCTGCGCGATTTTAGTTTTTTTAGATTAAATTATTCTGTTATTTTCGCAGGACTAAAACACAAATATGTCAGGACATTCACACGACGAACATCACACGCACGAGCCAAAGCCAATCGCTTTTAGTGTTCCTTTTTATTTAGCAGCCGCAATGCTTTTAATATTGTTTTTCTTTTTAAGTCTTTGTGATCCTAAGCCACATCATGAGGGCGGGCATGGACATGAGAATCCAGCACACGCTGCTGTGAAAGCTGAGACTCCTGGTCACGAAACAAAAAACAGCAGCGAAGCAGCTGTAGTTGAGGGTGAAGCTGCACATGCAGAAGCACCGGCTCAGGAAGCACATCATTAACCGTTTTAACAGTACTATTGAAATAAAAAAACCGCTCTTGAGGCGGTTTTTTTTGTTTGGTGAAGTTCGAGCTTGGATTAGAGGTCCGAAATTTATTTTTTCCGTTCGCCAATTTGTTGACGCCACATCGCATAATAGAGTCCTTTTTCATTGAGTAGCTCATCATGCTTTCCTTTTTCAACCAGTTGACCTTGTTCCAGCACATAAATGCAGTCCGCATGCATAATCGTGCTCAGACGGTGTGCAATTAAAATGGTGATTTGTGATTTTGTGAGACTGAGACTGCGGATGGTTTCCGAAATTTCTTCCTCCGTCAAGGAATCGAGGGCTGAAGTCGCTTCGTCAAAGATTAATAGTTTTGGATTTCTGAGCAAAGCGCGCGCAATGGAAAGGCGTTGTTTTTCACCACCACTCAGTTTTATACCGCCCTCGCCGATTGTGGTGTGAATGCCCTGACTTGCACGTTTAAGTAAGTTTTGACAGGCTGATTTGCGAAGGACTTCATTCAGTTCCTCATCCGTCGCGTCTGGTTTAACAAACAAAAGATTTTCGCGAATGGTCCCGCTGAATAGCTGCGAATCCTGCGACACAAGTCCCAGTTGCCTCCTTAATTCCGTGAGATTAATACGGGTGGATTCAATTTGATTATAGGATACCGTTCCTTCATTTGGCTTATATAAACCAAGTAATAATTTCACCAGTGTTGTTTTACCGCTACCACTTGGACCAACAAAAGCAATCGTTTCGCCCTGCCGGATACGAATGCTGATATCCTTTACAGCGAAACCGTTTGAAGTGCTATGTCCAAATGACACTTTATCAAAATTAACTTCACGAATTTCACCCAGTTGATCAGGTCGCTCCGGTACGTCTTCTGATTTGGCATCCATCAGTTTACTGAAATTGTCCATGCTCACCTTGGTCTCATTATACACTGCAATAACCGTCCCTAATTCTTGAAGGGGATTAAAAATAAAAAAGCTAAAGAACATCAAGGTGATGAGGTCGCCTACTTTAATGATGTCCTGAAATACAAAACAGTAAAGAGCGAAGACAAGGGCTGTACGGACCAGGTGCACGGTGGTGCCTTGTATAAAGCCGAGTGAACGGACGAGGCGGACCTTTTTGAGTTCTAATCCAAGGATTTTATGTGTGGCCTTATTCAGTCGTTTTTCTTCCTGATCGATCAGTCCAAGACTTTTCACCAATTCTATATTTCGCAGTGATTCAGTGGTTGCACCAGCCAGTGCGGTAGTTTCGCCCAGAATTTGTTTGGAGATGGTTTTAATTTTTTTCCCCAGAAAGGAGCTGACACCAGCAATAAGGGGCACTGTAGACAGATAAAGCGGTCCCAGCAGCCAGTGAATGTTAATCGCATAAATAAACACAAAGATAATGCCGATTAGGGACTGAAAAATAAGCGAAACAAAAAGGTTGACGAATCGTTCGGTATCACTTTTTACTTTCTGAAGTTTGCCGAGCGTTTCCCCACTCCGCTGGTCCTCAAAATCTTTATAGGGAAGGGAAAGCGCCTTTTTGATACCATCCATATACATGGTAGCGCCTGTGCGTTGTATGATGATGTTGGTGAAATAATCCTGAAAGTTTTTCGCAATACGTGAGGCCATGGCCGCACCAATGGATAGTCCACTGAAAAAAACCAACTGCCCCATGAATTCTGAAAGACTAGCCCCTATCCGCCAGTAATGGCCTGTAGCACCATCCGGTTGGGGAGCACTGAATTTATTTATCAGTTTACCGGTGATGATGGAATCGCAGAGTGAAAAACACTGGTTAATCGCAGCAAGCAGAAGTGCGATAATCAGTAGGTTCTTATGCTGTCGGAGGTACTGTAAAAGTAGTTTCATTGAAGCCGCAAAGGTAAGAAGATTTGTCGATAAGCACTTTCATCAGTTGGCTTGGGGCCTATCGTAAATGGACCTCCTCAGGGCGACCAACATTAAATATCGTTAAAAAAGGAGTTTGTAAATTTAATAGCAGGGCAGTGTCAGGGTAAACGTTTCACCAAGCCCTTTTCAAGACCCTCTTCTTTTTTACGCCCCGCGAACCAGGTAATGAAGGAGAGTTGAAAATTCAGGTCATGGATAGCGTCCGATTCAAAAGTTACTTAAAAAAATCCCTGCTTTGGTAGCAGAGCGTCTTTTACGATGGTCATACTAGCTGCCGTCCTTATTCCGAAATACAAATTTTCCGTCGAATAGGTCCAGTAAAATTTCATGATCCTTATTAATTGCGCCGGCCAATATTTGTTTTGACAATTCGTTCAGGACTTGTTTCTGCATCACGCGTTTTACAGGACGTGCGCCGAAATGCGGATCGTATCCCAATTGTGCTAGCCAGTCAATTGCTTCCTCAGTGGCCGACATTTTTACGCCCATGGCGCTCAGCTGCTCCGCTATCTTTTTGAACTGTATCCTGACTATTTGCGTGACATGATCCCGCGATAAAGGCTCAAACATGATCACTTCATCAATCCGGTTGAGGAATTCAGGGCGGATCGATTTTTTAAGTAAATCATAAACCACTGCTTTAGTTTTTGCAAGGACTTCATTGTGGTTACTTTCCGTGAGGGCATCGAAATTTTCCTGAATCAGATGCGAACCAATATTACTGGTCATGATGATGATGGTGTTTTTGAAGTTAACCGTTCGGCCTTTGTTATCGGTCAGTCGGCCGTCATCCAGCACCTGCAGTAAAATATTAAAGACATCGGGATGAGCCTTTTCAATCTCATCAAGAAGCACCACACTGTATGGTTTGCGACGGACCGCTTCTGTTAATTGTCCGCCTTCTTCATATCCAACGTAGCCGGGAGGACTGCCAATGAGTCGGCTGACGGCATGTCTTTCTTGGTATTCACTCATGTCAATGCGGGTCATTGCATTTTCATTATTGAAGAGGAAATCGGCGAGGGCTTTCGCGAGTTCGGTTTTACCGACACCGGTCGTCCCCAGAAAAATAAAGGAACCGATGGGACGTTTCACATCTTGTAATCCAGCACGACTTCTTCTTACCGCATCCGCAATACTCTCGATTGCTTCATGCTGGCCGACCACACGTTTATGAAGTTCATCTTCCAGTGAAAGTAATTTTTCCTTTTCGCTCTGGAGCATGCTTTTCACGGGAATGCCAGTCCAGGAGCTAATTACGGAGGCGATATCTTCGCTGTCAACTTCTTCTTTTAGTAACTGCGAACCATTTTCTTTTGCCTCACGCAGGTTTTTTTCAAATTCTACCAGTTGAACCTCGGCTTCTTTTATTTTACCGTAACGAATCTCTGCGACCTTTCCGTAGTCGCCCTGTTTTTCGTAATGCGATGCCTGCGTCTTAAGTTCTTCAATCTGTGCTTTTATTTTCTGCACATTTTCAATCATTTGTTTCTCTGATTCCCAACGGGCGCGAAGTGCATTTCGTTTGTCCTGCAGCTCGGCAATTTCACGGTTAAGTCCTTGAACTTTAGTATCCGCATTTTCTCTTTTAATAGCTTCTCTTTCGATTTCAAGTTGCATGATGCGGCGCTCTACTTCGTCGAGTTCGATGGGCATCGAGTTAATTTGCATTCGTAATTTAGAGGCCGCTTCGTCCATTAAATCGATGGCTTTGTCTGGTAAAAACCGATCGTTGATATACCTCTGTGAGAGTTCTACTGCGGCTATAATGGCTTCATCTTTTATGCGGACCGCATGGTGCGTTTCATATTTATCTTTAATGCCACGCAGAATAGAAATGGCATCTTCTTCCGTAGGTTCATCCACCACTACCTTCTGAAAGCGACGTTCGAGTGCCTTATCTTTTTCAAAATACTTTTGATATTCATTTAAGGTGGTTGCACCGATAGCACGGAGTTCGCCACGCGCCAGGGCCGGTTTTAAAATATTGGCCGCATCCATCGCTCCTTCTCCGCCACCACCTGCGCCAACAAGTGTATGAATTTCGTCGATAAATAAAATTATTTCACCATCAGCGCCGGTTACTTCCTTAACGACGGACTTTAAACGTTCTTCAAATTCTCCTTTAAATTTGGCACCGGCAATGAGAGCGCCCATGTCCAGCGAATAGACTTGTTTTGTTTTTAAATTTTCCGGCACATCACCATTGATAATGCGGTGCGCAAGGCCTTCGGCGATTGCAGTTTTACCAACACCTGGCTCACCTACAAGAATAGGATTGTTTTTGGTGCGGCGACTGAGTATTTGCAGTACCCGTCGGATTTCCTCATCGCGTCCGATTACGGGGTCGAGTTTACCATTCCTTGCCTGTGTGTTAAGGTTTATGGCGAATTTATTGAGTGCATTGTAGGTTTCTTCCTGTGACTGGCTTGTGACCCTTGCGCCTTTTCTAAGTTCGGCTATCGCAGCCTTTAATTCTTTTTCTTTTAGACCCGCATCTTTCATCAGATTGGCTGTGCTATCACCGGCATGAAGAAGACCCAGCAAGATGTGTTCAATGCTGACAAACTCATCATTGTACTCTTTAAGATAGGTCGTTGCCTTTGCAAGCGCTTTATTTGCTGCGGTACTAAGGTGTGGCTGTCCGCCGCTGACTTTGGGATAGGAGCCGATGACACTGTCCACCATTTTTCCAAAAGATGCTGGATTAATGTTTAGCTTTTTAAGGATAAAGGGGCTTACATTTTCATCCACTTCTAGAATACCTTTTAGTATATGTGCAGGTTCAATCGCTTGTTGTCCATGGTTAGTCGACAGTTGGACAGCCTGTTGTATAGCTTCCTGCGATTTGATGGTATAATTGTTTAGGTTCATGGTCGTGTTATTTGAGGAAGATGCTGCACAATCCATTCCAAAGTCATTCCACTGCAAATTCGGCGCTTTTTAAGCTAGGGAACTGACGTAATGGCTTAAAAACCAAGGGAATTAATGACGTAGTTGCAGAATTTTTTCCGCTAAAGTTGGGTTAAACAGAAACGTGAATTGAAGCTTCAGCAATTCATTGCAGTAAAGCACGCTGTCATCCAATCAAAAGGGATGGATGGAGCTCTTCGCTTCTTGAGGTAAAGGAACAGAATAGAAATAGTTTTGTGCAGATATATTATTTTTTCAGCAGACTGTCGAAAGGAATCCGATTGAGGATGGAGCGCCCAAGGGTTATTTCATCCGCATATTCCAGTTCATCGCCCACAGCAATTCCCCTTGCGATGGCACTGAGTTTAACAGCGTAAGGCGCCACTTTTCTAAAAATATAAAAGGAAGTGGTTTCTCCTTCCATGGTTGCATTTAATGCTAGAATAATCTCTGATACACTGTTGTTGCTGACTTTTGCGACCAGTGATTCAATATTCAGTCCTGACGGCGTAATTCCTTCCAGTGGCGATATGAGTCCGCCAAGGACATGGTAATGACCCTTATAGAGCCCTGTGTTTTCAATCGCCAGAATATCGCGGTAATCCTGCACAACACAGACAGTGCTGGCGTCTCGGAGCGGATTAAGGCAGATTTCGCAGGTTTCTTGTTCGGAAATGTTATGACAACGGTTACAGTATTTGAGATCTGTTTTAAGTCGGGAAATAATGCTGCTCAAGCCTGCAGCTTGGTCGCGGTCCTGTTTAATAACATGCAGCACATAGCGTAATGCCGTTTTTTTTCCGACGCCCGGTAAGTGTGAAAACGCATCAACGGCTTGTTCGATTATTTTTGAACTGAATTCCAGACTTCAAAGATACGGTATTGTGTCATTGATTCCCCCATTTGAGTGGGTCAGCAGATGAAATTTAACGATTATTCCCCAAGGGTTTTTCACCCTATAATTGTGTAGAACTCTGCCTTACGCACTGCTTTTATGAGCAGAATTACTGAACCTTTGTGCTATAAATGCCCGTTATGTCGCCAATACTGTTATTTAGTGTCGTTATTTCATATTTCTTAATTCTCTTGCTTGTGGCATGGCTGACAGGTCGTAATTCGACCAATGCCTCTTTCTTTAATGGCAACAAAGACAGCAACTGGATGCTCGTGGCATTTGGAATGATTGGAACGAGTTTGAGTGGCGTTACCTTTGTGAGTGTTCCGGGTGGTGTTGGTAGTGGAAACTTTTTTTATTTCCAGATTGTCCTCGGTTATTTACTGGGTTATCTGGTCATTGCTTTTGTCCTAATCCCCCTCTATTATCGCTTGAATGTGACCTCCATTTATACATATCTGGAAAAACGTTTTGGTCTGGAGGCACATAAGGCAGGGGCTTTCTTTTTTATACTTTCCCGCCTTGTTGGGGCGACAGCCCGCCTGTACTTGGTGATCAGTATTTTGCAAACATTTATCTTTGACCGATTAGGAATTTCCTTTGAACTCACCAGTTTTGTTATTCTTGTTTTAATTCTCCTCTATACTTTTGAAGGCGGTGTAAAGACAATTATTTATACCGATACCTTGCAGACAACGGGCATGTTGGTGGGGCTTGTGGTTTGCATTTATGTGATTGTACAGGCAATGGGGCTAGACTTTGGAGAAGCACTGAACTTAATGAATGCCAAAGGGTATACGCGTATTTTTAATACAGACTTCAAGTCCGGTTCCTTTTTCCTCAAACACATTATTGGCGGTATGTTTATTGCCATTGCCATGACCGGATTGGATCAGGAGATGATGCAAAAAAATATCAGTGTTCGCACAATCCGCGACTCACAGAAAAACATGCTGACCTTTACCACGGTCTTGCTGATTGTGAATTTTCTTTTCTTGTTTTTAGGTGGCATTCTTTATCTCTATGCCGACACGAAAGGTCTGAAAGTGGCGCCGGATGATTTGTTTCCGACCATTGCCCTGAGTGATACCTTCAGCGGTGTAATCGGCATCATTTTTATTCTCGCCCTTATATCTGCCTTATTCCCGAGTGTAGACGGCGCAATTACTTCTATTACCTCCTGTTTTTGTATTGACATGCTGGATATGAGCCGAAAAGAAGGCTCGGAAAAAGAAAAACGAAGAACCCGCTTAAAGGTGCATTTTTCTTTTGCAGTTTTGTTTTTTCTGATGGTCTTGGTCTTTAAGTTTATTAACGACAAACTGATTATTGATTTTATTTTAAAGTTTGCCAGTATTACTTACGGACCCTTGCTTGGACTTTTTTCATTTGGGATCTTGAGTCACCGACAGCTCAAAGGGCGCTTTGTCTGGTTAGTGTGCATAGTAGCGCCGCTTGTGGTATTGGGACTTGATGTACTTTGCAGTCCGGAGTGGTATGAAAAGAAATTACATGTATCCCTGGGCTTGTCCGAGGTTTCTGCGCAGATTTTCGGCGGCTATAAAATTGGGAACGAGTTAATTCTAATCAATGGCATTTTAACCTTCTGCGGTCTTGCGCTCATTTCCGTTAAGGATGAAGAACATCATCAAAACTTTAGTGCGCAACAAGATCGACAGATTGCCTCTTAGTTTTTACTTTGGGCCAGGGCTTTAAAAGCCGCTTTGTTTAACTGAGCTTCAGCATGCTGAAAGCAGCTTCAGGTTTTGTTTTAGTGAGACCAATTCGAAAAGGACTTGTTTGTTTTTTAGAAAATTCAAAACATCAGGACCTGAACTTTTTAGTCAGCTCCGTGAACTTTTTCTTTTTCCCGATAAAATGTTCAAGTACAATATTGCCCTCATACATTGTTCCAAGGTTGTAGGCAAAGCCCTCGGTCTTGCTGAACGCCCGTCGTTTTTGTAAAGTTTTTGCAAGACGTTTGTAGTAAGAGAAGTGGGCGTGGAGCACCGCTAGACAATGTTTGGGCTCACCATCCGATAAAAACTTTAGTCCCGCTACACCATCTAATATGAGGCGGTAAAAGATTTTGAAGACTAGATCGGAAGAGGGGTGATTTTTAGTGAGCGTGATCAGATTGTTTCTGAAATTGAGATAGGTTTTTCTTCGGGATAATTTATTAAGTGTGCCACCACCAATATGATAAATAATGGAGCGAGGTTCCACCATGATTTTATAGCCAATATTTTTTAAGCGCCAGCAGAGATCGATTTCCTCCATGTGCGCAAAATAATCACCATCAAAGCCTCCTACTTTTTGAAAGGCTGCGCTGCGGACGAAGAGGCAGGCCCCGGTTGCCCAGAATACCTCACGCGGATCGTTATACTGCTGCAGGTCTTCTTCCAGGTGATTGAAAATTCTGCCACGACAAAAGGGGTAACCATATTTATCAATAAAACCCCCAGCCGCACCCGCATATTCAAAATAATGACGCTGGTGATAGTCTAGAATTTTTGGCTGACAGGCAGCGATCTGATGGTTACTTTCCATCAAATTAAGGACGGGTGCAATCCAATTATCTGTTACCTCCACATCGCTGTTGAGCAAAATATAATACTCCGCATCTATTTGAGATAGCGCGGCGTTATAGCCTTCTGCATACCCAAAATTCTCAGTGTTCTGGATGAGCCTTATTTCGGGATGTTGTGCTTTCATGAAGGCAACTGACTGATCCGTGCTCGCATTGTCGGCCACAATAACAGGGTAGGGTAGAGAATGCGCTACAATATCGGGTAGGAATTTTTCGAGATAATAGTGTCCGTTATAATTGAGAATAACGACTGCAGCGTTTGGACTTTTCATATCAACGCGGACTACTATAAATTTCGTTCATTTGATTGAATTCTGTCCCTGCCGGAACATTGTTATCTGGATTGGCGAGCCCGTTGTTGTTTCGGCGGCTGACTTCAAATTGCCATCGGGGATTATTAATTTCCCCCCGCATATCACTATGAATTAATTGAAAACAATCATCTCCCAGCATTTTATTGACAAAGACAAAACGGCGGTTGCTGAAGTATTGGCCATTGCTTTGGTCAGTGGCACGGTAATAGAGCCAGACTTCGTATGGAAAGGTATTTTCTTCATTCTGCTGAACAGAACGCACACTGGGTGCCCCATACTGCAGAAAGACGCGGCCTCTGTCAGTATAATACCCTTTCTGTTTGCCGCATTTAAAATTCACCATCACCTTTTGGACTTCCTGATAATACTTGCCCCAGAGTTTAACTGGGTCAGTGGTGTCGGCTGCACGTCGCTCCCAAAAATCCACCAGAAATTTTTTCATCAGTTCCGGATCTTTTTTAACGGATTGATTGATGATGCGATCTTTCTCAATGTTATCTGCAATTGGCCAGAGGCTTTCCACAAACATTCTGAGCGTATCTACATTTTGCACACGGCCAAAGTAGCGGGCATCTGCTTCCTTCTCTCGCTGCGCTTGCCAGGAGGCGATTTCCATTTTTTTATTTTCTCTTTGGAAAGGCAGATGCTGCTGGAGTTTTAATTCATTTTCTGCATTCCGCACTTCCACCACCAGATTATAATTACCTGAGCCCAGTGTGCTAATATCTATGCGAGAAAGAAGTGGGTTAACCGCTGCGGCTTTTTGTTTTTTGAATCCACCGAATGAATTTAGTTTAACCTTTTCTGCCGTTTCGAGATAATACACAAAAAGTAAATTCTGATCGTTGCCTAACTGACTGGCCGCATGATACAGCTCTGTATAAAAAGCGAGTTGAGAAATTTTTTCTGGATAGAAATTGCTAATCAGTGGAATGAGGTCTACCCCGCTTTTGGTGAGGGGGCCTGTCACCGGTGCTTTGCTGTAACTTTCAATCGGCTGAAGAGAGCTAAAGACTAATTCATTTTTCGGGAAGTGCAGGTGTATTGAATCGCGGATGGTAATCACTTTTTTGCGCAGGGTGTAATTATCCGATATATTCAATTCGATCGCATAATCACCCTCTGCTAAGGCATAGCGCTGCTGATCAATAAAGCCAGGGGCATCTGTGGCCCGGGTGAAGACAGGGCCAATGAGATTGTATTTCCTGGCTGTTACGATGCTGGAATCCTTCGTTATTTTTACCGCCACATGAATGGAATTTCGTAATTTACCCTGTTCTTCTTTTGCAAAAAGTCCAGAACCATTAATGTAAAGATAGCTCTCAGCAAACGCCTGAGCGCCTTGGGCATTAAAAACCCCTCCTGCATACTGCGCGAAAACCTGCCCATGGCATACTGACTGACGGGCAGCAAGCATTATAATAGTCAGTAGAAAGAATTTGTGCAAAAATCGCATCAGCTAGTAAATCCTAAAATTAAATAATTATTCTGCCCCAGGTACGACACATTATTAAAAAAGAGAGGTAGGTTTTCAAGATGACGGTGCACATGCGCGCCTACTAGCCATCAAATTTCAGTTTTGAGGGCGAGTTGGACAATTCCTATTCTTGTTCGGCTCTTGTAACAATTTGATACTGAGTAGAGGGAGGGACTTACTCATGAGATCCGACGGGCCAATACCTTACGCTTTGCGCCGCGCTTTTTGTGACTTGACTTTTGCGACTTGTGCCAGAGTAGAATGTTGTAAGTCAAAACCGCGTATTATTTTCCATTAAATGGAAAAAACCGAACCTAAAGCGGAAAAAAAGGTCGTGCTACAGCCTTCAATTTTACCGACTATGCAGTCTTCCATTTATTTTCGGAGCTTGAAAATTTAATACTAGGGTTTTCACGCCTGTACTAGCGGGATTTCATCCATACATAGCTGGAACAGACTCTTACTATTGCTGTTTTTGGAAGTATCTTTGCGCCTCATATTTACGAACCAGGGTTACACAAAAAAACATGAAAAAAAACATTTTTTTAACATTCTTGATTATTCTGACGTCTACCGTTAGAATGTTCTCTCAATTACCGGTGTCGCCTACTTTGGCGACCTCAAATGTTCCTGAAGCCTCCCAGTATGGGGTTTTGTATCAGTTAGATATTAATGCGAGTGGTGCTTTTTCAAATTTGGCTTCCGTTGGTTATGCTGTTAATAATGCGGCACAGTCACTGAATTATACACGGGTCGCCTACTTTATGCAGCTGGATAATCAGTGGGTCTGGGTATCGATGAACCGATTTAACACAACCAATGCGGAGTTGGGACTTCCCCACAATGGATCCAACATTGTTTGGCAGCAGACCGTTACCGCCATGAATGTTTATGGCAGTACAGGTGCTGGTGTGACCAATACCCTCAATTCGAGTGGAAATATTGAAATGTGGTCAAACTGCTATGGGACTACTAATGGACTGGCAGGGATCGGCGGCAATACCAATAATTATGATTTCAATGACCAAATGGCCGGAACCAACTGCTACGGTTCTTTTCAGGTTCATAATTGGGCAGCGCAGCAAACTTTATTTGCTCTAAATAATTTCGCAGGAGGCGGAACTTATGACCTCGGAATTGGGAACAACACCGGTACACATCCGGACTGGACCTTTCAGAATAACGCCAATACCTATACCACACGAAAACTGTGGATTCTTGTTAATAATGGCGTTTTTATCGCGACTCCCCCTTCCGTTGCGAATGTCAATGCCTGTCTGAATGGTACGGTCGCGGCGCTAACAGTTAGTGCAGGAATAAATTCCGGGACCATTACCTCTTATCAATGGTACAGTAACACGGTCAATAGCACAACGGGAGGAACCCTGATGACCACCTTCAGTACAAGTGCAACAAGTAGTTCATATACCCCAGTAACAACAAGTCTTGGTACACGCTATTACTACTGTGTTGTTAACGGTTCAAATTCTAGCACTGCTAAAAGTGATGTTTCCGGAGCGATTAACATTGTTAGTCCGGTTGTTTCATTGACTGGCACCGCAACAGTTTGCGCTGGCGCAAATGTGACCTTAACAGCCGCTTCTCAGGGGGCAGGCACGTATACTTGGTCAACCGGTGCAAATGGCGCAAATATAGTGGTGAGTCCGACTACGACGAGTTCATATACAGTGGCCTTCACCAACAGCATTGGTTGCGTTGGTGTTAGCACGCTGGCCACGGTAAACGTTAATCCTTTGCCGGTATTGAGTATTACAGGTTCCAGCGCTATTTGTGCGGGACAAAGTGGAACATTGACTGCCGGCGGGGCGACCAGCTATACTTGGAATACAAGTTCAAATGCTGCCAACATTGTTGTATCACCGGTAACAAATACCACCTATTCCCTAATCGGTGCTGCAAGTGGCTGTACAGCATCTGCAAATACGGTCCTGAATGTTAATCCAAATCCAGTTATCACGGTGAACAATGGTGCTATTTGCGCCGGCGGATCATTTACCATCAATCCAAACGGTGCCAGCACCTATACCGTGCAAGGTGGTAGTTTGGTGGTGAGTCCTACTAGCAACGCCTCTTATACAGTAGCTGGGACAAGCACCGCAGGCTGTGTATCCCAGTCAGCAGCGAGCAGCAATGTGACTGTGAATCCTAATCCCGTGATTACGGTGAACAGCGGTTCCATTTGTGCAGGTCAAGCTTTTGTTATCACTCCGAACGGAGCACTCACTTATACGGTTCAAGGAGGAAATACGACTGTAAGTCCAACGAGCAATTCAAATTATACGGTCATCGGTACAAGTGCTG
>CALPON020000003.1 GCA_943325195.2 Sphingobacterium thalpophilum | reverse complement strand
TTCTGCCTCCGTCATCTGCCCGTACTTAATACTCTTGGCGGCTTCCTGATTTAGACGCCGTGCCATTTCCGCATCATCACTATTAATCGCGGTAACAACTCCCGCCTTCGTCAACAAGGCTGCATTATAAGGAATTGCGTCCAGCACCTCGTTCTTATAGGCCCACCAGTCGCTAAACGTACTAGCGCAGACACCATGTTGCTTCATCTTGTCGGCCACCTTATAGCCTTCTAAAATATGTGTAAACGTATTGACATGAAAACCAAAACTATCTGCCACATGCATGAGCATATTGATTTCACTTTGCACATAACTGTGGCAAGTAATGAAGCGTTTGGAATTTAAAATTTCAGCCAGTGTTTCCAATTCGAGGTCACGACGAAAATTAAGAGGTTCCTTTTTATTTTTTAATGCGTCCTTTTGCAGACGATCGTATTCCAGCGCCCTTGTAAAAAAATCGCGGTATACCTGTTCAACGCCCATGCGGGATTGAGGGAAACGTATGACATTTAAATCTCCCCAGTTACTTTGTTTTACATTTTCACCCAGTGCAAACTTTATAAATCCATCTGCCCCAGCGATTTTCATTTCTTCCGAGCCCAATCCCCACCGCAATTTAATGAGCGCACTTTGTCCCCCAATTGGATTAGCGGAACCATGCAGTAATTGCGCACTCGTGACGCCACCGCTCAGCTGGCGGTAGATATTAACATCTTCGGGGTTGATCACATCGCCCATTCGTACTTCAGCAGAACTCGCCTCAGCGCCTTCATTTACACCGCCGGACAAGGCAATGTGGCTATGCTCATCAATGATCCCGCAGGTGAGGTGCTTTCCTTCGCCTTCAATAACGGTGTAGCCTACCGGCAAGGGTATATTTTTGGCGACCCGCGAAATTTTAGTTCCGGTCACCAGCACGTCGAAATCGCGAAGCACCGAATCCTGCACATTAGTCCACACATTAACATGACGAATTAAAAGACCGGGACTATTCTTTCTGCTTTTTAAAAATCGCTCCTGAAAAGAACTCGGATCTGTTACAAGGGTCTGACCAAAAGCAGCGAAAGGATACCAGACGGCTCCTGTCTCGATTTTTTTGATGGCAGGGCTTGTCGATGGATTCTCTTCTGCCGGTTTTTTCAAACGCAGCGTAAAGGCGTACCAATTCCCGTCGCCCATTTGAGCGCGACCCTCTGCATTTTTTTCACCGACTAGAAAGCTCCCATTAGCGCGTATCTGCGTAGTCGAGTCCTTGGAAAAAGCAAAAGCAATTTGCCGTCCATTCAACTGTAAACCAATCCCTTTTTTTGTTGTATCACTGAGAATAAAACCCTGAGGATGAAAGAGGTCGCCAGAAAACAACAATTCGTATTTTTTATTATTAATCTGCAAATCATAGGTTCCGCGCACATCAGCGAGTTCTGCATCCGCATAGGAATAGCGGGAACCACCGCTCCAATTCTCGACGAGGAGACATTCCGCATCAAAAATGGACCTAGTTGTCACTATAAAATTAGCCACCATTCCTTTTTGTAAAGTGCCAATTTTATTCTGAAGATTAAGAAACGTAGCCGGAATGGTCGTGAGGGCGCGGAGTGCTGTTTTCTCTGAGAGTCCATGCTGAACTGCTTTGCGAAGGTTCGGCAAAAAACGGGAGCGATCTTTTAAATCCCCTGCACTCAGCGCGAATACCACCCCCGCCTGTTCGAGAAAGGCGGGATTTGCAGGTGCCATTTCCCAATGTTTCATTTCTGCGACATTAATGTTTTGGGCAACAAAAGGGTCTTCTACATCCATCGCCTCCGGAAAATTAAGCGGAAGAATAAGTCTCACGCCAGCCTGTTTAATTTCGTCAATCCTCTGATATTCATTTCCTCCACCTTTAATAATAAAAGGAAGTTTAAACTCAGAAGCTAATCTGGCAGCTCGCAGCACATTGGCTTTATCATGCGTTTCAAAAAATGGCACCAGCTCCTGAAGCTGCTTAAACTCCGCAAGTGAAATATTAAATTCCTCTTTTGTTTTTTGCAAAGCATACCAATTTGCGTCATAAAAACTTTGTCGAAGCAGCGCAATGGCGCCGGTGAGGCTCGAGGGATAATCCTGAGGACTGGAACCTTTTTCAAATGAATAACAAGCCCCTGCTTTTTCAGTCAGGATACTCTCATGTTCTCTGCGTGATGAATTAAGTAGGACAAAAGCAGCGCTACCCCTTACAATTCCATCATGGGCAAAAGTCATCACTGCACCAAATCCGGCTTTGCGCCAATCATCCGCCGCTTCCTGATCGTGACGAAACAATTCATGAGCACGCAAGGTCGTGCGAAGTGCCATGTTCCAGCCATAAGCCCCCTTCAGACTGCTTTCCATCTGAGGACCAGGTTGCTGTCGCCGCTCATAGCTAATGGGCGGCATGCCATAACTGCTGTTCAATTCAATAAAAGAAGGATAAATGTACTTTCCCTTCAAATCGATGATGACAGCGTTGTCAGGAATTGTAATTCCTGCTCCAGCTGCGAGTATGACTTTATCTTGCACAAGTAAGGTACCATCCTTGATTTCCTGAATGTCATCAACCAGGTGTGCGTGAACCAGCGCGAACACCGTGTGTACAGGATATGGTGCGCCATTGGTAGGAAAAGTCAACTGAGCCTTCAGGACCTGTACAAAAGTCAGAAAAACCAAAAACAAGAAGTATAAATATCTCATAAACCCTCAAATTTAACCAGAATTGATAAAATACCTACAACTGAAGACTCTGTTGTGGACATTCCTACGTTTTTATTCTTTGGTTATATTGCTAAATTTACCAAAAAAACATCACATGTATAAAGGCTTTTTACATACACATTACCTCGTCGTGACGCTCTTTTTGTTAATCTATGTGGTCAAAACGATTCTTTTGCTCAGTAATAGAAATGACTTACTTGCCACCTTTACTAAAAAAGTGCGCATTTTTGAGATGATTGTCAGTTCACTTTTTCTGATTACCGGTATTTACCTCAGTACGCAATTACCGCTTGGCAACAAGTATGATTATTTGTTTTACATTAAAGTCGTGATGGTGCTCGTAGCTATTCCTGCAGCAATTATCGGTTTTAAGCGCAGTAACAAAATTTTAGCGGCATTGAGTTTGCTGCTGATTACCGGAAGTTTTGGTATTGCTGAGGCATACAGCAAAAGAAAAGCGACACCAAAAGAAAATGGCACACTAATTTCTGCAACTGACGGTAAATCACTTTATGAAAGTAATTGTAGTAGTTGTCATGGTAAGGATGGAAAACTGGGAATGGCAGGCGCAATGGACTTAACTGCGACACAATTGGAGGTGAATAGCATTGCCCAGATTATTCTGCATGGACGGGGTGCTATGGTGCCTGTGGCCGTGTCTGAAGAACAAGCCAAATCCATTTCAGAATACGTTGCAGGAACTATTAAGGGGCACTAATTAAAGAATGAAACCGGAACCAATTTCGACTGCCATACCCACCCATACCTGTGCACTGGTCGGCGTTATCAATAAATTGCAGGATGATGGACTTTCGAAGGAGTATCTGGAGGAATTGGCCTTCTTGGCCGCAACATATGGCCTTGAAACAATAAAAACCTTTACTCAAAAACTAGATCGTCCAGATAAAGCGACCTTTATTGGAAAAGGGAAGGTTGCGGAAATCTGCAACTTTGTGAAAGAAAATAAGATTGACGTTGTGATTTTTGATGATGAGCTCTCCCCTTCACAGCAGAGGAATCTGGAAAAAGAATTAGGTAAAAAAATTCTTGACCGCACTACTTTAATCCTTGAAATTTTTGAGCAACGTGCACAAACTGCGCATGCCAAGACGCAGGTTCAGTTAGCGCAGTACCAGTATATGTTGCCGCGACTGACCGGAATGTGGACTCACCTCGAGCGGCAGCGTGGTGGCACGGGTACCCGTGGTGGTGCCGGTGAAAAGGAAATTGAAACGGATCGGCGGATTGTGCGAGATAAAATTGCTCTTTTAAAAGAGCGTCTGCGCGAGATAGATAAACAAATGTCCACTCAGCGTAAAAATAGAGGCGAACTGATTCGTGTAGCACTGGTCGGGTATACCAATGTGGGTAAGAGTACCATCATGAACCTACTCAGCAAGAGTACTGTTTTTGCGGAAAATAAATTGTTTGCGACGCTTGACACCACCGTTAGAAAAGTGACCATCGATAACCTCTACTTTTTGCTAAGTGACACGGTAGGCTTTATCCGAAAACTACCTACACAATTAGTAGAGAGTTTTAAATCCACCCTCGATGAAGTCCGTGAAGCCGATGTGCTGATTCATGTGGTGGACATCTCGCATAAAAATTTCGAAGATCAGATAAACGTAGTAAAGCAGACCTTGCAGGACATTGGTGCAGGAGATAAACCCACGATTCTGGTTTTTAATAAGACCGATGCCTTTACCTATACGCACAAAGAGGAAGATGATCTGAGTCCAGCCACCCGTGAAAATTTGAGTCTAAACGAAATTCGTCGGACTTGGATGAAAGGAATAAGTGAGACCGCGGTTTTGTTTATCAGTGCACAGAAAAAAGAAAATATTGATGAATTTAAGAGTACGGCTTATAGCATTATCAAGGATCTTCATCTCAAGCGTTATCCATACAATCATCTTTTATATTAAGTGGTTCAGTTAAATTTCAGATATGCCCTTCCCGAGGATCTCGAAAAGATTGTCGCAACCTATAACAGCACCATACCCGGAAGAGAGGTTACTGCTGACTTAGAGCCAGTGACTGTTCAGAGCCGGCAGGATTGGTTTTCCGCCCATTCTCCGGAACATCGTCCCATCTGGATCGTCACCTGTGACGGCCGCTACGCTGGCTGGCTGAGTTTTAGTTCGTTTTATGGACGGCCGGCCTACGAAAACACCGTGGAGATAAGTATTTATCTGGAACCGATTTATAAAGGCAAAGGAATCGGTCATGCCTGTCTGCGTTTTGCAATGGAAGAAGCAGCGACCCGCAAGCTCACGAATTTATTAGGATTTATATTTGGACATAATCTGTCCAGTATTCGTCTGTTTGAAAAAAACGGATTTGAAAAATGGGGACATCTGCCAGGGGTTGCGAATATGGATGGCACCTTGCGAGACCTTCTCATTTATGGCTTCAAGCTCGTCTAGACTTCTAATTCCAATCAAAGATCTGGGTATTAAAGAGCGCGCTGAAGATTAAGACCTGCACAGTAAGGCTAAATCCTATTTCTTCTTTTATCAATTTTTAAGTTTGTGTCGGTATAATTCTTGCGGATTGCGACTGCATAACCAAATTGTTTATTAGATTTGCTTACTACAATTTTTTATGGGAAAGCTATCAAATAGGGCAAACCAGATATCCGAATCGCAGACCATCGCGATGGCGAGAAAAAGCCGGGAATTAAAAGCGCAAGGAATCGACATTATCAGTCTAAGCCTTGGCGAGCCCGATTTTACAACACCAGATATTATTAAGGAAGCGGCAAAAAAAGCCATAGATGATGATTTCAGTTATTACACCCATGTGTCAGGTTACCTTGAATTGCGCGAAGCAATTTGCAGAAAATTCAAGCGGGACAACCAGCTGGATTATCAGCCAGATGAAATTGTGGTTTCTACCGGCGCAAAACAGAGCATCGCCAATGCCGTCTTGTGTCTAGTTAATCCTGGCGACGAAGTCATCATTCCTGCCCCCTTCTGGGTAAGTTATGTGGAGATACTAAAACTTGCAGAAGGAGCACCTGTAATTATTCATACGGACATCGCCTCAGACTTCAAAATCACGGCAGAACAACTTGAAAAAGCAATTACACCAAAAACGAAATTGCTGATGTTAAGCACTCCCTGTAATCCAACAGGATCGGTGTACTCGAAAGAAGAACTACAACAGCTTGCTGAAGTGCTGAAAAAATATCCCGATGTCTTTATTCTCAGCGACGAGATTTACGAGCATATTAATTTCTGCGGCGGTCACCAAAGCTTCGCACAATTTGATTTTATTAAGGACAGGGTAATCACCATTAACGGCGTCTCAAAGGGATTTGCTATGACCGGCTGGCGCGGTGGTATTATGGCTGCGCCAAAATGGATTGCCGAAGCCTGTGATAAAATGCAGGGTCAATTCACCTCCGCCACCTGCAGTATTACACAGAAAGCCATGCACAAAGCAATGGAGCTGGATTATGCCACTTATATCAAACCGATGCGTGATGCATTTGAAAAGCGGCGAGACCTGGTTTTAAATTTTATGCGCGAGATTCCGGGTGTGCGCGTTAATCACCCGCAAGGTGCTTTTTATGTCTACCCAGAAATATCCTCTTATTTTGGAAAGAGCCATAAAAATTATACGATTCAAAGTGGTACTGATTTGACCATGTACCTTCTGGCGGAAGGACATCTCGCCGTTGTTCCCGGTGCAGCATTTGGCGAGGATAATTACATCCGTCTCTCCTATGCCACCAGTGAAGATAAATTAACAGAGGCGATGAAAAGATTAAAGGAAGCACTGGCAAAACTTCAGTAATTTTGCGCTCAGAATAATGAAGACATATACCATCAAAAAAGACCGCGTTCGCGAAATCTTCAAAAATTTCAACAACCTCAATGTCCTGATCATTGGCGATGTGATGATCGACAGTTACCTCTGGGGTAAGGTCAATCGCATTTCTCCTGAAGCCCCTGTTCCAATTGTGGCAGTCGCAAAAAAAGAGCGCCGCCTAGGTGGTGCTGCCAATGTGGCTTTAAATGTTCAGGCACTAGGTGCCAATCCCATTCTTTGTTCAGTGATCGGAGTAGATATTGAAGGGCAAGCCTTTATGGATTTGCTGAAGAAGCAGAAACTCAGTCAAAAAGGAATCCTAAAAAGTCGCGACCGCATCACCACGGTTAAGACCCGTATCATGGGAAATAATGCTCAATTATTGCGGGTGGATGAAGAAGAAGAGGACGATATCAGTCCCTCAGAAACTCAGCAATTACTGACACTGATTTCCTATATCATCATCCACGACAAAATTGATGTCGTTATTTTTGAAGACTATAATAAGGGACTCCTTAACTCAAAACTTATTAGTAAGGTGGTTGAGCTCTGCCGCAGTAAAGGGATACCAACCTGCGTGGACCCCAAGAAGAAGAACTTTAATGCATACAAAGGGGTGAGCCTCTTCAAGCCTAATTTAAAGGAACTACGTGAAGGCATTAAACTGGATATATCCGGTGATAATATAAATGAACTACAACGTGCAGTGAGTAGCTACCGGGTGAAACAAAAAATTGAGACCGTGTTGGTGACGCTTGCAGAAAAAGGTGTGGTAACCAATAGTCGCAAACTAAAAGAACACGTCCCTGCCCACATCCGCAGCATTGCCGATGTGAGTGGAGCTGGCGATACCGTTATCAGCGTGGCATCGCTTTGCCGGGCACTAGATTGCTCAGATGTGCTGACCGCTGCAATAGCTAACCTAAGTGGTGGTTTGGTCTGTGAACAAATTGGTGTTGTCCCTGTTAGTAAGGAACAACTCCTTGAAGAAGCACTCAAGCTTGAATTTGTCAGATAAGATCCTACATGCAGCACGATAAAGTTACTCCGTACCAAAATTCAGAAGAAAAAAATAAGCAGGTTGCCAAAATGTTTGATAACATTTCGGGACGCTACGATTTATTGAATAGTCTGCTATCACTGGGTATTCATAAAGGCTGGAGAAAAACCTGCGTGCAAATGCTAGCCACACGAAAGCCAAAAACAATTCTCGATGTGGCGACCGGTACTGGAGACTTCGCCATCGCCTGCGCGGCACTGCAACCTGAAAAAATCATTGGTATCGACATCAGCGAAGGGATGATGCAGGTGGGCCGGGAGAAATTGAAACAAAAAGAACTTTGTTCACTCATCACCCTAAAAGCTGGAAATGCTGAAACCACGGCCTTTCCAGACAGTACCTTTGATGCTATCGTGGTGGGTTTTGGGGTTCGTAACTTCGAAAATCTTGAAAAGGGGCTTTCGAATCTTTACCGCATATTAAAGCCAGGCGGACAATTGATTGTCCTCGAGTTTTCATACCCTCGCAATCCCATTGTGAAAGCAGGTTATAGCTTCTACTTTACTTATATCACGCCATTAGTTGGGCGCTTGTTATCCAAAGATCCCCGTGCCTATTCCTATCTGACGGAGAGTGTGAAGGCTTTTCCCAATAACGAACGCTTCACGAAGATTATGGACGCCTGCGGGTATAAACTAACTTCCTTTCAATCGCTGAGTCTGGGTATTGCTGCCATCTACAGCGGCTCCAAATAAAACAACCGCTCAGGCATCTAACACCTGGGGATTTTGCAGTGGCGGGCTGGATTAAACAAAAAGCGGTGAATTTTAGTAATCCCCTGAAAATCAGCGAAAATTCTTGAAATTTTGCTAAACAATTTGCGGAATCAATTGTCATAGAACTATTCCCATTAGGTAAATACATGATAAAACAACTTATTAATTTCAGGCTTTTGTCCCTTTTTAAATACAAAGCGCTACGAACTCGAATTCTTAGTAGTTTCTTATTACTGCTCTGTACCGCCGTGCATGCCCAAAAATCGGGGGTTGTCCGCGGAAGTGTTAAAGATAAAAACACGCAGGAGACCATTATTGGCGCGGTGGTAAGTGTAGACGGGAGCACGCTCGCCACAGTAACGGATGTAGAGGGTAATTACCGTTTTGAATTAAATGTGGGTGTTCACACCCTTAAAGTTACTTATCTGGGCTATGAACCCCTCATTAAATACAATATCAATCTGAGTACTGGAAATGCGCAGCTGGTCAACTTTGAGCTTCAACCGCAGGTATCTGACCTGACTGCGATAGATGTTACCTTTGAAAAAGGAAAATCCGCCATCACCACAGATATGGTGACGCCACTTTCCGTTCAACAACTCACCAGTGAGGAAATCAAGAGTAATCCCGGTGGAAGTTTTGATGTCTCGCGCGTGCTTCAAACACTGCCGGGTGTTGGAGGTTCTGGAGGGGGGGCCGCCAGAAATGATATTATAATACGTGGGGGAGCACCGAATGAAAATGTTTATTATCTCGATGGTATCGAAATCCCTGTCCTTAATCACTTTCAAACACAGGGTTCCTCAGGAGGCGCGCAGGGCATTCTAAATGTTTCCTTCATTGAAGACGTGAAACTCAGCTCTTCCGCATTTGATGCGCGCTATGATAATGCGCTGGCCTCTACGTTTATCATTAAGCAACGGCAGGGTAACCCTGAAAAGTATTCAGGCAATGTTCGGATCAGTTTTACTGAGGCGGTAGCCACCCTCGAAGGTCCCCTCGGCAAAAAAACAGATTTTCTCATCAGCACCCGTAAATCCTATTTGGATCAGCTTTTCAAATTAATCGATTTACCTATCCGTCCCAACTTTTATGACTTTCAATATAAAGTCACTCATAAAATAAATGATAAGACTACCTTAACAGCCATTGGTCTGGGCGCGATTGACAACTTTTCATTTGGAGAGACGAGGGCTGCAAGTCCTGAAAACGAATACTTCAGAAGATCTTTACCAATTATCAACCAGTGGAATTATACCACCGGCTTTACCCTGCGTCGTTTGATTTCAAAAGGTTATATGACGATTGCCCTGAGCCGAAATATGTTTAACAACCAGTTGGATCGCTTCGAAGATGCGCGCTACGACGATGAGAGCCGACGCAATTTTTTACTCCGATCACAGGAAATAGAAAACAAACTCAGAATCGACGTGAATAAATTCATCAATGGCTGGAAGTTCAGCTACGGTGGTATGGCGCAATATGTGAAATACAATACCAATCTCTTGAATAAACTAAGTTCCGCCATTACAGATGCGCAGGGGCAAATAGTGGTGCCGGGCTTAACCATTCGCTTCAACAATGCCATTGAGTTTTTTAAGTACGGTGCATTTACGCAAATCTCTAAAAATGTTCTGGATGAGAAATTGTTGATTTCATTTGGACTCCGCACGGACATGAATAGTTTTACCAGCAATGGGAATAATCCGCTTAATACCTTATCCCCGCGCCTTTCCTTGGCTTATCACCTGACTAAGAAATTTGATATTACTGCTTCAGCCGGCAGTTACTATAAACTACCCTCTTATACCACACTAGGCTATAAAGACGCGACAGGTGCAGCCGTAAACAAAAGTCTGCAGTACATTCGTTCCGACCACTATGTCGGTGGATTTCAGTTTTTACCAAATGATGCATTGCGTTTCACACTGGAAGGCTTTTATAAAAACTATAGCAACTATCCGGTCTCCATTCTCAATGGTATCAGCCTTGCCAATCAGGGTTCTGACTTCGGTTCTATTGGAAGTGAACCCGTGCAAAGTATTGGAAAAGGAAAAACCTATGGTCTTGAATTTTTCGTTCAACAGAAACTCGTCAAAAAGATTTTCTATGTTCTCAGCTATACCTTCGTCCGCAGCCTTTACACTGGCGTAACTAGTCAGCTAATTGCAAGTTCCTGGGATAACAGACATTTGCTGAGCGGCACATTGGGCTATAAGTTTGGAAAAAACTGGCAGCTTGGTTTAAAATACAGATTTGCGGGAGGAACACCTTATACACCATTTGACCTGGCCGCTTCGCAAAAAAACTTTGCATTGCTGGGTACCGGTATACTTGACTATACCCAATTGAATACTCAGCGACTGAGAAACTTCCGCCAACTTGATTTCCGGCTCGACAAAATATACAACTACAAAAGGACCAGTTTGGACTTATTTATCGATTTTCAAAACGTCCTACTAACAGAACAAGAAGGTACCCCGTATTACACCTTCAAGCGGACGGAGGATAATAGTGGCTACGCAACGACAGACGGTCAGCCCTTAAAAGCAGATGGCAGCAATGGGATCCCTATTATCCTGAGTAATTTCAGCAAAAACGTTACGCCAAGCATCGGCGTTATCTTTGAGTTCTGACAGCCTTGGTGCACCTGAATAAAATCTTTGCCATTAGAAATAAAAAAAGTGATTGTCTGAAGACAATCACTTTTTTTATGACACGATTGAGGGACAATTTAGATTGCAGAAACTTCCGCAGCCTTATTAACCGTGCGTCCCGGATACACTAGCAATGATGCTTCGAGACAGGCCATCGCATTTTTCAAATCTTCAATTTTGAGAACGTATGCAATACGCACCTCATCTAGACCTGCTCCCGGCGTGCTATAGAAACCAGTAGCTGGTGCCAGCATGACGGTTTTACCATCATGCGAAAAATCTTCAAGTAGCCACTGGCAAAACTTATCGGAATTGTCAATTGGCAGTCGCGCGATACAATAGAAAGCCCCACTAGGCTTAGGACAGAAAACGCCTGGAATTTTATTCAGCGCTTCGATTACGAAATCACGGCGGGCAACATATTCGCGGCTTACCTCTTCAAAATAAGATGCAGGTGTATCCAACGCTGCTTCTGCACCAATTTGTCCATAACTAGGCGGACTAAGACGCGCCTGAGCAAATTTGATTGCCGCACCCATCACCTCTTTGTTTTTTGTAATGAGGGCGCCGATGCGCGCACCACAAGCACTATAACGTTTACTGATAGAATCGAGAAGAATGACATTGTTTTCAATACCTTCCAGATGCATCACGCTAACGTATTCTTTTCCATCGTAAGAAAATTCGCGGTACACCTCATCACTTAAGAGGAAGAGGTCGTATTTTTTAACAAGGTCTCGCAATGCTTCAAGTTCAGCGCGAGTATAGAGATAGCCAGTTGGATTACCAGGATTACAAATCATGATCCCACGCGTATTCGCTGTAATTTGTTTTTCAAATTCAGAAATGGGCGGAAGGGCAAAACCATTTTCAATATAACTTCTAACAGGCTTTACAACTACATCGGCCGAACGGGAAAAGCCATTGTAATTGGCGTAAAAGGGCTCGGGAATGATGATTTCATCACCAGGATTAAAGCAGGTGAACATAGCAATTGCAATAGCTTCACTGCCACCACAGGTTATCATAACTTCGTTTGGATCAATCTGAATATTATAAGACTGATAGTAGCCGCACAATTTTTTCCGGTAGCTCTCATTACCTGCGCTGTGGCTGTACTCCACAATCTTCATATCGGCATTGCGGATGGCATTTAAAAAAGAATCGGGTGTCACAATATCCGGTTGCCCGATATTTAAGTGATAAATTTTAGTACCTCTTTTCTTTGCAGCTTCTGCAAAAGGTACGAGTTTACGAATTGGTGATGCGGGCATCTGCACCGCTTTATTAGAAATTGATGGCATGCGATATAATTAGTCCTACAAATATAACGAAATGCCTGTTTAGCTGCAATTCAGGACTGGCCAAAGAACAGCAAAAAAAAAGCCCCGGACTATCCGGAGCTTTTAAAATGTTTATCAGTTTAAATTAGAAACGGCTTTTACCAAATTTCTTTTTTTCACTTTTTCCTGACTTACCGAAACTTCTTTCAGAACCACCATCGTTACTTCCGAATGCGCTTTCTTTGCGAAAACCGCCTTCTTTCTTGAAACCACCTTCTTTGCTGAAACCACCTTCTTTGCTGAAGCCGCCTGGCTTGCGTGGACGTCTGTCTCCGTCTTTACGGAAACCACCCCCACCGCCAGAACGCCGTGCACCACCTGAACCTTCGCCATCACTCATGCGCTTATTGCTCACTTCGAGACTGACTTTGCGACCATTGAATTCAAGATCAGCTGAATTCAGTGCAAGAAAATTATCAACGTATTTACTTTCTGATTCAAAAAACGAGAAGCTGTTTTTTACATCAACGTTAAACACCATTCTGGTCGGTAATTTCACGAGATCCGCCAAATAATCTTTTAGACTGTGAATGTTAAATCCGTCCAGATTTCCCATATTCATAAAAAAGCGGGATGTTCTGCTATTTCCGAAGGCACCATCCACTGCACCTTTTACAAAATTAAGATCGGGTGCATTATCGTAATATTCATGGAAGCGGTTAAATTCTTCGCTGATAAAACGTTTAATTAGTTCCTCTTTCGTTAAATCTTTCAACTCTTCATAAATAGCAGGCAGGAAAGATTCTATTTCTTCATCCTTTACTTCCACCGCATGAAGTTTATGAACGAGGTTAAACAGTTGTTTTTCACAAACCTCAAGTCCATTAGGAACGCTTGATTTGGTAAACTTCTTTTTTATGATCCGCTCAATATCCTTGATTTTGCCGGTATCTTTCGGTGTGATGATGGCGATGGCAATTCCAGACTTACCAGCACGCGCAGTACGACCTGTACGATGCGTATAGTTCTCCGTATCCTCTGGTAGATTATAATTAATAACGTGTGTGACATTATTAACATCAATACCACGGGCTGCCACATCGGTCGCAACCAGCATCTGAAGCGTCTTACTGCGGAAACGTTTCATAACAAAATCACGCTGACTTTGCGAAAGATCTCCATGCAGGGCATCCGCACTGTAACCATCCTTAATAAGGAGATCAGCTACTTCCTGTGTTTCTGCTTTTGTCCGGCAGAAAACGATTCCAAAAATATCGGGATAAAAATCTGCTACTCGTTTTAAAGCGAGGTAACGATCACGTGGACTAACCACATAGTAAATGTGCTCAAGATTATCAGCCCCTTCGTTTTTCTTACCGGTACTGAGTTCTTTTGGATTACTCATGTAATTCCGTGCAATGCGCTCCACTTCTTTCGGCATGGTCGCACTAAACAGCCAGGTATTTTTGCTCGCAGGTGTCTCACGGAGAATGATGTCAAGATCTTCTTTAAATCCCATGTTGAGCATTTCATCTGCTTCATCAAGAATAACGGTTTGTACCGTACTTAACTTAATGACGCCACGTTCAATCATGTCTATTAGACGACCGGGAGTTGCAGCAATAACTTGCACACCACGACGAATCTCTTTTATCTGTCCGTCAATACGTGCACCACCATAGATGGCTGTTACATTAAAACCTTTAAGATACTTACTGTAGTTTTTAATGTCATTCGTTATTTGCACACACAATTCACGTGTGGGTGCGAGGATAAGCGCCTGAACATTTTTATCAGCTACATCAATCTGATTTAATAGCGGCAGACCAAAAGCCGCCGTTTTTCCTGTACCTGTCTGAGCAAGCGCAACCAAATCGGTACGTTCATTTGCCAGCAAAGCAATAGTTTGTTCCTGAATAGGAGTAGGACTCGTAAATCCGAGATCCGTTACAGCCTTTATAAGGTCGCTGTGGAGACCCGATTCCTGAAATGTCATTTTTTGATTTTTGTTTTACATTAAAGCTTAAAATACCTCGCTTTAATGCTTCGTGCCGACTTTGGCGAGATAGATTTTACTAACAGAGGACAAAAGTAAGTCTTTTTCCTCACTTCTGCAAGTTTGGTCAGGATGGGGGCTCGTAGTGCCTGCCGAAAGCCCTCTCCACGTACCTAATTTCCGGCATTGAAGGCCTTAATGTTAAAATTTTCTATTAAAGCGCTACCGGATTAAAATTCCTATTTTTACAACGTTTTATGAATCATCATTATGCAATAATCATGGCGGGAGGTGTCGGCACAAGATTCTGGCCCATGAGTACCACTCAAAAACCCAAACAGTTTTTGGATATACTTGGTACCGGGCAGACCTTGCTGCAACAAACTTACCAACGTGTTCTCAAAACCTGTCCCCCAGGGAACATCTACGTTGTCACCAGCACCGCCTACAAGAATCTGGTCAAAGAACAGATTCCTGATGTGCCTGATGAAAATATTTTATGCGAACCTAATCGCCGCAACACTGCTCCCTGTATCGCCTACGCGAGTTACAAAATTCATAAACGCGACCCCCTTGCGGTGACGCTCGTTGCCCCAAGTGATCACCTTGTTAAAAAAGAAGAGGTCTTTGTAAAAGCGATTCGTTCTTGCTTTGAAAAAGCAGAAAAAGAAGACTGCCTGATAACGCTAGGTATTAAACCAACCCGTCCCGACACGGGCTATGGCTACATTCAATTTATTAAAAGTGACGTCGAGGAAAAAGACAGACGAATTAACCGGGTAAAAACCTTCACTGAAAAGCCCAACATGGAAATGGCTAATTTTTTTGTGGACAGCGGTGACTTCCTTTGGAACAGCGGCATTTTTATCTGGAGCACAAAAAGTATTCTTGCTGCACTTGAAAAACATGATCCCGAACTTAGCAATGTGTTTAAAGAGGGGGTTGATTTTTATAACACTGCAGAAGAAGCAAACTTTATCAGCAGTGCCTACGCAACCTGCAAAAATATCTCAATCGATTATAGTGTAATGGAGAAGGCAGAGAACGTTTACGTGCGCGCCAGTATCTTTGGTTGGAGTGATCTGGGGACTTGGGGGTCACTGTACACGCATATTATGAAAGATAATTCTAAAAATGCTCTGGTAGGCAAAAACATTATCACCTACGACTGCAATAATTGCATTGTGCAGGTGCCGAAAGAAAAACTGGTGGTGCTTCAGGGTCTAGAAGATTATATTGTTGTAGAAAACGATGGCATCTTAATGATTTGCAAAAAGCAGGATGAGCAACAAATCCGAAACTTTGTTAACGATGTAAAGGTAAGTAAAGGTGAAAAATTCGTCTGAGCACCGCTTAACACGCCTCTCTATTTTAGGGTCACTTTGGCGCCCTACTTGATAAAAGAAACAAAAAAAAAGAAACATGAAAAAAACAACAACACTCATTGCCTTCCTGTTCATCGCTTTTGCCGCCTTCGCTCAGGAGAAAGTTAATTTGGTTATCTTCTCAGAGGATCTTGAACCTTTTTATTGTTACGTTAATGGCATCAAACAAAATGCCAATCCGGAAACCAATGTGCGCATCACTGGTGTAACACCTAACATTGCACTGAGGATTGAATTCAGCAACAAGGCGCTTCCACTTATTAAACAAAATATGGCATTGGAGCCGAATTTCGAGCATACCGCCAGATTAAAATACGACAAGAATAAAGTGATGAAATTACGTTACTTCGGCAGTGTTGCGCTAGCAGAGGTTTCAGAGGATAATACGGTGCCGACTGTGACTTACCATACATCAGATACTCCGGTATCGGAAACAAAAGTAAACACAAGCAGTTCAAATGTAAATACAATGCCCGTAAACGGTAGTATCAATATCACTTCAAGTACCGTTACGACTACAAAGAACAATAATTCGGGAATAAAAGGGGAAACGATGAATATTAACATGCCCGGTATTAACATGAATGTGACCATCAATGATCCCTTTGCAAATACCAATATGCAGACCACAACCAGCACGACGGTCACTACCAGCAGTAGTAGTTCTTCCAGTGATAGCCACAACCATGGTTCATATTCCCAGCAGAAAAGTCCTGCCCCGCCCGCGCCGCAGCCGGTCGTAAGTAAATCAGGTTGTACAGCGCCAATGAGCACTTCTGCCTTCACCACGATGAAATCAAACATAGAATCCAAACCTTTCAGCGACACCCGCATGAGTACCGCGCGTATTGCGACAAAGAATACCTGCCTTTCTGTGAAGCAGGTAAAGGAAATAGCCAGCTTGTTTAATATGGATGACGATAAACTGGCTTATGCAAAATTTGCATTTGACTACTGTGTCGACAAAGCTAATTATTACGAAGTCAGTGACGTTTTTTCTTTCAGCTCCACGACCGATGACTTTAATAAGTTTCTCGATAAATAAAAAATTATTTTGTACGCGTTAAGGCCGTCCGGAATGGATGGCCTTTTTTTTACATGGTCGTGAACAACCCTGAGAGCAACAGGTCTATCCCGACACTAGGCTTCTAAGAATGGCTTCCTCAACTAATTTTGCAGGTCTGGAAAATTCGGTTGGATTGAATCTACAAGTCCCCATCTAGGAATTTAAGCTTTGTCGTTTTTTTGCGCGCATGTCGCGCCGATATTTTCTTTTATCCCGTATAACCCTGATGTCCCTTGTAAAAGCTTGAAGAAACCTCCACGGCCTCCGGGGCTGGGCGCTTGCGTGTTTTTATAAACTTTCGGGAATGCCCTAATAAGCCAGAAGATTCGGAGTGAATGTTCTTTTTTTATGCCCTCACTTTGTATTTACTACTTTTTTGTTGTACATTTAGGCCGTATTATTACAGACGCATGTTCTTGCGACTGATCAATCACAAAAAGTTAAGACATCTGAAACGCATTTTATCATTATTGTTCCCTTATGTTTGAAGTATTGGATTTGAGTGGCAGAGGTCTGCCCGAGTTAAAAGAAATAGCTAAAGCGTTCGCCATTGAAAGCAAAGGACTCGCCAAGAATGACCTGGTCCTTAAAATTGTGGAAGAGCAGACTGCTAAGCCTGAACTAGCAGCAACAGTACTTGCCGATTTCTCTGTTAAACGCGAAGTAAAAGAGGCAAAGCCGCTCCGCGAACCAAGAGAACCCCGCGAGCAGCGGGAACCAAAGGTATCTGATACTCAGAGCAAAGACAATCGCGAGAAACGTCCCCGCCGCGTGCGACTGGAACCAATGAATGAAGATTCACGGGGCACAGAAAGTGCATCGCCAGCTCCGGAGGCAGAAGAGCAATTCACGCCGGTAGAGCCGGTAGCTGCAGTTGAATCTATAGAGGAAAGCCCTGTTAGCAGTAATCCGCCGGTCAACCAGTCACCGGATATGCCAAAAGAAGAACAGGAACCTGAACCGCAAAAAAAGCAGGAAAAAGTCTTCTATAATTTCGACAACATTGTTTTTGTTACCGGTGTGCTTGAAATCATGCCGGATGGTTATGGCTTTCTGAGAAGTTCAGATTATGATTATCTGAACTCACCCGATGACGTTTATGTTTCGCAATCCCAAATTAAACTTTTCGGCCTCAAAGCCGGAGATGTGGTAAAAGGCGGTGTTCGTCCTCCCAAAGAAGGAGAGAAATATTTTCCATTAATCAAGGTAGAACAAATTAATGGTCGCGATCCTTCATTCGTTCGTGATCGGGTTATTTTCGACTACCTGACGCCTTTATTTCCGTATGAAAAAATAAAACTTACTGGACATCCCCAGGAGAATATGAGTACCAGGGTGATGGACCTGTTCAGTCCGATTGGTAAAGGTCAGCGTGGTCTGATTGTTGCCCAGCCGAAAACTGGTAAAACTGTGCTTTTAAAAGATGTGGCTAATGCCATCGCCTTTAATCATCCTGAAATTTATTTAATTATACTCCTCATTGACGAACGTCCTGAAGAGGTGACCGACATGGCACGCAGTGTGCGAGCGGAAGTAATCTCCAGCACCTTTGATGAGCCGGCGGAGAAACACGTGAAGATTGCGAACATCGTTCTTGAGAAATCAAAGCGTATGGTGGAATGCGGACATGACGTGGTGATTCTGCTTGATAGTATCACGCGTCTCGCCCGTGCTTATAATACCGTGTCACCAGCCAGTGGTAAAGTATTGACGGGTGGTGTGGATGCCAATGCGCTTCATAAACCGAAACGTTTTTTCGGTGCTGCTCGTAAAGTAGAGAATGGTGGTTCCTTAACCATCCTTGCGACTGCTTTAACCGAGACCGGTTCGAAGATGGACGAAGTGATCTTTGAGGAATTTAAAGGAACCGGTAATATGGAGTTACAGTTAGATCGGAAATTATCTAACCGTCGTATTTATCCGGCCATTGACTTATTAGCTTCCTCTACCCGTCGTGATGATTTGTTATTAGATAAGGAAACTCTGACGCGCCTGTGGATTTTAAGAAAGCACCTCGGAGACATGAATCCGCAAGAAGCAATGGAGTTTCTGTTGGATCGTTTGCGTCGTTCACAGTCTAATGAAGAATTTTTAATCAGTATGAACGGTTAGGAATGAACAAACGGGCTTTATATTTCGGACTCCTCTACTCTGCCGTTGTCATCATCTATAAACTGACAATTTTCCTGGGGGGCTTTGCGTTTACAAAATTCGGATTTTATTATTCGAATCTTGTCAGCAATCTGCTCATTGTTCCTTTTTTCTTTTTCTGTATTCTGCAGGTGAGAACAAAAGATTACGATGGCTTTATCAATGGCAGAGAAGCCATTCGTCTTGCCTTTACAGTCCTTGCCATCTCTATGATTATAATCACTGGTTATAATTATTTTGAACTGGGTAGTGAAAAATTCCGAGAGCTTGCCGTGGTTTATTACAATAGCGATGAATACAGGAACATTTTACTAGCCCAGCAGCCAAATTTTCCTGAAAAGTTAAAGACAGAGAACTTTCCTAAAATCATTAGCGAACAAATTAATGGTTTGTCACCTTTTCGTGCAGCGACCTTTAAATTGATTCCAATGCTGATATTCGGACTTGGAGGGGCTTTCATGGCTTCCATCGTCTTGCGCAGAAAACGCGTTCAATCCTGAAACTACTTATTTCTGGAAAAACAAAAAACGGCGGCCTTTTTTAACGGGCCGCTTTTGTTTTTTCTCCTTGAGGGGAAATGCACTTAACAGACTATTTTTACGTTTAATTTTTACGGAACCTTTTTTGTCCTTACTACAGTCGTCAATTTTTCCTGCACCTTCGCCACACTTTGGATTCTTAAACAGTGTCCATCCCAGATTAAAATAAACGCCTGCTGCACGGGTATTGCTGCTGGCTATCACTGGCAATAAATTATCCATACCTATCACAAAGGAGCGGATACGTAGCGCCAATCCGAGTTCAGGAGTGTTAAAACGCTTCAGAGAAAAAGGAATCGCCACTTCAATGTGACGGGTCTCGAAACGTGGTGCAATGGCAACAAAGTCAGAGGCCAGAACGCCAACACTTCCATTAGGAAGCAAGCCCTTTTGCAAGGCAGCACCAATATAAAATGAATAGCCAAGGTTGTAATCCCCATGCAGGGCCAGTGCAAATGGCAGAAGTGCGCGCGTTTTTGCCTGACTCGCTTCATCCACAGAAAATTTTGCGCGGATTTGTTCCTCTACTTTGCCATCCTGAGAGATAGTTCCACTGCCCGCTAACTGCACGGTATTGGTCCCCTTTTTAAATGAAATATATCCCAAGTCACGCAAACTTACACCCACCTTAAATTTGTAGTCCACAATCTTGCAGTTAGAAGAAGATTGTTTCGAGTGCGCTACATAAGTATCAATTTCCTTGAGCATGCGCTTATAAGTAAAACCCATGTCTGTACCGAGACCTTTTCCACTGCCAAAAGCAAAATCCACTGCCTTATACAGCCCCTCTATCTGCGAAATATTTATTGCAACATCATTGGATGTACCATCGAGTCGTTTCAGATTCAGATACTGCAGATTTAAGCCCGTCAGGTATTTGACGTTAATTCCAGCCGTAAAAAGATCATAACGACGGCGCTTCACCATGTAGCCAAAATTAAGTCCGTATTCCAGCCAGCTCATTTCAGACATTCGGCCATTGCGGACTGAGAACTCTGGCTCTTTGGCAGGCTCTTGTCCATCAAAAATAAAGGATGTAAACTGATAGGGTATGCGACGGAAATCAGCAACTGCTCTGCCACGCGTAAAAAAACCAAAGCCGTACTTGTTTGTACTGCAGTAAAAAGAAGGGCCATCAGCCAATGCCTGTAAATGCAGAAATTTACTTTTAGTTCCTGATATAGGCTTGATTTGGGGCATCACAGGGTTCTGCGCCGTCTTTATCACACTGAATTGTTGAAGATAAAGAAGGTTGGTATACACGCCGGCGTTGACACCTACGAGATTGACTTGTATAAACGCTCTGGAATCAACACTCGCAGATGGATTAAAGTAAGTGCCAGTTACAGGATGATAATTACTCAGGATAATACCTTCCCGGTCCTGCGCTGCTGAAACAGCAGAATAAAGCAAAAGAATCAGGCAACTGATGAATCTCATGTGACACGTGGCTTTTTCAAAATTACGCAATTGCCTCAAAATTAATGGTCTTCATCGCAAAAAGAATTCTTAATTCGAAAATCCTATTCCTGAAACGTTAAAGCTTAGCGAAACAGTGAGAGTTTTCCTGTCCGCACTAGCTTTTTATCGCTTCCCTTCTCGGTGCTTTCAATACGGTAAACATAAATATCTTCAGGACATAAATTGCCTTTAAAACGGCCGTCCCATCTTCCGTTCGGATTGCTGGAACTGTGCACGTTGTTTCCCCAGCGATCGCTAATTGTCAAGAAAAAATAAGTGTATTCACAGGTACTTTGCGGGTAGAAATAGTCATTCCTATTATCCTCATTGGGTGAAAAACTGCTAGGAATAAGCATTTCGCATTCACACATTTTGATTCGCACTTTCACTGAATCGACCTGTTTTCCGCATATTCCCGTTTCACTTCGCAACCAATACGTCCCCTCACGGTTCACCTGAATGCTATTGGTAGTCGCCCCTGTATTCCAAACATAGCGTGTATTTGCCGATCCCCGGGCGACAATGAGTTTCCGTTCATCGTTGGCGCAGAAACTAAGTTCAGTAGGCACCGAAACTGCAAAGCCTGGCAATTGTCGAACTTTTACCGAATCAACGGTTACACAGGCGCCACTTTGTATCCGCACCCAATAGCGTCCCCCACTTTCAATCTGAATACGCTGCGTGGTTTCTCCGGTGCTCCATAGATAGCGAAGTCCCGCGTAACGGGCATCTAGCATTAGAGAGCGCCCACGACAAAATACAGTATCTTCCTGCAAAGGCTTCACGCGGTAAGAGATTTTCAATAGACAACTGTCTGACAAAGGCTTTTTATTTCCCGAAAGAGAAACCGTTACAAAATATTTTCCCTGACGCTGTGCATTCAAGCGACGCGTATTGGTGACAATACCTTGAGGCGTGGTCCAAGTAATGAGAACATTCGTTTCCGGCAGATTGCGCAGTTCAAGCACACTGCTGTCACCCCAGCAGAGAATCAGACTGTCAGGCAACAAATCTCTGTTCTGCGAAAACAGAACATGACTTAAAAGCAGCATCAGATAGGTATATAGCTTCGTTGAGGTCACAGTTCTAATTCGATTTCAATGATGGTTCCATGATCCCCTTCCCGAAGGGTAGATTTATCTACCATCGTTACTTTCTGTCTCTTTCCACTCAGTTTCGAATTAATATCTAAGATATTCTGAATCGTACTTGTTCCGAGTGATTTGTGATCTGACTTTGCGTGCTCGCGCGCCTTAATTAATCCTATGCCATTGTCCTCAATTATTATACGCAGTTTTTTTTCAGTACTTAATTTAAAACTCAGCGTTAATTCACCATGTGCCTGCTTGGGTAAAATGCCATGAATAATACAATTTTCGACATAGGGTTGAATAATCATATTGGGAATATCGATTTCATGCGTATTGAGATGTTCATCCAGCTGAATGCGATAATCAAATTTATTTTTAAACCGTTCTTTTTCAAGCTCCAGATAATAGGTAAGTCTTGCCAGTTCATCATGCAAGGAAATATGACTCTGCGCTGCCTTTTCAATAATCAAGCGGATGAGGCGGGAAAACTTAGCCAGGTACTCGCTGGCGCGCAAGCCATTGTTGGTGTTGATGTAATTCTGAATAGAGGTGAGGGAATTAAAAATAAAATGAGGGCTCAGCAAGGAGTTCATAGCCTGGTGTTTGAGCAGGTTAACCTGTTGTTCTTCTGCTAGCCGACGTTTACTTTTAACTTTAATTCGTCGTATCCAGAAAAAACTAATCAGTATAATCAGAGTAATGGCTATTAAACTAAAAATGAGATAACCCGAACTAGTTTCACTTAATTTTTCTACTTTATTAAAACTTAAAGAAGTAGAGTTGCTCCAAGCAATATTATCGGAAGAGGCTTGAATTTCCACACGATGACGTCCGCCACTAATACCGACCTCGAAACTGTTATTGGCGAAATACTTCCAGTCTTCTTCATCCATCCGCCAACGGAAGTATTGCTTATTGGGACGAGCGAATAAAGGACTGTAAAAACGAATGCTTAGATTTTCCTGATTGGCCGACAGTTCATAAACACTCCCATTTTGTTCGATTTCCGTCCTGCTACTTAAAACTTCTGCAATCGTAACCGGCCGCATTCGTGCATTGTACTTTATAATGTTATTTAGATCACTGATAGATACACCCCTTGCAGTTGCAATGCCGACACGGCCATCACTGAAAGATATGTCATTAATGGAATTCGACAATAAACCGTTAGACTTATTGAGAATCTTCAGCAAGTTAAAGGAGCGGTCACAAACTAACACCCCGTCTATCGTTCCCAGCCAGATTTGATCACCGTACTGCCGGATTTTCCGAACAGTATTGAGACTCAGACTTCCGAATTGATCGATTAGTTTCCCTTCCGTGACATTGGTTAGGCCACCTTCATGACCTGCATATAACTTTCCATCGACTATGCAAAGATCATTTATATTAAAGTTCAATTCGCGACTCTTTATGTTACGAATTTTACGGGATTTAAAATCATAAGTAAAGAGTCCATTACTGGTCCCAACATAGAGTAAGTCATCCTTTTTTAGTAAGGTATTCACACTGATGCGGTAGTCGCTGAATGAAATAAGGGTGTCCAGCACCTTTGTTCCGTCGCCATTGGCTAGTAAAATGTTCAGATTCCAATCCGCGAGAATACTTTCTTTTTCAGAAGCGGGATAAAAAAGTTTCGCAATAATAGGTTTGAAACGGTAGCTACGTTCAGAAGTAAAAAAAATGGATGGGAATAAATTTATTTCATTGATCTTACTATAATAAATGACTTCTTTTCCTTCACTGAGTCCATAAATTGGTTCCTGAAAAACCTCATCTGGTCGGGATAAAATTTTAGCCTGATAATTTTGAAGGTTCAGTCCAAATAAACCGTTATTAGTGGCAGCCACGAGCAACTGGCCTTTCAGAAAGACCTGATTGATATTCAGGTTTTTTCCACTGTAATCGAAATTGATGGAATTAAAAAAAGCATTTTGTATAAAATAGAGTCCATCATTATTCGTTCCTACCCATATATTTTGCTCTTCATCTTTAAAAAGACATTTTATCAGGGTGGGAGGAATATTCAGTCCCTGAAACACATCATACACCGTGTTGTTCGCAAAAAGAAAAAGACTTTCTTCCGGATAGCTGGTGAACCAGATTCTGTCAAAAGCATCACATATAATTTTGTTGATACTCCGTCCCTGACCTTCTGGTAAAAAACTATTTGTTTTGACCTTATAGCTTGGCTCTATTTCTTTTTCAACTTTACCACGGTTGATGACATATATTTTTCCAGCAGAACCTAGATATAATTTACCTTCTTTATCCTGTGTAATCGCATATACCGGCGCATTTGTAAGCACCGGCAGTTTTACCTGCTGTCCGTTGGTCAAATCATATAAACCATCAGAGCGGCCAAGCAAAATCTTTCCCGCGGTGGTTTTATAGAGACAGAACGCTAGATTCCCTTGCTTTTTGAGTTGATCCTGCGTGACCTTACCCGTGCGCAGATCGACAATGATAATCTTAATGCGAGAAATCAGTAGGTAAGCAAAATTATCTGTAACAATGAGGTTGTCGGCGTTGTTATCAGTGAGACTTAAGTGAGGTAAAAAAGTGTAACCTTTTGTATGAAGATCAAGCTTGGCAATTCCTTCATCACGCAGTGATAATAGTAATTGGTTATTTTTGAAGATAGAAGCCGTAATAAGCGCATTACTTCTCAAACTGTCGATTGCCAGTTTGCTGAAGTAATAACCATCATAACTGTAAATTCCGTTTTGTGTGGTAAAATAGAGTAGGCCATTGGGATGCTGCTCAATATTGAAAATGTTCGCGTTATTAAGTCCTTCTTCAGTCCCTAACTTCTGAAAGTTAAATGAAGGCGTTTGCGCAGATACCCGGACAAACAGGACCGATAATAAAAAAAACAAGTATGTTCTAAAGGAATTCAGACAAGGAGCTTCT
Organism: Sphingobacterium thalpophilum; assembly: GCA_943325195.2. Taxonomy (GTDB): domain Bacteria; phylum Bacteroidota; class Bacteroidia; order B-17B0; family Aurantibacillaceae; genus Aurantibacillus. The sequence continues at coordinate 24,402 of CALPON020000003.1, read as the reverse complement.
TAGTGTGTTTGGCCACCAAAGGTCAAAAGTACAAAAAGAAGGACTAGGTTGGGGAATTACTTTGGCGAAACAGAGCGGGATTTGATGAATTCGGAAAACTCCTGGGTCCTAGCTTTACTCACCTGAACATGCGTTCCATCGCTAAGAATAACTTCGCCCCCTTCATGGTTGCTGTATTCCTTCACAAAATGGATATTGATAAGCGCAGAGCGGTGGATTCGGAAAAAATCAGTTTCCGGCAAAATAGCTTCAAACTCCTTTAAAGTCTTACTAGCAACAATTTTCTTCTGGCCGTTCAAAAATAGGTTGGTGTAATTATCGCTGGCTTCCAACCAGACAATGTCTTTAAAATCGACTAGGGTGAACCCTTTGCTGTGGTTAATCAGGACAAGATTTTTATTTTCCTCAGGCTTGCTGTTTACTGACCCTGAAGGCTTTGTCTCGTAATGTTGGACCACCTTTTTAACCGCACCCTGGAGTTCGCTGAGCATCAGAGGTTTTAGCAGATAGTCCGTTGCCCCTGCCTTTACTGCAGTTATGCCATGCTCAGAATAAGCGGTGAGGAAGATCACGCAAAAATCGCGTTGATAGATTCCTTCCAGCATCTGAAAACCATTCATACCCGGCATATTAATATCAAGAAAGACAACCTGAGGTTTCAGTTCCTGTATTCTTTTTTTGCCTTCGGGACCATTATCCGCTTCTCCAACAATTTCAATTTCTTCACAGTAGTTCTGAATCATATTCCGCGTATTGCTGCGGCTATCTTCTTCATCATCGATTATTACGGCGCGGTATTTTTGCATGGCATTTACTTTCGCTAAACTTAGGTATTAAATTAATAAAAAAAATCTGATTTAGCAAAGAGTGCTTCTGAATGAGGGAAATTGGGTATCCCGGAAATGAAAGCCCCATGCCGAAACGATTCCAAATTTTTATAGCAATGTTCACCCACCCTATTTTTCGAAAGGTACTGCCAAAAGCGGCCAGAAGAAAAAAACCACCTTTATCCATATCGGCGGGCCTATTTTTTCACTATATTTACTTAATCAAACCGATAAATAACACTTAAAAATGAAAATAAAATTTACCCGGATCCTGTCGAGTCTCTTGTTTTCAATCACATTTGCAGGAACAGCAGTGGCGCAATGTACAATCAGCGGGCTAAGTTCAAACTATTGCACGAACTCTAACTCTTCAACCCTGACCCCTGGTATTCCTGGAGGAAATTTCAGTGGACCTGGGATTAGTGGTAACGTCTTTAACCCTGCCATAGCGGGTCCTGGTACCCATTCTATTAGTTATGTAAGTGGCTGCAGTATTTATTCCCTCAGCTCAGCGCCTTATGCCACGCTCACCACTGCAGGAACTGCTGTTACACTGGGTGATGATCAGGTGAGTGCCGGTTTACCAATTGGATTTAATTTTGTTTTCTTCTGTAACAGCTACAATACCTTTTACATTAGCTCAAATGGTTTTATTACCTTTTCAAATAACAGTCTGAACGGCTGCTGCAGTGGCTTATCAATGCCTACTAATTCCACCACCGATCCAAATAATTTAATTGCTTACGCTTGGACCGATTTGTATCCGCCGGCAAATGGTAGTATCACTTATACTACTATAGGTGCCAGTCCAAACCGCACGCTGATTGTCTCTTTTAACGCAATTTACCATTACAACAGCGGTACCTACTGCTGTCCGATAACCTCACAGATTCAGCTGACGGAGACGACAAACCGGGTTGAAATTCACACCACCTCGAAACCCCTTCCAACCAATACCTATATAACAACTATGGGGATTCTGAACGTGGGAGGTACGATTGCTTATCCCGTAACGGGAAGAAATGCCACTTCAACTTGGACAGCTACAAATGAGTGTTACCGATGGATGCCGGCACCAGCCTGTAATCTGACTCAGACAACGATTGTCAGTCCTTCCACAATTAATGTTGTTGGAACAACCTCTATTTGTAGCGGTGCACAGGCAACTCTCACTGCTTCCGGCAACACGACTTATACATGGAACACCGGCTCTAACAGCGCAAGTATTGTTGTTTCGCCAAGCATCAACACCACCTATGCCGTTTTGGCCACTAATGCCTTTAATTGTGCCGCCAGTAGTGCCATTACAGTGACCGTCAATATCACACCAACTGTATCTGCGATCAGCACAGCTCCGGGCGGCGGAGCCTGTCCTGGCTCTACCGTGGCGCTGAGTGGTCAGGGTGCTACCAGCTATACGTGGACGGGTGGTATACAGAATGGAGTCCCATTTCCAGTGGGGGCCCAAAGCAGTTACACCGTGTCGGGTACAAATGCTTGTGGCACATCCTCAGCGACGATTGGCATGTCAATTCACCCGCTACCGACAGTGAACGGGGTAGCAAGTCAGCCCTCGGTGTGTTCAACCAATTCTGTCAACTTAACCGGTATAGGAAATGCGGTCAGTTATGCCTGGTCAAACGGAGTGCCCAATGGTACCAACTTTTTTCCTACCGCAACTGCAAATTACACGGTTATCGGTTCAAGTGCTCTGGGTTGTACAGCAAGTGCGGTAACCGGTGTCACCGTGGTTACCACTCCTCTTAATCCCCCTGTTGCGACACCGCCTCTTATTTGTGTGGGGAGCACTGCGACACTCAGTTCAAGCGGCGCAACCACTTATACATGGATCACGCCCTCTGGCACGCAAAGCAATTCTGTCATCACCGTTTCCCCGACAGGAAATACAACTTATACACTCACGAAATCAAATGCAAACTGTGTGAATTCTCAAACGATTCAGCTGTTTGTTAATCAATTGCCAAGCCTATTTGCAATCAGTTCGCCGACTATCATTTGCGCTAGCACAACAGCGACATTGAATGTCGGTGGAGCGCAAACTTATACATGGAGCGCTCCCTCTTTCTCTGTCACTGGCAGCAGTCCGATTGTATCTCCGAGTGTGACAACGCTTTATACGGTTGCAGCATCGGACGGCACCTGCGCTAACACAACGACGGTCCTCCTTGCAACTAATCCAAATCCAACCATTTCCATTGCAGCTACCAGTTCTAATATTTGTCAAGGTGATGCTGTGAATCTGAGCGCCTCTGGTGCGCTTGGTTACAGCTGGACAGCCGGTGCCACTTCCAATACCAACTCTGCATCGATTAACGAAAGTCCCATTTTATCTACGCTATACCAGGTGAGTGGTAACAACAGCTTTAACTGCACGGGCAGTGCACAAATGGTGGTAGTTGTGCGAGTAACGCCAACACTTACAGCAGCAAGTACAAAAACACTTGTCTGCACCGGTGCCGCAAGCGGCTTGACTGTTACAGCGCAGGGTGGTGCTTCTACTTACACCTGGTCCGCCAACGCAGGCAGTGCTACCTCTGCAACTGCAACTGTTAACCCACTTACCACCACCATCTACACAGTATTGGGAATGGCGGCAAACAATTGCACAGCAGCAGCTAGTATCCCAATCAGTGTCTTCTTGCCTAGCTTTGCGGTCAACAGTCCGACCTCGAGTTGTCTTGGCGGCACCATTAACCTGATTGCCTCTGGTGCGAATACATACACTTGGAACGGAAACCAGCCTTTCTCGCAAATTTCTGTTTCACCAAGTGGTCCTACTCTCTATATTGTCGCAGCAACATCCAACTCGTCTAATGTAAATTGTGTTAGTACGAATACGGTGTTTGTGACCATCTATAATAATCCTACAATTACTGCCGTGCCAAGCAGGACGCAGATTTGCCGCGGTGAATTCACGAATATCAATGCTGGCGGAGCACTCAGCTATACCCTGAACACCGGTCTTTCGGGCTCCGTCATTCCCGTGAATCCAAATGTAAATACGACGTATACATTAACGGGAACAGACTTGAACGGGTGTGTTTCTTCGTCCACAGTGCTGGTAAGGATTTCAACTTGTTTTGGTATCGGTGAGAATAGTCGGAATGTGGCAGCCGTGCTGGTATATCCAAATCCAAATACAGGCTCTTTTACCATCAGGGGATTAACAAATGTGGACCTAAAGCTCTTCGATGAGTTAGGACGTGTTGTTCAGACCATTCGCCTGGCAGAAGCAAATCAGTATGAAATTACCCTGCGAGAACTCGCTGCCGGCTTATATTTCCTGAGCGATTCGAATGGCCTCTATGAAAAAATAGTGGTAACGAAATAAAGTACCATTTTTAGTTTTTTACTTTCTACAACAAACTCCCGGTCCAAATAACCGGGAGTTTTTTAATGCCTTTTTCCAGGATTCATTTGATTTAGAAACATTTTTTGTATTTTAGTATAACTAAATATTTAAAAATGAAGATAAAATACCTTCTTAGTATCGGAATAAAAAGATTGACAGCAGCGATGTTGTTGTTATTTTCTACTTATCATTCGAGTGCGCAGGCGCCGGTTGTGCAGACATTTTCTTTTACAGGTGGTCAACAAACCTTTACGGTACCAAGTTGTGTAGCCAGTATAACGATTGATGCTCGCGGCGCACAAGGAGCGCAATCTAACGACCGTGCTCCAACGAACAGTGTTGGCGGATTAGGTGGACGTGCTATTGGTGTTTTATCTGTTGTAGCAGGCCAGGTTCTCTATATAAATGTCGGAGGTGCTGGAAATATTAATGGCAGCGGCGGCTTTAATGGTGGAGGCGCCGGAGGCGTCTCTACATCTGGTGGGAGTTGTCTAGGTGGTCCTGCCGGCGGCGGCGGGGGTGCATCTGACGTTCGCGTGGGAGGCACAGCCGTTTCCAACCGGGTGATTGTAGCTGGCGGCGGGGGCGGTTCGGGACGTGATTATTGCAATGGAAGTTGTCAGCCATGTGGCTGCGGCGGCTCTGGAGGCAGTGGCGGCGGAACAAACGGAGTTGTTGGGGTCGCTGCAGGCAATTGTGGATTTGGTTACCCTGGATTAAACACCAATGGTGGCGGTGGCGGTGGCGCAGCTGCAGGAGGTGCAGGAGGACTAGGAGATAATGCGGGACCAAATGGAACTGCCGGCGCTTTGGCGGTCGGCGGCGCGGGTGCCGCAGGTAGTCTTGACGTTTCCGGCGGTGGCGGCGGTGGCGGTTATTATGGTGGCGGTGGCGGCGGCTCTGCTTCAAGCGGCAGTGGTGTTGGCGGCGGCGGAGGAGGAGGAGGATCATCCTACATAACGGGATTAACAGCAGCCTCCTCTTCAGCAAGTTTTCAAACCGGAAATGGTCTGGTGATTTTAACCTATGGTTTTAATGGCTCACTTGCTCAGGTCAGTACTTTGCCATCTAATACTATTTGCGTGGGAACAACGGCAACCATTACCGCGAGTAATTTAGTTTCTTACACTTGGAGTCCAGGCGGAAGCAATGTGGTTTCTTTTACCACAGCACCAACTTCAAATACCAATTATACAGTTATCGGCACAAACAATATTGGTTGTAATTCGCAGGCAGTTGTAAACATTGTGGTAGTGCCGGCAGCGCCAGTTTTGACAGTCGTTAACACGGCCAGTGCGACAGGCGGTATTTGCCCAAACTCAACTGTTGCTTTGACAGCGAGCGGAGCTGCATCCTATACATGGACGAATGGTGTGATAAATGGCGCTGTGTTCGGTCCCGTTAATTCAGCAACATATGTTGTAGCAGGACAGAATGCCTGCGGTAGTGCATCCGTTGCCACCTCGGTTTCTGTGCACCCGCTGCCGAATGTCACAGCGGTAGCAAGTCAGCCTTCTATTTGCAATAACGTTCCTGTCAGCATCAGTGGTATTGGAAATGCGGTGACATACAGCGTGGTGAATTCAGGTGTTCCTTATGCCTCCAATTTCTTCCCTCAGGCAACAGCAGTTTATACTATTGTTGGAACAAGTGTGCAATCCTGTACCAATAGCGCTGTGACGGGTGTTACGGTGGTCACGGTACCTGTGAATCCCCCAGTGGCAAGCCCTCCCCTCATTTGCATTGGCAGTTCAGCCACCTTGTCCTCGAGTGGAGCAACTACCTATAGTTGGATTAGTTCAACGGGAATACAGACTAGCAGTGTGATTACTGTTTCCCCTAATGCAAATACCACCTATACCTTGACCAAGTCAAACGCCAATTGTGTCAATACGCAGACCATACAATTATTTGTAAATCAACTACCAACTATTTTTGCCATTGCATCGCCGACACTTATTTGTGCTTCACGTCCAGCAACCTTACAAGCCGCTGGTGCGCAAAGCTATACGTGGACGACGGCAGGACCACCCGTGTTTACGGTGACGGGCGCTAGTCCGGTTGTTTCACCGAGTATTACAACACTTTATACAGTTGCAGCCTCTGATGGAACCTGCGCCAATACCACAACAGTGCTATTGACTACAAATCCTAACCCGACTTTGAATATTAGCCCAAGCAGTACAAATATCTGCCAGGGCGATGCAGTAAGTCTGACCGTCAGCGGCGCCATTGGTTATAGCTGGACAGCAGGGGTTGTGAATTCCAACAGCACAAATGTAACAATCACGGAAACGCCTACCGCGTCTGTAAATTATCAGGTAACGGGTATTAATAATTTTAACTGCACCACTAATGGCCAGCAAGTAGTAGTAGTGAGAACCACCCCTACCCTTCAGATTGGCACAACCAAACCGTTGGTCTGCATTGGCGGAGCAAGTGGCTTAACGGTTACATCACAGGGCGGTGTCTGCACCTATACTTGGGACGCCAATGCAGGAGGGGTGACCAGTTCAGTAGCCGTTGTCAATCCACTCACGAGCACCATCTATTCAGTAATAGGTACTGCTGCAAATCAATGTACGGCTGCAGGCAATTATCCCGTTTCCGTCTTTATACCAAGCTTTGCAGTTAACAGTCCGACTTCCAGTTGTCTCGGTGGTACGATAACTCTGATGGCCAGCGGTGCGAATAGTTATACGTGGAATGGTAACCAGCCTTTCTCACAAATTTCTGTTTCCCCAAGCACAGCAACGTTCTATCTTGTTTCTGCCACATCAACATCCAATCAGGTCAACTGTATTAGCTCCAATACTGTCTTTGTGACAATCTACAGCAATCCAACCATCACCGCTGTGCCAAGTAGGACACAGATTTGCCGTGGCGAATTTACAGATATTCTTTGCGGAGGCGCAGTCACTTACACCCTGAATACGGGCCTGTCCGGATCTATAATTCCGGTAAATCCGAACAGCAATACCATTTATACTTTAACCGGAACTGATCAAAACGGCTGTACCAACACGAAGACAGTTCAAGTGAGAACTTCTACTTGCTTCGGTATTGACGAGCTTAATAAATTGGCGGGCACAGGACTAAGTATTTATCCGAATCCAAATACCGGTAACTTTACTATGAAAGCGATCAGTGATTTGCAGCTAGTTCTCATCAGTGAGTTAGGTCAAGTGGTTCGCGTCATTGACCTCAACGAAGGTAATGCGCATCAGGTGCAGGTGAGTGATCTCGCAACTGGTATCTATTTTATTTCAGGGAAGAAAGGTGAATTGCTCATCCATGAAAAAATAGTTGTGCAGAAGTAATACGGATTTGATTTTAAAGAAGGCTGCATGCGCAACATGCAGCCTTCTTTGTTTAAAATTTTTCCTTTCCAGAAATACATCGATTGTAACTAGATAATTTTTTTAAATTATACCCTATGCTAAAAAAAACATTAAAGGCATTTGCTCTCTGCTTATTTTCCGCAATACTTTTTAGTAATTGCGCTAAAACTGGGCCCCAAGGTGAAAAGGGTGAGGTCGGCACTGCCGGCAATGCGAATGTAAAGTCCAGCATCTCTAGTAATCTTATGTGGACCTATAATACGCTGAATTCGCGCTACGAAGCGGTAATTAACACTACTGTAATAACTCAGGATATTGTAAACAACGGTGCAGTTTTAGTCGCTGCGGAACTAGCAAATGGTACTTGGTCCCAAATGCCCTTCTCCACCATGGCCAACGGCACCACCGCTCTTTTTTTTGATTATGACTATTTTGTGAATGGCGTTCGTGTCTCCATTCAGAATACGAACAAAGACAACTCCTTATCACCTGTGAATACATTACGTTTGAAAGTAACGGTCATCGCCGGCACTGCCCGGCCAGCAAAAGATGAAAGCGCCAAAGTACTTGCTGAATTACCCGTATTTAGTGCTTCGGCAAGTGAATGATCTCAATTAACACAATCCTTAAATCTGAAGTAGGCCATAGCCAGCCTTTTTAACGCAAGGAAAATGGCGGTGATATAATCACCGCCATTGTTACCACATTGCTTTGCTGCACTTTTTTAAACCCACTTTAAGCGATAATGCTAGACACTATCCGTGCAGCAAGTTCTTGCAATGTTAGCTTTTCGATTGTTATCAGTTCCTGGAAAGCTATTTTTCCTTTTGCGAATTTTATGCCATTGCCATCTCCTGCTTAATTAGAGCGCACCAGAACCAGTTTGTAGAAAAATTTTCCATTCTGGGGATTAATTTTTACGATTGTGTCAGTAAGCTATGAATTCCGGTCGGGCGACCGAAAAACTTCGTACGCGCAAGGTGAAAGAAGTTACGGGATTATAGACAAGTATGGATCCAGCGTGGTCGGGCAGAAAAGGATAGAAGCCGAAAGAAAACTGAAAAGTGCTAGTCAGCAAATTTTCATTTCGCAATAAAATCCCAAGCGCATAGCCCTGGTAGAGACGGCTGCCAAAAAGTCGGGATTGTTTGTCGCCTATTATTCCAAGTCCCGCCAGAAGAACCGGGGCAAAACGAAAACCAATAAATTTATAGGGTAAATAGCAAACGGTCTCGGAATTAAAAACGATTCTTGAATTTCCAGTCAGACTACCATTTTGAAAGCCATATAAGTCCTGTGGCTTTAGACTGATTGTTTGCTTTTCGATCTTATTCTCGCCGTGAATAAAACTGAGTTGTAGAAATTGTCGAAATAGAAGTTTATGCCTGCGGATGACATCTGTAAAGTATTGCAAATTATAATTCGTGGTTACATCGTTAGGTACGCCAGAATTATAAAATATACCGTAGGAAAAAGTAGCGCTCAGATAACCAAAAGAGAAATGCTTTGCTCTGGCAATCTCAAGCCCATTGTAATAGCGCATCTTGTTTCTTTCCCGCATCAAAAATCCATACGTAAACTGAATGAGCAGACCTTCTGGCACGTCTTCTGTTGCCCCGAAACGATAGATGTATTTATCTTTATAGTATTGTTGAACGGCTATGCCCATGTTACCTATAAAAGCAGAGTTATTTAAATAAGACCCGGCAGTATCCCATTGCCGAGTGGGTCTCTTCAAATAAAGCTGATCAGTGAACCGTAGGCCAAGAAGTAGATTAGTGCTTTGATTCAGAAATCCAGGGCGATCGCCTAATTTCAGTGATTTCCCGAGCCAGACATCCATGGCCCCGCGGTTTAACGGACTGCTTTTTGCGCGGCCCGTAAGTGTGTCGTTGTAATTGTATTTCCGCCAGCTATGATTGAGGTTCAGTCCCCCAGCCCAACTCGCCAAGAAAGAATAAAATGGTTTATCGAGTTGTAGATAAATACCTGTCTCCTCGGAAGTGGTATTATAACCTACCTGAGAGGATATATAAGTATTTGAAATATTACTGATGTTATACTGACCTCTAAAAAGATAAGTACGGTCCCTAAAAAATTTTGTATCCTGTTCAAACTGTTGGCCGCTTCCAAACAAATTAATATTACGAAACTGCACCGTTGCATTCACATCCGTCACTTCTGCTGGCAACGTCAAAGGCCATTTATCCTGCACAAGAACTTTCACAATGACACTGTCCGCATTCCCTTTTCGTCGCATGGTTATGCGTGCATCACCAATAAAAACAGCAGACCGGAGCAAACGTTCTGATTCGGTAAAGCGAAGCGGATCGACCCGATCAAAGACCTTAAACAATAACCGATTGGTAATAATGAACTGGCGGGTACTCAGATGTAATCGATTACCCACGCTTTGCACAGCATTTATTTTGTGTTGCACGGTATCATTCAAGGAATAGCCAAAAGGATCCAACACTTTAATTTCCAATGAGGCAATCACAAGTCCCTGATAAAGTACATAAGGATTCGTGAGCATTGGCGCGAGATTGCTGGTCAAAGCCGGCTCCTTTTCTGGTTCGGGATAGCGAAACACGGCTTCATATGCCATTCTAGTAAGGCGATAGCGGACGGCGAAATGTTTAATTTTTTTATACACGCGTAATGAATCCTGTAAGGGTAGAGCGTCCTTCTTCTGAGCAGCGACAAAACAGTTTAATAGGATAGTTAAAATGACAATTAAACAGGACTTCACATGCGCCACCCCGCAATGTGCCTGCCTGCCCTGTGATTTGTTTTCTTTGGGCCGAAATAGTCTGCATGCGTCTTTTGTAGAAAAAGATACACAGGTGCAGAGATTTTTCGACGCAGTATAAATTCTGTTCAAAGCGACCACTTTAAGAACCTGGAGTTTTTTGTGTTGCCAGAAATTTACGGGGGAAAGCATTGGCCAAAAAATCCCCAATTAGTGCCGCTAAACAGCCTGAAACACCCGTAAATGCTGGCATAATCTTTTTGTAAGGAAGTCCTAAGCCTATGAAAATACTTGAAACGAACATAATGCGGGGGCCAAATTACTGGTCAAATTATCATCATAAATTAATTGTAACAAAACTGGATATTGAAGCTTATGAAGAATTACCCACTAACCTGATACCGGAATTTACCGAACGCCTGGAAGCCTTGCTTCCATCCTTGTATGGACACCGCTGTAGTTATGACTATGAAGGTGGATTTTTTGAACGGCTACGATCCGGAACCTGGATGGGCCATGTCATCGAGCACATAGCACTGGAACTGCAGTGCCTTGCAGGAATGGAATGTGGATTTGGAAGAACACGAGGGGCCGGCGTTAATGGCGTGTACAATATTGTCATTGCCTATGAAATTGAAAGCGCGGGATTGTACGCCATGAAAACTGCTATTCAACTTGCACTTGCGCTAGCAGAGTCGAAATTATTCAATCTTGAAATAGAACTCCAGCATCTACGTTCTGTTAAAGCGCGTTATGGGGTTGGACCTAGCACCCAATCCATCATTACAGAGGCGCTTAAGCGGGGTATTCCTTACCGAAGTATGGAGAATGGTTCTTTGATTTTATTTGGTCAGGGTGCGAATCAGAAGCTGATCAGAGCTTCGCTCACCTGCAATACCAGCCACTTTGGGGTTGAGACGGCCGGAGATAAAGATGAGACCAAACGTCTTCTTGAAAAAGCTTTTATCCCGGTCCCTAAATGGGAAGTCATCTCCTCAAGCGAAGAGCTCTCAGAGGCCATCCGTAAATTACAATTCCCCCTCGTCATAAAGCCGATAAATGGAAACCACGGAAGGGGCATCACAACTAATATTCTCACGCAAGCACAAGCAAGCGAAGCCTTTGATTTTGCAAAGACCATATCCGGGGAGCTTATTGTTGAACAATTTATTTCAGGCGATGATTACCGTTTACTGGTCATCAATTATAAATTAATAGCGGCTGCCAAACGCACTCCAGCCATGGTGATTGGGAACGGTGAGTCGACTATTCTACAATTAATTGAAGAAATTAACCGTGATCCGCGCCGCGGCGAAGGACATGAGAATGTGCTGACAAGAATTAAAGTAGACAACCTCACTGAACAATTATTAAAAAGGAAAAATCTGAATCTTAGCTCTGTGCTTCCAATTGGGGAAGTACTTTTTGTAAAAGACACCGCCAATCTGAGCACAGGGGGCACGGCCATGGATGTGACGGACATTGTCTCAGCAGAAACTAAATTTCTTGCAGAGCGTGCGGCCCGCCTCATCAATCTCGATGTGTGCGGCATTGATGTGGTTGCAAAAGACATCGCCCTTCCGCTCGATGGACAAAATGGTGCAGTCATCGAAGTCAACGCATGTCCTGGCCTACGCATGCATCTCTCACCAACGAAAGGTCTGTCGCGAAATGTCGCAGAACCGCTAGTTGATATGCTTTATCCACCGCGAAGCAAAAGCAGAATTCCACTTGTTGCAGTAACCGGCACAAATGGCAAAACAACCACAACCCGTTTGACTGCGCACATAGCAAAAGTAGCGGGACATAAAACCGGCTTCACCACCACCGATGGGATTTACATCCAGGATTACTTAATTCACCAAGGTGATTGCACAGGTAGCCTCAGTGGAGCTACCGTGCTCATGGATCCAACCATTGACTTTGCAGTATTGGAATGCGCCCGTGGGGGTATTTTGCGGAACGGACTGGGATTTGACAAATGCGATATCAGCATTATTACTAATGTGACAGAGGATCATCTCGGACTAAAGGACATTAACACACTAGATGAGATGGCCCGCGTAAAAGAAGTAGTCGCAAGGAGTACTTTTGAGCATGGCTGGGCAATTTTAAATGCCGATGATGACCGCGTCTATCAAATGCAGGAAGTGCTCGATTGTAATATTGCTTTATTCAGTATTGACCCTCTGAATGAGCGCATCCGCAAGCATAGCGCAAATGGAGGACTCTGCGCGACAGTGGAAAAAGATTACCTTACCATCCTCAAAGGAGAATGGAAAATCAGAATCTGTAAAATAAAAAGCATTCCATTGAGCATGGATGGTCGTGCACTGGCCATGATTAAAAATATTTTTCCAGCAACGCTAGTCGGTATCATTTCTGATTTCAAAATTGAGGACATCCGCACAGCTTTATTTAGTTTTGTTCCTTCTCCCGAATATACACCTGGACGGATGAACCTTTTTCATTTCCGAAATTTTAAAATTCTAATTGATTATGCACATAATACAGGGGGATTTGAAGAAATGAGATCCTTTATGGCGCAGGTAAACTGTGAACAGAAGATGGGTATTATTGCTGCAGTGGGCGACCGCCGGGATGAAGATATTCGCAACCTTGGAAAACTAGCGGCAGAGAGTTTTGACACGCTTATTATCCGACACGACGAAGACTTGCGAGGACGAACAAAAGAGGAGCTCACTGAAAAATTAATGGAAGGTATTCGACTGGCCGCTAAAACCCCATCAGTCATCGTCATCTCAAAGGAGCAAGAGGCGATTCAGTATGCGATGGAAACATGCAAAATAGGCGCATTCATCGTCCTCTGCACCGATCAGGTGCAACAAAGTATCCAGTATGTCAAGCATAAATTAAAGGAGGAAAAAGAAACCTTTAAAATTCTGGACGAAATATTGGCGCAAAACAAAAACTGAATGGAAACATAAAAAATCGGCACGAAAAGCTTGAAAAGCCGCATTTAGAATGCAGACAATTATACTGAAGGCATCGTAAAAATAAGAGCGAGCAGTCAAACCTGTGAATCGCCACATCCAATTTGTCGTAATTGACGGAAATGCACAGCAGCCGTTCAGTTGTCTTCGATTAGCCGAAACACTTGGTAGTTGCAAGTGGGTTATCACTAATTAAACTATAAATACCTTATATGCGCAGATCCCAATTAATCGCTACCACCTCGTCCTAATTTTTTAAAGTCACCGGACAGGCGATACTAATTGCGGAACAGCCGCTCTCATTCGAGTTTCGGCAATTCGTTCTTTCTTTTAAGGGTCACATCGCCAAAACGCTGCAGAATGATTATCCAAAAATACTGGTCAAAAAAAAGGCAGGCTCAAACGAACCTGCCTTTTTCTATTTGTTTGTTTATTTAATGACGAACAAAAATCCGTTGCGTTTGAAGCGCCCCGTTTGTTCCTTCCATTTTTAATAAATAAAAACCATCTGCAAGTGCAGTGATTTCGATATGGGACTCTGCACTTGAAACGCATTGCTGAATTAACAGTTGTCCCTGCAGGTTATACACTTCGATTGTTTTAAGTTCCTCACCTGTTACAGTTATACCGCTTGAGGCCGGACTAGGATAAACACTATAAAGCACTCCCGAATTTTTGTTGAGGGCGATGCTGGTGCAAGCGTTCACACTTTGTGTAAACATGGCGGATGAAGTACAGCCATTTGCGCCGCTGCCAGTCAGTGTATACGTGGTCGTCATACTTGGGGAAACAGCAATGATTGGTGAGTTGCCACCAGTGCTCCAAGTATAAGATTGAGCACCAGTAGCTGCGAGTGACACTTGATCCCCATCACAAATTGGAACCCCATTACTGACCACCTGAATACTTGGAGAAGACAAGACAGATAAGCTGATGGTACCGGTACGCGTCGGACAACCAGAATTACTACCACGAACCGTATACGTGCTGTTGGACAGAGGACTCACCACCAGTGAAGCTTGAATGGTTGCTGAAGGAACCCAAGTATAAGAACCCGCTCCACTCGCGAGCAGCGTGGCTGAAGTTCCTGCACAGACCTGAGTAACATTGCTTGACACGGTGATGGTTGGCGTTACGTTGACGCTCACAGTAATTGCGGCAGAGCCACTGCAAGTGCCAATCACACCGTACACCCCATAAGTGGTAGTGATGGAAGGTGTAACCGGATTATTTGCGGTAAGGGCGCCGGTGCTCCAGGTATAATTACTTGCGCCTGTAGCCTGCAGCACCAGTGTATTCCCAGCACAAACAACCGTACCATTACTAAGCACATTGAGTTGTAAAGTAGAGGACGTAGAAAGACTGATGCTTTGCGTCGCCGTGCATCCAGATGCATTCGTAACGGTTACATTATAAACGCCTGCTACCGATGCCGTCGTCGTCCGCGTATTAACCGCTGCTGACCAGGTGTAGGAGTATGGAGCGCCACCGGTACCGATAGCAGTCAGTGTGCTGATTATTCCGGGACAAATATTGACTGGATTGCTTGTAATGCTAGCAACAGGAGCTCCTACAGTGATTGTTGCACTGCGGGCACTGGTGCAACCATACGAATTAGTAATCACGCAGGTAATAACGCTACTGTTGGCCTGTGCAGTAAGACTTACGAGTGAACTTGTAGCGCCAGTGGACCAGGAATAAGTCAAGGCCACGTTGCCAGCACCACCACCGCCACCGCCACCACCTGCGGTCACACTCAGGGAACTCACGTTGCCACCGATGCAAGTTGTTTGCGTAGCCGGCGAAATATTTACTGCTGGTGAAGCAAGCACCTGAACAGTGTGTGTAACAAGCGCACTCGCTCCCGAAGCATTTGATGCAATAAGCGAAATCGTGAAAGTCCCTTGAAAATTGAGATTAAAAATAGGATTCTGCAAAGTAGATGTGGCAGCGCCATTAGGTCCAAAACCACTTAAGGTGTAGGACCAAGCAGTAGGATTACCAGTGCTGAGATCGTTTACCTGAATTGTCTGCCCTGAACAGGCTGGATTAGGTAAAATTGTAAATCCTGCAACAGGGGTTTGAGCTGACATCGTTGCAAGAAAAGTTGCAAAAATACCTGCGACCAGTTTTTTAAATGTAGTTATTTTCATTTTCACAAAATTGATAGACCGAAAATACACTTTCTTAACCAAAGCATAACAGAATTTGATGAAAAACTCTGCGGTCAACCTACTGTCTAAAGCGCTATACTAATCCGGACAAATCAATAGTGATTGTTTCAGATAAACAGGATCGGGATAGTACATAAAAAAACAAGATCCTCCCTGAATGCAGGAAACCAGAGTATCACAAAGTCCCGAGGGTACTGCCGGACAGCCCTGACTTCTTCCCAGTCGGCCATTACAGCGAATAAACTCCTCGCTGACATAATCTGCGCCATGCACCACAATACCCCGCCTTAAAGCCTGGTCATTAAATCCTTTTTCCTGTCCCTCTAAGCGCATCGATGTGCCATGCTGTCCTTTATAGATAGCGCCCGTAATGTAAAAACCTAGACTAGAAAGATGCGAATTTTGGTGGTTGCCAAACTGCCTCGCAAATTCTTCCCCTGATTGCTTTCCGTGTGCTACCAAGGTATGATAAAGTAGGACCCCACGATCAAGATCAATCACGTACAAACGGAGATTGTTGGCAGACTGTGACAAGTCACAAATCGAAACCACCGAGCGCTTCAGCAAACGGCCACTTTTGTTTAACTTCTCGTAACCGTTTATAGCTAGACGAAAGACCGGCTCTTTCAGGCCTATGCGCGCCAGCTCCAAACTTTGATACAGGGCTTCACAAGGCACTTTTGGTAAAGATGGAAAGGGTTCAATACAGGGTCTGCTGAAAATTCCAGCAAAGAGCATTCCGGAAAAAAACAGAAAAGCAAAAAATAAAGCGGGACGATTTTTCATTTCATGTGTGCGAGAACTAGGAAGGTAAGCATTAGGAATCCTGCTCGCTTCACTCTTAACGTATTTAACATTCTGAAACCCGGTTCATCAGGTAATACCATGACTATCACAGAAAATTTGAGTCCGTAAACGGTTTTAAAAAGCGCATCGCACTGTCCCGAGTCTTCGCTGTGTTGGTTCGACCGATGATGATTTTGCCGGTCTAGACCAGACTTAGCCCGGCCCGACTTTTCTACTCTGGAGGAATAAAGTAAGACGCTTTTGCCCCTGCTCTTGGTGCTTTATTTCCATCTTACAAGGGCTTCTTATCAACGCGACCAAAAAATAATCGGAAGGCGGTTTCGTCCTTGGAGGAATTACTGAGGGGTAACGCTGAATTTTATCACTATCTTTAACCCATGTCTGAGCTTTTGAAACTGCGAACAGTCAATGTCACGCGCTATCTCCAGCCACTACGCGAAGGGGGTTCTCTGCCTGCGTTGGCTGAGGCAGATGATAATTTTAAGTATGTCCTTAAATTCAGAGGCACCGGCCATGGCGTTAAGACACTGATTGCGGAACTAATTGGTGGAGAAATTGCCAGAGCACTCGGCTTAAAAGTACCGGAACAGGTGTTTGCTCATCTCGATGAAGCGTTTGGTAGAACAGAAGCCGATGAAGAGATTCAGGACCTGCTGAAAAACAGTCAAGGCTTAAATCTTGCCTTACATTTTTTATCGGGAGCAATAACTTTTGATCCGGCTGTTGTAAAAATAAATCCGCAGACTGCTTCGCTTATTGTCTGGCTGGATGCACTGATCACAAATGTTGACAGAACCTATCGGAATACCAATATGCTCATGTGGAGCAAAGAACTGTGGTTAATTGATCACGGCTCTTGTTTATTTTTTCAATACAACTGGACCAATTGGGAACAGAAAGCAGTTGGACCTTTTACGTTTATTAAAGATCACGTGCTTCTTCCCGTCGCGACAGAATTAGAAGAGGCAGATCGTTATTGCAGAGGGATTCTGAACGAAGCCGTTCTTCGCGCTATTACAGATTTAATTCCCACCGATTGGTTACAATGGGAAGAAAGCGATGAAACACCAGAACAACGCCGTGAAGTGTATTATCAATTCCTCAGCAGACGCCTCCACTACTCCAGCACTTTTACTAAAGAAGCAAGCGATGTCAGAGCAACACTTATATGAGTATGCGGTTATTCGCGTAGTTCCGAAAGTGGAGCGCGAAGAGTTCTTGAATGTGGGCGTCATTCTGTTTTGCAAAAGACAAAAGTTCATACGTGCCATCATAAAGACAGATGAAAAAAAAATTCAGGCACTGGACCCTGAAATGGATGTGGAAACACTGCAGACGAACTTACAAGCCTTTGTGCGCATTGCCAGCGGGGATATAACTGCTGGACCCATCGCCGCTCTGGAACTGACCGAACGCTTTCGCTGGTTAACCGCAGTGCGAAGTTCCAGTATACAAACCTCCAGACCCCATCCAGGACTGAGTGGCGATCTAGAAAAGACCATGGAGCGTCTAATTGAAGAATTAGTCCTGTGAGTTGTTTATGACAACTTTTGAAAGACCCAGGCAATCCAGCGAAGCCTGTTACTTTTTATATTTTTAAATACTATAAAATAAGATGTCGTTTTCTGATTTAGGATTACCCCCGTCCATTACACAATTACTCGAAGCTCAGGGTTACAAGGCCCCTTATCCGATTCAAAAGGAGGCCATTCCTGCAATTCTTCAACGAAAAGATATTTTGGGGATTGCTCAGACAGGATCCGGAAAAACAGCCTCCTATGTTTTGCCTATTTTACAAAACATGCAAGGCAACACGAGTTCGAAAAACAGGCATATTAAAGTCCTAGTACTGGTCCCTACACGTGAATTAGCGGCGCAAGTTCGCGAGGTGTTTTATAGTTTCAGTTCTAATTTACCCCAAAAAATAAAATCATTGGCCGTCTTTGGTGGTGTTTCCATTAATCCCCAAATGATAGCACTTCAGGGCGTAAATATCCTGGTCGCTACACCCGGACGTCTCCTAGAGCTTGTGTCCACCAACGCCCTGCATTTATCTGAAATTGACACCCTCGTGCTTGACGAAGCAGATAAGATGCTCAATCTGGGATTTAAAGAGGAAATGCAGAATATTTTTGCGCTTCTTCCTAAAAAACGACAAAACCTTTTATTCTCAGCCACCTTAAGTGAAGAGGTAGAGGGAATAAAACAGATGCTGCTGCACAATGCGACTGTTATTAAAATTGAAGAGGAAGAAAATAACATTGATCTAATTACGCAACTTGGCTACTTTGTGAGCGAAGAAAAAAAAGGTCCCTTGCTTCGCTACTTGATAATGAAGAATGAGATAAAGCAGGTCCTCGTATTTACATCTTCCGTTTATAAAGCGGATCATGTGGCGGATAAACTTCGGAAAAATGGCATGGATGCAACGGCCATTCATAGTAAAAAAAGCCAGGAAGCCAGAACCGAAGCGCTTAGCCGATTTAAAAAAGGAACATTGAGAGTCCTTGTCACAACAGATCTTTTAGCGCGCGGTATCGACATTAAATTTTTACCGTATGTGATCAATTATGAATTGCCAAGGTCGCCAAAAGATTATATCCACCGAATCGGCAGAACAGGTCGCGCAGAATCGCCGGGTGAAGCCATTTCATTTATAACGGAAGAGGACAAACATCACTTTAAGGTGATCCAGAAAAAAATGGGTAAATGGGTGACAATGATTGACGCTAATGACCTTGACCTACAGGATTTTTAATAGATTAACCAAACAGGCATGTTTTAGTGCGCAGCAAAAAAGTTGGTTAATTTTTCATTCATCCAATTTAGCCATTCTCTATTTTTTTCGAGACCTATCCACAGCCTCTGAATACCAATCTGATCATAGTCCAGAAACCTCGTATAGTAGGATTTGCCGCGATTTGCGATTAACCATGAAACTGATCTTTAAGCTCTTTTTCTTTTATTTTTGGAATCGAAATCATACCTTAGCCGAGACTCTGTTAAGTCAACACAGAAAAGTAACACTACCATGAAGAAAAAAATAGTCTTAAGTCTGCTCAGCCTGAACTTTTTGATGGCTTTAAATGGCCAAACTTATAATACACTTTGGATTCCTGACACGCTTTCAGGTTCCAATTTTAACCTGACCCTTAAGGATACATTGAAACAATTACGGTCGGGTAATCAGACGATAACAAGTTCTATAAATACGGATAATTTTTGGGGACCAACACTGATCATGAATAAGTGGGCCAATGTTAGTTTTAATGTAAAAAACAAATTGAATGATTCAACAACTGTTCACTGGCATGGCATGCACCTACCGGCCATTATGGATGGTGGGCCACACCAGGTTATTCCGCCCGGCACGATTTGGCAGCCCTACTGGAAAGTAACGAATCAGGCCGCTACACTTTGGTATCACCCGCACTTACATATGATGACGAATGAGCAAATGACGAAAGGTTCAGGAGGATTTATCATTATCCGTGACTCCGCCGAACGTGCGCTTCCCATTCCCAGAAAGTATGGCGTAGATGATATCCCTCTTGTTTTATCCAGCCGACGTTATGATACCGGAAATCAGTTTGTCTACACAAATGTGGCCTACGGCGATTATATGCTCAGTAATGGCACACCTAGTGCTCAGGTGAGTCTTCCGAAACAATTTGTAAGATTGAGAATTCTAAATGCCGAGAATGAAAGAGCTTACAATATTGGTTTTAGCGACAATAGGAATTTTTACATTATTGGTAATGATGGCGGTTTGCTGAATGCTCCCGTAACGGTTAACCGTGTTAAGTTGCTAGTTGGTGAACGCATCGAAATTTTAGTAGATCTTTCAAATGACGTGGTCGGCAGCAGTTTTGATTTAAAGTCCTACAATTCTGGTTTTCCTTTAGGCTATCCGGGCGGCGAACCAGCGACTTCAGGACAGTTTGGAAGTCTGCTTAATAATACCACCTTTAACCTTTTGCACATCAATGTTGCGGCAACTACCAGCAACCCAATATTGGCTCTCCCAGCTACACTACTAAACAACGTGTACTGGACGGCGGCGAATGCAACGGTGAGCAGAACGATTAATGTAACAAATGGAAATCCTGGTCCAGCTGCCATTCCTTTTAATTTTGACAATGCTAGTTTTGCATTCACCACTATTAATAAAACAGTGGATTTGAACGCCATTGAAAAATGGACGATTGTAAACAATAATGTGTTCGGTCACTCTTTTCACATTCACGATGTGGAATTTAAAATTGTTGCGCGCAACGGAAGCGCAGCAAATGTTGGAAATTACGAGTCGGGATGGAAAGATGTATTTTACCTACCGGTGAACGAAAGTGTTAGTTTTGTCGCGAAGTTCGACGATTACTCCGATCCCATACATCCCTTTATGTACCACTGTCATTTTGGCTTGCATGAAGACGATGGTATGATGGGGCAATTTGTTGTGAAAGACGCAGCAAGCGGCTTAGCAAGCTTGCTTCCGGAAAAAGTGAATTATAATTTATTTCCGAATCCAGCCACGTCAAAAGTGTATGTACAACTTAATACCCCAGACGCCGAAGTGTATTATATCAATGTTACCAACGTGCAGGGGAAAACTGTTATTATGCTGCCTCAGCCAGATATGGCCAAGGGAATCGACATTTCGGGCCTGTCATCGGGAACCTATTTTGTTCAATTGATGGACAAAAAAACAAAGTCAGTAAGCGTCCAAAAGTTTATTAAGGATTAGTGCCATTGTACATTCAAAATAAATTTCTGGGACTCCTATTAATAGGATTCATTCTGATTGGCATGATCAGTTTTATTCCGAAAGTCAGTCCAATTGGCGAGCGGGTTTCGGATTTCAGCTTGAAAAATGTCGATGGAAAAACGATTTCTTTAAAAGACTATGACTCGGCAAAGGGACTTATAGTGGTTTTTACCTGCAATCATTGTCCGTTTGCGAAGCTTTATCCACCCAGAATGAATGCACTGAACGAAAGGTATCAGAAGCTGGGTGTGCCGCTCATTGCGATTAGTTCGACCGATCCGCGGATCTATGAGGAAGACACGTACGAACTCATGATCGAAAAGTCAAAAAAAGAAAAATTTAATTTTCCTTATTTGTTTGACGAAAAACAGGCTGTTGCAAAGCAATTTGAAGCCCAAAAAACACCGCACGCTTTTGTTTTATGGAAAAAAGAAGGGCAGTGGGTAATTGCCTACAGCGGTGCTATTGACGATAACGGAGCCGAACCTAGCAAAGTAACACAGCGCTATGTTGGCGATGCGGTTGAAGCACTTTTAAATAATAGGGAGGTTCTGATTAAAGAAACCAAGTCGATTGGTTGCAAAATTTATATTTCCAATTAGAACGTTCAGGGGCCATAAACTAAGAAAGGGGCATCGCGCCCCTTTTTTAATAATCTATTCTGGACTGTCCAGTCCAAAAAAAAATGGCTTGATCGCTCAACTATTTTCTCCGAGATTTCTTCTTCTCAGGTGAAACACTAATCCCCGGACAGGAGATGCCCGAATTACTAACCATCGGAATTGAAAGGTAGGTATCCACAGTCCAGTTATCTTTGATTTCTATTTCTTTGATCTTGTAGCCAACATACGTCCCCATGATCGTCAGAGTTCTCGTCGAGTCCAGGAGTTTAGTAATATCCAAGGCGAAAATTCCTTTTGCTTCTAATAAGGTTGCGACTTGGGTTCCCTTTACAAAGACATTTGCATTCGGGAGTTCTTCATTGGATTGAGCATCATAAATAATTCCTTTGAGGATAAACTGATTATTGACCGCGCCGGGGCATTCAAAAGTTCGGACAGATTGATATGACTCCCTGATAACTCGCACCGAATCTTTTTGAGCAAAGGATTCCTGTAAAATTGAAAAGAAAAGTATAATTAATAAAACTTTCAAACTCATGGATCAGTTATCGTTTGTTCTAGTTTTTTACCACTTTCAAAGGTCGTTTAATTGCGCCATTGTCGTGAACAAAAACGTAGTAAACACCGTTTGGTAAAAAGGTTAAATCAATTTCCATCTTTGGTGGTAGGTCACCTTTTTCAAAGACCTTTTGTCCAACCGTATTAACAATAATGATCTTTTCAGGTGATGAAGCTGCTTGGCTAAAATCAAGATTTAACTTGTTGGTAAAAGGATTTGGGAACAATTTGTATCTGTTTTTCATATCATGTGTGTAAATCCCAACGCAAGCAAAAACATTCACCAAAGTACTTGAAGTGCAGCCATTAGACGTATTTGTTGCAATCAAGGTGTATTCGCCCGGTGCATTCGTTATTAAATTGAGATTGTTAGTCGCGCTGGTAATGGCTCCGGTTGGTACTTTCCATTGAAAGGAAATATTTGCTGTGCCTGTAGTTAAAGTTGGTTCAAGGCTTACCGTTCCATCTGGACAGGCTACAGTATAAAGGCTAATAGAACTGAAGATGGGATACTGCCTGTTGTCGCCAATATTTATTGTTGCAGTCTTTTGGCAGCCATTCGCTGCATCTTTAACCGTAACACTATAGGTTCCTGATTGAGCAGCAATGCAGGTTGAAGTAGTGCAGCCAAAGCCTACACCCGGCTCCATCCATGTATAAGAAACATTTGTAGGACTACTTATGGTTGTCAGTAATATTGTAGGTGTGTTGCAAGTAATAGAGCCTGACGCACCAGTTAAAGTAACGGTTGGTTGGACGGTGTTTATCGCAATACTAATCGTGGTCGTTTGTAATATCGTTCCAGAAGATGCTGCCAAACTGAATATACCCGGTACGCTGGCAGCGACACTATTGCCGTTTACAATATTCATTTGCGGAGTTGTCCATGTGTAGCTTACAGCGGTAGTGAAAGAACTGCTGGCAGTAAGTGTGATCGACGGATTTGTGCAGGTCAAACTGAAATTTCCCGTCGAACTTGTGACTGTTGGATTGATCTGTCCCATTAGCGGAAAAGCCGATAAAAAAGCAAGTGGAAAGAATATTTTTAAAAAGCTCATTTCAGTATCAATTTATAGAGCATGGTTTTTTGAGAGTATTCGATTCGGCAGAGATAAATCCCTTTCGGCAAGTTGGAAAGATCAAACTCGTTCGTTTTTTGATCAAGCGTATAGACCCCGCGTTCATCGCCTAACAAATCTGTTAGCCGCATAGTGCCACTTTCTCTGCTTTCAATAAATACATTACCTTCAGTTGGGTTCGGATAGAATTTTGCTGGTTGACACTCCTCCAGCTCCTGATCTCCGGTAAGCAACGTTGTTTTGTAGTTCCAAGTAAGAAGAACCCCGTTCGATCCTGAAATTAAAGCGATGCTGTCATTAACCAACTCTATGTTAAAGAAAATAGAGTAAACCTGTGTAGGAAATATAGCCCAACATGCTCCCATGTTTGTTGTCTTCGCAATTACACCATAACCATTCGCGGTTGATCCCACAACATAGCCTTCCAGTTTGTCCTTAAAAGTTAATCCGTAAGTTGAATAAATTGGGATTGTCGTATTTGTCCAGCTTGATCCGCCGTTGATTGTTTTAGCAAGGCCACCATAAATAGACAAAGCAAATATTATATCCTTGCTCATGTATGTCTTCAAACCAATCTGAACTTTTATAGCTAAAATATTTGGACACTTTCTAATAATTGAAGTTAGTTAATTTTTTGATTAATTCTTATAACTAAACCCTAAGAAAATGTCCAATAATTATTACCCTAAATCGGTTAGCTTTGGTTTGACGGCAAACACTGTATGACTTCAAACTAATCTGAACTTTTTTAGTTAAAAATACTGGGACATTTTCTGATAATTGAAGGTAGTTAATTTTTTGATTAATTCTTATAACTAAACCCTAAGAAAATGTCCAATAATTATTACCCTAAAATGGTTCGCTTTGGTTTAACGTTAAACAGCCTACTTTCTTGTATTCAATCTGCAAATTGGCTTCGTAAAAACTCTGTAAAGTATCTCCTCCATCTGCCAAAAGCAAACAATCGCTATCTAATCTTTGAAACAACATAAACTGACTTAATAACCAATCACTAATAAATAATCCTTCAGCGCTGCACTGCCAACTTTTTCACTATTACAGTTTCATTTTCCGCATCCAGCAAGCGCAGCAAGTAAACCCCGCTTTCCAAATCCGAAGTTGAAATTTTCAAAATGACATCAGCACTTG
>CALPON020000002.1 GCA_943325195.2 Sphingobacterium thalpophilum | reverse complement strand
TCTAGGAGAAATGTCCTAATATTTTTGCTGTACGATGACAAAAAGCACTCTTCGTTTAATTATTGTTCTCATGGCCATGCTATTTCTCAATATTGAGGCGGCACACGCAGGACTTATTAGCCAGTTCAGTTTTTTTTTAAATCGCGAGTTTCCAGACCAACAATTCCCATGGTTACTGACCTTGCTGATGCTGGCCGGTCTCTTTATTTATGGCCTCTTTGCGCCAAATCCCATCGGCAAGCAAAAACGCGTCTGGTTGAATTACACTCCTTTTCAGTCCAAAAAACAAACTTACGATCAAAAAAGAGCTTCTATTAACCGTATTTCAGGGATTCTGCAAGCCCTGCCCCCTGCAAACCCCCTTCATTTTTAGGGATATAGAGTTGATGGGCTGATACACATTCTCTTATTTGCTAAAATTCAAGCATTTACGAATTAAAGTTTTGTTTTAGCCTCGATATTTTTATTTTTGTGAAAATTTTTAAATCTATAAAAATGTCTGACATTGCAAGTAAAGTAAAATCGATCATCGTTGACAAATTAGGCGTTGATGAAAAAGAAGTAACGCCAACCGCTAGTTTTACTAACGATCTTGGTGCCGATTCATTAGACACTGTAGAGCTAATCATGGAATTTGAAAAAGAGTTCAATATTGCTATTCCTGATGAGCAAGCAGAAAAAATCGGAACTGTAGGCGATGCCATCACCTATATTGAGGCGAACGCAAAAAACTAATTTTAGGCGTATGCAATTAAAACGTGTAGTAGTAACAGGGCTCGGCGCCGTAACTCCACTAGGCAGCAGCGTCCAAGACTATTGGACCAATCTGATAAACGGTGTCAGCGGAGCTGCGCCTATTACACGTTTTGATGCGACTAAATTCAAAACCCGCTTCGCTTGTGAGGTAAAAGGTTTTGATCCGGAAAACTATTTCGATAAAAAAGAAGCCCGAAAACTTGACGCTTATTCCTGGTATGGTATTGCTGCCAGTGTGCAAGCGGTTGAAGACAGTGGAATTGCTTCTGAAGGAATAGACCGAAATGAAGTCGGCGTCATTTGGGGAAGTGGTATCGGTGGACTGGATACCTTTCAGACAGAAACATTCAATTTTGCGAAGGGCGATGGTACACCGCGTTACAATCCCTTCTTTATTCCGAAAATGATTGCTGATATCTGCAGTGGTCACATCTCTATGCGCTTTGGTTTCAGGGGGCCGAATTTCACCACCGTTTCTGCTTGCGCATCTAGCACCAATGCATTAATTGACGCGTTCAACTATATTCGTCTCGGAAAAGCCAATGCTATCGTTACCGGTGGCAGCGAAGCGGCTGTTAACGAGAGTGGGATTGGCGGATTTAATGCCTGCCAGGCCATGAGCACGCGGAACGAGGAGCCGACCAGCGCCTCTCGTCCTTATGACAAGGACCGCGATGGCTTTGTCCTTGGTGAAGGAGCGGGTGCGCTTGTGCTCGAAGAACTGGATCATGCACTAGCCCGTGGTGCAAAAATTTACGCTGAAATTATCGGTGGCGGAATGAGCGCTGATGCGCATCACATCACCGCGCCGCATCCGGAAGGACTCGGTGCCACCTTGGTAATGAGACGTGCACTGAAAGATGCAGGAATCGATGCCTCTGAAGTAGATTACGTAAATACACATGGAACTAGTACGCCCCTTGGTGATACAGCAGAGCTTAAAGCCATTATCAACGTTTTTGGTGATCAGGCTTTCAAATTAAATATCAGCGCCACCAAAAGTATGACCGGTCACCTGCTTGGTGCTGCTGGCGCAATTGAAGCCATGGCGGCTGTTCTGGCTATTAGAGAGGGCATCATTCCTCCAACAATTAACCACCACACCGCTGATCCTGAAATTGATCCGCGCCTCAACCTAACTCTGAATACTCTGCAGAAAAGAAACGTGGATGTAGCCATCAGCAACACCTTCGGTTTCGGTGGTCACAATGCTGCCGTAGTTATCCGAAAATTCAAACAATAAAGCTCTTGCCAATCAAAAGATTCTTAGCGCTTCTTAAACCAGAGGTTTCCCGGGGCAGCAAGGATTTTAAAATCTGGATTAAACACATTACCGGTCTCCAACCCAAAAACATAGCCGTTTACGAACAGGCCTTTTTCCACAGTAGCGTCGCCGTAAAACGGAGCGGCACGGTTATCACAAATGAACGTCTGGAATTTCTGGGGGATGCGATTCTCGGTGCAATCGTCGCGGATCACCTTTTTCAACTTTTCCCTTACAGAGACGAAGGATTTCTAACCCAGCTCCGCAGTCGGATTGTTAATGGTCAGAGTTTGCGTGAACTTGCCCTTAAGTTTGGCTTTGATGACTTTCTGAAAGCGACTCTGACACGCGATGAGAAAACCAAATCCAGCGCCTACGGTGATGCCTTCGAAGCGTTTATTGGTGCAATTTATGTGGACCTTGGCTATGAAAAAACAAAACGCTTCGTCATCAGCCGGATTATTAAGTTGCACATCGACCTCGATCATTTGGCGAGCACAAACATTGATTATAAAAGTCAACTGCAAATCTGGTGTCAGAAAAATAAAATGCCCCTCGAATACAGAGTGGTGAATGACGAAAAGTCTGGACCCCAGCGTTCTTTTGTCATCGAGGTCTTGGTTAATAGCAAGGCCTATACCCGTTTTGAAAATCACAGCAAAAAACTCGCAGAACAAAAAGCGGCACAACTTACTCTCGAACAACTTCTGAAAGAATATGGCGAAGTACACGCTGAGCAACAACGATGATGAACTTGATTTTGCCCTTATCGGCATCTCTTGTTCGGAAGAGCAATATACCACTGCAGCCTTGCTCGATAGAGCGCTCAGCATTCAGCTGGTTCTCTCCGACTATATTCCCCTCACACTAAAAGAAAATAAAATCTTTCAATTCTCATTGTACCAGTTTTTGGATGAACAATTGGGACTGGAATACAACTTTATTCCCAACCTCAGTAATTTTGAACCCCCGCATGAAATGACAGCCGGCAGAGACCTCTTCTCGGAAGTAGAAGTGGAGGAACGGACCCGCCTGATAAAAGAACTGCCAAGGACCGATTATCTTCTCCTCCTGAGGGGAGAGGAATTGCAACACAGCGTCCTCTTAATCTCTGAGCTACTCCGAAAGTGTCCGGAACTCAGCCAGATTAGTCCATTAAGTCCCCGGGATTTACCAAGCCGCCGTAATCTGATTTTTTAGGGGGGTTCTCCGCTTTTTCTGAATATCTTTGTGCCATGGAAGAACTTAGCGCGCACATCCGCCTCCTGCGGGAAGATTTTAGCCATGGCAAGCTGGATGAAAGGGATCTTCTGCCTGACCCTCATCAACAGTTTGAGAAATGGCTGGCACAAGCGGTAGAAGCACAACTGAGCGAGGTACAGGCCATGAACCTAGCCACCATTTCTGAGACGGGCCAGCCTACTTCCCGAATCGTTTACCTCCGTGAATTCAACGCCTCCGGCTTTTGCTTCTATACCAACTACCAATCGGATAAAGCAGCGGACATCGCCTTTAATCCGCGTGTCGCACTCAATTTTTTTTGGAAAGAATTGGAGCGCCAGGTCCGTATCGAAGGGCTAGTAGAAAAAGTCTCTGAAGCACAGAGTATCGCTTATTTTAATGGAAGACCATACGACTCAAAAATTGGCGCATGGGCGAGCGCGCAGAGCAGCGTGCTAACTAATAGAAAAGAACTAGAGGACAAAATAGTAGAATTAAAAAACTCCATGTCCCCCGAAACGATTGTGAAACCTGACTTCTGGGGTGGCTATTGCGTGAAAGCAACCCGCTTTGAATTCTGGCAGGGCCGCCACAGCCGCCTACATGACCGTTTCGCGTACACATTAGAAAATAATTCCTGGAATATTAACCGCTTGAGTCCCTGAAATGACAAAACAAGAAAAGATAAATGCCTTTGATCCAAATGGGATTGGCCAATTAAATGATGGTATGTTCGGACTTCCTTTTTCGGAAGAAGAATGTGAAACGGTATTAATTCCTATTCCCTGGGAAGTCACTGTGAGTTATGGTGGCGGAACGGCTGAAGGCCCCGCCGCTATTCTGGAAGCGAGTTACCAGGTAGATCTTTATGATCCCTTTGTAAAAGATGCCTGGAAAAAAGGCATTGCCATGAAAACCTTGGATGCTTCTGTGGTGGAAAAAAGCAATGGCCTTCGTCAACAAGCTGAAACGTACATTGAACAATTGGCGAATGGTAAGAGTGAAAAGGAGGCCGACATGCAAGCGACTTCTGCCGTCATCACTGCTGAATGCATGGCGCTGAATGCATGGGTCAAACAACAAGTGTTGAATGAATGGAATGCAGGTAAATATGTTGGATTGGTTGGTGGCGATCACTCTACGCCACTTGGCATGATGCAAGCCATCGCAGAAAAACACGGTTCATTCGCCATCTTACAAATTGATGCGCATGCTGATCTGCGCAAAGCCTACGAAGGCTTCGAATTTTCGCATGCCTCCATCATGTACAATGCGCTTCAAATTCCTCAGGTAGAAAAATTAGTACAGGTCGGCATTCGCGATTATTGCGAGGAAGAATTAAATCTCATTCAATCTTCTACTAGCCGTGTGAAAACCTTCTTTGATCGCGACATCAAATATCAAATGTATGCCGGTGATAGCTGGGATCGCATTTGCAATCGCATTGTGCGTGAGTTACCACAGATCATCTATTTGAGTTTTGATATTGATGGACTGGATCCGAAATTGTGTCCGAATACCGGAACACCGGTGGCTGGTGGCTTTGAGACAGAACAGGTCCTTTTTCTTTTAGAAAAAATTGTAAGAAGTGGTCGCCAAATCATTGCCTTCGATCTAAACGAAGTGAGTCCTGCTGCCGATGGCAACGATTGGGATGCAAATGTCGCTGCCCGTCTGCTCTACCGCATCACCAACATGGCAGCGTTGAGTGTGTCTGCTGAAAATCCATTTACGAAATAAAGTGCGGAACACCATTGCTCTCATATTAGCGGTTATTTGTAGTTGTGGCACCTTGACCATGGAAGCAAAAAAACTAAAAGCAGGCATCTATCGCGCTGTCCTGAGACTCAATAGTGCAGAGGGAATTGAACTTCCTTTTAACTACGAATGGAAGTATGAGCACAAAAAACCGGTGATGATTATTCACAATGCGGATGAACGCATTCGGGTGGATGAGATTTCACTACAGGGTGACTCGCTCATCATTCAGCTGCCCGTTTTTGACACCGAGTTCCATTGCAAACAAACGGAAAATGGTCTGGAAGGCTTTTGGATTAATCACTACCGGACCACAGCGCAGCGAATCGCCTTTACATCGGTGTACGGAGAGAGTCATCGTTTTTCGCCTTCGCAAGGCCTCATGAAAAATGTACTCCTTGGAAAATGGGAGACTGAATTTTCACCCGGCACTTCAACTACTTCAAAAGCTTTGGGACTTTTCCATCAGGTAGAAGGAACCGATCAGGTGACGGGCACATTTTTGACGGAGACCGGTGACTACCGCTACCTGGAAGGAATGATAAAGGATGCCCATCTTTATCTTTCGGCATTTGATGGCAGTCATGCTTTTTTATTCATTGCACAGGTGACAGAAAATAAATTACAGGGACAGTTTTTTTCCGGCACGCACTGGAAAGAAGATTGGGTCGCCATACGCAACGATAATTTTTCACTGCGCGATGCCGAGCAGATCACCAGCATTCGTAATCCTGACCTCCCCTTTGAGGTCAGCATGAAAGCATTGGATGGAAACACGGTCTCCTTAAGCGATGCGCGTTACCTCAACAAACCTGTCATTGTTCAACTCATGGGGAGTTGGTGTCCGAACTGCATGGATGAAAGTCGTTTTTTTTCAGAAATCTATAAGCAGTATAATTCTCAGGGCCTAGAGATTATTGCGCTAGCTTTTGAAAAAACAAGTGATCCTCAAAAAGTACAACAACAGGTCACACGACTCAAAGAAAAGTTAAACATCTCCTATGCCATTTTGTTACCTCTGGTAAGTGGCAAAGATAAAGCAGGAGAGCTGCTACCGCGACTCAGTGGCATTACTGCTTTTCCCACCACTTTGTTTTTAAACCGTCAGCATCAAGCCGTAAAAATCCACACCGGGTTCAGCGGACCGGCCACCGGAGCTGATTACGAAGTGTACAAACAACGGACAGAAAATTTAATTAAACACTTGCTGCAGGAATAATATGTTCACAGGAATTATTGAAACACTCGGAACCCTTGAGAAGACTGCGCGCGAAGGCAGCAATGTGCATTTTACATTCAGCAGCACACTCACAGGTGAATTAAAAATAGATCAAAGTCTGGCACATCAGGGCGTTTGTCTGACCGTTGTAAAAATTTCAGGCAATACCTATACTGTCACGGCCATTGATGAAACACTGCAGAAAACAAATCTCGGCGACCTACACATTGGCGACAAAGTAAATCTGGAACGCTGTATGTCTGCGAACGGCCGCTTTGACGGACACATTGTGCAAGGTCATGTGGATACGACCGGCGAATGCACATCGGTTAAAGATTTAGATGGCAGTTGGGTCTTTGAATTTAACCATCCGGAAGTAAAATCTTTTGTGACCGTAGAAAAAGGAAGCATCACCATCAATGGGGTGAGTCTGACGGTTGTGGCCTCCAGCGCATCTGGTTTCTCCGTTCACATTATCCCTTACACTTACGAACATACTACCTTTCAATACATTCAACCGGGCACCCGTGTGAATTTAGAATTTGATATTGTAGGGAAGTATGTGGCGAGATTGATGAGCCGGAAATAAAAGTTATTGCACGGGTTTCGAAGGTTCAATTTAAATTGAATATTTACGCTTCTGTCCCTTCAATAGACTCAGGGTATAACCTCCCCTTTTTTAATACAGCGTGTAGATTTACAGTCGCAAATATAATTTAGCTTCGTTCATCAACAAACGGAAAACGAGCTGTGCTGAGGAGCGCCTCCTAAGTGATAGTGCCGATCCGCGAAGAAAGACGGATGCACCTATAAAAACAGCCCAATTCTGAACGAAAATTTCAAAACATACAAAATCTGTGGCTAGTCCCCCCAGGACATCTGTTTCGTCGGCCCCAGACTAGCAGTAATAGTATACAGCTTCGCTTTATACATTTGTTGCAGGTGTGGCTTCATCAGCAGACCCTATTTATTACTCAACTAATTAGGAGAAGTAATAAAGAGAGATCCGTTCAAGAAATCTCTTTATGGCTTATCACTCGCTGATAACAATACGATATGAAACAGTTTCATGCTGAAGATTTTCTCCTACCATAAAATAAACACCAGCACTGAGTTCTGTAAACACTGCCAGATATTCATTAGCAGCATTCAACGCCCCTGTCCTTACTACCTGTCCAACTTGGTTGACCAGTTGAAACTGGAGCTCAGATTCTGATCTTACTGTACATTTACCGTTGCTAGGGTTTGGAAAAATCTGCAATCCGAAATTTTTATTTTGTGTATCAAGCCCTGTGCAGCCTGAAATTCTTACCTGGATTTGTTGTGTGCCTTCACAACCGTTAGCATCCATCCCGGTAACAGTATAGAAGGTAGTGACACTGGGAGTGACACTAATCACATTTCCGGTTGCTGTTCCCACGCTCCAGGAGTATGTTTGAGCCCCACCAGCTGTTAATGTGTTTGTAGTGCCTCTGCAAATAGTTACTGTTCTAGTAGCGGCCAGGGTAATGGTTGGATTAGGGTTAACTGCCACCATCGTGCTGAGCGTGCTAAGACAAACCGTAGTGAGGGATGTCGTATTCGCAATAAGCGTCACTGCACCTGTTTGTGTAGGGGTGTAGGTATACACACCATTTGGACTAATAGCGCCATTCCATGTATAACTGGTAGCACCTGAAGCAGTAAGAGTAACTGCTTGTCCGGCACATGCTGAAGCGGAAGGCGTGAAATTCACGCTTGGGCTAAGCACCGCAATAGCAATTGTATTTGTAGCGGTACAGGTATTGCTGGTATTAGAACCTGTAACCGTGTACACAGTTAAGGCTGTTGGATTCACAACGTAGGTGGGACCACCGGGGCCGCCGGTCCACACATAACTTGTTGAACCGCTGGCAGTGAGTGTTGCATTTGCGCCTGAACAGACAAGCGTTTTGCTGGCCGAGACATTTAGCGGTAATGGCTGAACAACCAACACCGGCACTTGTGCTGAGGCAGTGCAGTTTAGAGAGTTGGTTCCACTTACAATATAAAGAGTAGAGGTCGCAGGAGAAACAGTAATTGAGGGTCCTGTAAGGCCACCCGGTGTCCATGAATAATTTCCACCTGCGCCGGCTCCCGATGCGTTGAGAGTTGTCGCGTCCCCAAGACAAAGGGGCACAAAGGTTTGTGTAATAGAAATGGTAGGAGTAATTTTTGTGGTAATCTGCAAGGTTTGTGTCCCACTGCATGTTCCATCGCTGGCTGTCACAGTATAAAGAGTATTGGCCAGAGGAGCGACTGCCACAGCATTACCAACAAGAGTGCCGGGATTCCACGTGTAACCACTTACCGATGATACTGCAGTGAGTGTTGCCGGATAGCCCTGACAGAGCAGGCTTGAAGACGACACCACAGATACAGGCAAGGGTGAAATGCTGATGGCAGTAGTAGCTGTCGAGATGCCACAACCATTTTGTCCGCTCACCGTATAAACGTTGGTGACATTCGGTACAAATGCCTGTCCATTCGTAACGCCGCTCGTCCAGGTATAAGTAATTGCTCCACTGGCAGTAAGCGTTACAGAGCGGCCGAGACAAACATTGTTGCTGGGATTTGAAATGGAAAGGACGGGTAAACCGGCGCTTACTGTAACTGTAATAAAAGCTGCGGCTTGACAATTAAGTGAACTGGTTCCGAGCACAGAGTAGGTGCTTGTGGAACTAGGTGTAACAACAATTGAAGTGGCTGTTGTATTGCCATTGCTCCAGGTATAATTACTTGCAGCATTGGTAGTAAGGGTTACAGATGTACCTGCGCAGATGGAAGGATTAACCAATGAAGCGCCAGAACTGGTAAGGGAAATATTACATAACTCTGTAATCAGGACACGTCCATCTCCACTATTTATAGCAGCAGTGCTGGTTTGATTTGCACCTACGTTGAAGGAACCACCGCCCCCTCCGCCAGGTGCACTGTTGGATGTGCCTGCGCCTCCACCGGAGTAGCCACCACCGCCGCCGCCTGTGAATCCAGCTGCGCCGCCGCCGCCAAAACCACCGGGTCGTCCACTTGAGCCGGCAGTGCCACCAGCTCCTCCATTAATAAATGAAATTCCAGGACCATTGACCGAACCAAAAGAAGCCGTATTTCCAGCGGAACTGTTGACGCCATTTCCTGTAAAGCCGCCGCCGCCAGTACCGCCATGCCAGCCTATCCAGTAAAAAGCAACACCGCCTCCTCCTGAAACGCCACCCGAAGCAGCCGCTCCACCGCCTGATAAACCATTACTCGACGTTGGTGCGCCCTGACCAATGGCATTGATTCCGCCACCTGATCCAGACTGCGAAGCCCCACCACCTCCACCAGCAACCACTAGTGGTGCATTGGCAAGGGTAGTAACATAACTTCCTCCGCCACCTGTACCGGCAGCTTGTTGTGCGTCACTATTAAAAACCGCAAGTCCGGAAATTCCTGCCTGTCCAACCAGGATGCGTAAAACTGTTCCGGCTGTTAACGTAAAATCGCCAACCATGCGTGCGCCTAAGCCCCCTGCATTGGCAGGTGAACTTCCACCCGATGCGCCATTTGCTTCAATTCTATATCCCCCCGTATAGGGCGCTGTCCACGTCTGTATACCACCCACTACCTGCACTGAACCATTTAAGTTGGTGGCCAGGTATGCTGCATTAACCTGGGCTTGTGTAGGCCCCACATTCCCCGTTGCACTGGCAGCAGTAAATGTATATGTTTGTTGCGCGCTTGCATTAGTAAAACTCAAAACCATCAGTATAAAAAACAGTGGATTGATTTTATCTAAAAAATGCTGTAAAGATTTTGTCATCTTAATTTGTCTTGATTTAATGTAGATCAAATGTAAAATGTTTTGACACTCCTGCAAAGAATTTAACTATCTGGTTCAATATCTATTAAAACCACGATAGTAACATCCCTTTATAGAAATAGTCTTTTAGACACTCTGGAGTTACTCAATTTTTCGAAGAAAAACAAGTTGCGAGGCCCGCTAAATCAAACAATCTTCAAATTCCGCAAACGATCGGTAATTTTTAAAACAGCCGGACAAACCAGGGTGTTTTTGAAGGTGAGATCCAATACCTGGTACATTTTTTTCCGATCCGTATGGGGGTATTCGCGACAGGCGGCGGGACGGTCGGCGTAGATGGAACAATAATTTTGCCCGTCTAAAAAAGGACAGGGAGCGGTTTTAAGCACCATGTCGTTGTCCTCGTCCAGACGCAGGTACTTCTCCGTAAACGCGCCTGGCTTCATTCTTAAGGCTTTAGCAGCCCTTTCTACATCGCGGTCATAAAAGATGGGACTGGTGGTTTTGCAGCAATTCGCGCAACTGAGACAATCCGTTTTCTCAAACACCTCTTCATGCAGTTGGTGAAAGTGCAGGTCAAGATTCTTCGGGGGACGCGCTTTCAGACGATTATAAAACGCCTTGTTGTCCTTTTCCCGGAATTTAGAATCGTTATAAAATTTGTCGAGTGATGTCATGAGAACAAAAAAGCTGTCTCTTCAGACAGCTTTCAAATTATTCAGCTTTTTTAGCGGCTTTCTTTGCCGGTGCTTTTTTAGCGGCCTTTTTTGGAGCAGCAGCTGCGGTTTTCTTCACCGCTTTCTTTTTTGGGCGGCTAACACCCGTAGTACCGATATGAATTTTGCCACGTTTAGACCTTTGGTCACCTTTTCCCATAATAATAGTTTTATTTGTGTAAAAGTAAAAAATTATCTTTAGCAAGCAAAAAGCTGTCGCAGAGAGCGGGGCTAAACTTTTAAACTACTTGTCCTATTACAACTTCCTTCCATAAACACGAGCGACTTTGCAGCAGAAAAAAAACCGATCTGCTTTTCAAGAAGGGCTCATCCCTTCAGGTTTATCCGCTTAAATTGGTTTTCCTGAAAGATGAGGTGCCAATGGATTATCCCGTGCAGGCCATGTTTGTGGCCCCGAAGCGGAGCTTTAAAAAATCACCGGACCGTAATACGCTGAAGCGACGTATGCGGGAGTCTTATCGTTTAAAAAAAGAAGACTTGTACGCCTGTCTCCAGCCATCACAAAATCACTTGGTCCTAGCCTTTCTGTATACCTCAAAAAAAGAAGAACCATTTGAAGTGGTTTCGCAGAGTGTCGAGCAGCTCCTAAAGAAGCTGTGTCTGAAATTAAAGGACTGATTACTTTTTATTCGCTTCTTTGATATAGGCGTCCAGAGCGCCAGTCATACTGGGGTTCTGGGGATTTGGTGCAAATATATCGAGACGATAGCCCAGGGTCTTCACCATTTGAGCGGTTGCGTGTCCAAATGCAGCGATGCGGGTGTTTCCCTGTTTAAAATTAGGGAAGTTGTGCTTGAGGGAGCGAATACCAACCGGCGTAAAAAACACCAGCAAGTCGAATTCTGCCAATGACTTCAGGTCACTCAAATCAGCACTGACGGTTTTGTAAAAAGTAGCCTTTGTGAAGGTGATTTTTACATCATCGAGAAAATCCACGATTTGTTCCTTGTGAACATCACTGCAGGGAAGTAAGAATTTCTCTGCGCGGTTTTTGCGGATGACATCCACCAGGTCAAGGATTGTGCCGTGTCCGAAAAATATTTTTCGTTTACGGTATTGAATGTATTTCTGAAGATAATAGGCAGTCTGCTCATTAATACAGAAATACTTCATGGTTTCAGGCACCGTAATGCGCATTTCATTGCAGATACGGAAATAGTGATCAACCGCCTGCTTACTAGTGAGAATGACCGCACCATGTTCGGTGATATCAATGCGTTGCGCCCTGAACTCCTGTGAAGAGAGACCTTCGACCTTAATGAATTGACGGAACTGAATATTCAGGCTATGTTTTTTAGCCAGTTCGAAATACGGGTTTTTTTCCGTTTCGACTGGCTTAGGTTGAGAAACCAGAATGTTTTTGACTCTGCTTTTGGGGTGATCGCTAATGATTACAGGAGGCGGAGTCACTACGCTCGGAAGTGTTTTACGAGACACCTTCCTGGCGCGTTTTAACGGCGCCACTTTTTCTATGGTTTCTTTTTCTTCGCTCTTGACGATTATTTTTTTTGCCGTCACCTTTTCAACAACAGGCTTAAGAACTTTTTTAGCCGCGGGCTTGGCACTTATCTTCACCACTGCGCTGCGTTTAGCGCTTTTCTTTTTGACGGCAGTTGAAACAGAAGATTTTGCCGTCTTCACAGCACCTACACTCTTCTTCACAACCCCTTTTTTAGAGGGGGATTTTTTAGCTGACATCTCTATGCCCTAATGTTATAAAGTTTCGACTACAAATTTGACCACTGTTAAAAGTGGCAGGACTTCCAAACCGCAAAAGTAGGAGAAAATTTGCAATAATCCTATCCTTTCCTCGACCAGGCTCATCATAAGCCCGCGGTACCATTTTAAAAACAGGGAGAAGGTCAGAATGACTAAGGCGCTGCCTAAGAAATAACGGGCGTTCCAGCTTGTAAATTCCGAAAAAACAAGAAAGGGAAAGATAAAGAGGCCAAAGGTTTGATTCAACAGGTTGGTGCTGGTCCGCACATCGGTAAACATGCGGCGGCGGTCCGTAATGAACGCCAGCATTCTTAATGCCAGTTGTTTGCAGGCAAACATGAGAAAAATAAGCAGGACGAAAAAGAGGTATTGAAGCAGTGAATCGGTTCCATGTAACACTAAATCATACAGCGAATTAATTTTGTAAACCAGAAAGGCAAAGTTGAGTAGGAAAAAGACGGTCAGTCCAACGGAGTGAATCTTTGAGGCATTCAACTCCTCTCTCTCCAGTTGCTGGAGGATTTGTTTGCTGAAGGTGGACTGAATGATGCGGACGACTCGAGAAAAGGAGCCCGCTTTGATGTAAGCCAGCAGAAAGAGGCAGATAAAAAGATAAACAGAAGGCCAAACCAATTCGGTGGTATGGTTCACTTCCGGGCGGGCCTGCACTGGCACCAGAAGATGATTATAAAAAATATGCTCGTTCAATGCCTGATTCAACACTACAATGCAAACATTCTGGAAATACTAAATCCGAATTTAATCTGGCCCTTGCGCCAAGAGTCACTGGTTCCCGCCAGATAATTATTCTCCGTGAAGGCCGACGCATTGGAATAAAAGAGACTGACTAAGTGTCCCCCCGTTTCTAACTCGATACCTAATGACAGTGGCTGATGCACAGAAGAATTGTTTTGATAATACGCTGCAAAATTATAAAAGTAATCGCCAATTATACAAACGCGCTGCGAAATCTTGAGCCGCGCCCCAAGACCCAAGAATAAAAATCCATTCTGGTCCGCCGCCTTACTGTTTGTATTGTAACTTTCCCGGATAAAATTACGATGTATATAGCCGGGCACAACTTCAACCGAAAGCCTTGAGGAGAGCCGAGAAGCAATGACTAATTGCGAAACATAATTAAAGCGGTGCAGTTCATTCGTTTCAAAATCCTTTACTATGCCACTATAGAGTTGCGTTGTGGGCGCATGTGTATAGCCAATACTTTCGAACAGCACAATGGACACCGGAATTTTGAAGTCTGCAGTTTGTGAAAGCAGTTTCCATTTTACATTCCCGTCCACCAGTCGGTTATACTTACTCCGTCCTAAACCTATGCTGAGGTTTTCCCGCAGACCATAGTCGAAACTTAAGCGGATATCCGAGGTATTATCGAATCCCAAAAAGGTCTGAAAACTCTCAGTCAGCGGATGTGGATTAGTCGCATCATACAACTTACCAAAACGTTGGGATATGCGAATGTCTAAGTGATTTTTTTTTACGAAATCGATACTCTGTGCGTTTCCTAAGCGCGTGCTTTTGAAGGGAGGGTCTGCTTTTTTAGACTTGGGGGTCTCATCCTCCAGAGGGCGGGGGGGATTTGTCTGCGCTAACACAGCAGCGGCAGCGAATAAAAAACAGGCACTAAAAACGCCGCGGCATCTGCGCATTGTTTATTTTTTTTGCAAAGGCTCCAAAACACTAGAGATGGTCACGTCTACCTCCTCAGCAATGCTTTTTACATACATACTGGGCACTTTGATATTATAATCTGCGACTTTAATTCTGAATTTGCTGGCAATATAAATTTCTTCGCCTTTTTTGGTGAGGGTACCTTCAATCGCGATATCGCGGGTAACGCCGTGCATCGCCATTTTTCCCTTCAGCGACACTTTATTTTCACCCTCTTTTATTGCCCCTAAAGGCTCATTGATTTTGCCTTTAAATTCGGCGTAGCGGTTGGGATAGGTGGCGGCACCATTGACCTCTACTTTCAGATCGGTCTCCATATAGTTTTCGTTAAAATGCTCCTTCATTAACGAATTATTAAATTGAAAATTCTGCATGGTGACACGCACCTGGAGTTCCGCCGTGGATGACTTAAAAACAATGATCGCACCTTTGTTGGTGGCGTCAATATTTTCCAGTGGTGCATCAGAGTGAAAAGTAATAGTGGTGGACCCCGTTTTCGCTGTATAGATTTGCGATTGGCTGTTTATAAATGTAAAAACAGCAGTAAGCGTTAGCAGAAACCTCATACCCGATATATTTTTATCAAATTTATACTATTTCCGTCAATCCGCAATCCGTCGCAAATTTTTCTAGAAGTCGCGGCAGCGGCACCTCCGCAAATTTTTCTTTGCTAACCAGCAGTGGCAGCAGTGCTGGGCTGAACTGAACGCGGAACAGATAAAAGCAGACAAAAAGATGCTGATGACTAAGCACGTGTTTATAAGTCTCCGAAACACTTATCAGCTGGGGCTTCCGGGCGCCATATTCCTTTAGCGCCTGAAGAAGCACGTCATCGCTGAGTGGACCGGCCTTATCCTTTTCCACGAGATAAAATTCATACAATCCCTGCCAGATATCTCCCGCCTGGCGTTTTTGCAGCAAGACCTGGTTTTTGGAATCTACCAGCACCAGATAATGGAAGAAGCGCGGGCGGATCTTCGTCTTTTTTTCTTTTACGGGCAGGATCTCAACCAGACCTTTTTGCCGGGCTAGACAGCGGTCGGAGAAAATGCAGGTAGGACAATCTGGATTAACCGGTTTACAAAACTGAGAGCCGAATTCCATGATGGCCTGATTGTGCAGGGCAGGTTGCTTAGGATGGAGCAGTTCATCGGCCAGTTCTCGAAACGTTTTTTTTCCCGCGGTCGAGTCAATCGGTAATTCAATGCCGAAAACGCGACTAAGCAAGCGGTATACATTTCCGTCAACCACGGCATGCGGCAGGTTAAAAGCAAAACTAGAAATGGCAGCGGCGGTATAGTCCCCCACCCCTTTCAAGTCCAGAATCAGCGCGTACTTGTCGGGAAACCTGCCATCATACTTTTGCACAATTATTTTCGCCGTGGCGTGCAGGTTGCGCGCGCGGGAGTAATAGCCGAGTCCCTGCCACAATTTCAGCACCTCATCTTCAGAAGCTTCCGCCAGCTGCAGAACGGAGGGAAAGGCGGAGAGAAAACGGAGGTAATAGGCCAAGCCCTGTGCCACCTGCGTTTGCTGCAGGATAATCTCAGAAAGCCAGATAGCGTATGGATCGTTGGTCTGACGCCAGGGAAGGTCCCTTTTGTTGCGCTGATACCAGGCGATTAAAGTGTCAGAAAAACCATTCATGATGCGCCACGAAAATACCGTAAAAGGAGGCGCCAGGCGTAAAGAAAAAAAATATTTTCATATTCCACATTAAACTAGTATCTTTGCTGCCCGTTTTGAAATACAATTAATTGATTTTAAATAGTTTGTAAGATGACCAAGGCAGATATAGTTAACGAAATTTCGGAAAAGACCGGTATCGAGAAGATGGCTGTGCAGGCCACTGTGGAGGCCTTCATGAAGACCATTCGTAATTCGATGGTAGAAGGGAAGAACGTTTATCTGCGGGGGTTTGGGACATTTGTGGTGAAAAAGCGTGCAGAGAAAATCGGGCGTAATATTTCTAAAAACACGACGGTGGTCATCCCTGCGCATTACATACCAGCATTTAAGGCGGCGAAGACATTTGCGGACAGGGTGAAGCGCAATGTAAAAACAGCAGAGCCAATGCCTAAAAATATTGATTAAAGACTATGCGGGCCCCGGTCACTAAGATTGTACTAATTGGCGGCGCCCTTGTAGTTTTCGTTCTTTTATATTTTGCGCCAAAAATAAAAACAGCTGAATCGTCTGATGCTGCGGCAGCAGAGACGATAAAGGTGGATGAAACGGTGCGACTAGACATTTATCTTCGCACGGCAGTAAAGAATCTTTCGCCGGAGCTGAAGCAATTGATGGATAAGCAACGTTCGGCGGACAGTCTGATAAGTTTCTGGTCCTCCCAAAAACGCCCCGACTTGGCGGCGCATTTCTCAGAAGAGAAGGCGATGCAGACGGGAAAGGCTTCCGATTGGTTTTTAGCGGGCAACCGGTATTACTATTCCGTCCAATTTATTAAAGACAAAACTGAGGAGCCGGTGCTTATACAGAGTTCGGCGCGTTGTTTTAAGAAAGGTCTGGTGCTGGAACCGGAGAATACAGATGCTCGGATTATGCTCGCATCCGCATATGTGGAGAGTGGTTCTGATCCGATGAAGGGAATCGGTCTTCTGCGGGAGATCGAAAAAAAAGACAGTAACAATGTGAAACTGCAATTAAGCTTTGCTTTTTTCTCATTGAAAAGCGGGCAAACGGACAAGGCCATTGCACGTTTTAAAAAGGTTTTAAAAATTGATCCTGCTTATCTGGAAGCTTATCTGCACTTGGCAGACGCTTATGAGCAGCAGGGGAATAAAGAAGGGACGATTGAAATGCTGGAGCAGTATGTATCAAAGACAGAGGATGCAGTGGTCCGCCTTGAGGTCAGCAAGTATATTAAACAATTAAAAGAAACAAAATAATAACCATTAAAATTTGAAATTATGCCAAGCGGAAAGAAAAGAAAAAGACATAAAATGGCAACGCACAAACGCAAAAAACGTTTGCGTAAGAATCGTCATAAGAAAAAATAATCCATTGATCTTTTCTTAAAAAATTTCTGGACGGAAGGGCACAATGCCTTTTCCGTTTCAGTTATTTTATAAAACGGCCAGCATTGAATTGTGGCGTGTGATCCTGTATGGGAGAGCGAAGCTGGTAATTGATTGGACTTTTATACAAACTAAAATATTAAGCGCGTGAACCAAGAATTAAT
This sequence comes from Sphingobacterium thalpophilum, assembly GCA_943325195.2. Classification (GTDB taxonomy): domain Bacteria; phylum Bacteroidota; class Bacteroidia; order B-17B0; family Aurantibacillaceae; genus Aurantibacillus. The sequence goes on along the minus strand of CALPON020000002.1, from coordinate 36,462 downwards.
TATTAATTCCACGTCTGGCGAAGTTGTTATCGCTCTTCTACACGACAAACGTCTGGTAGAGCTAAACCGCGAAAAGGACAACTCAAAATTTGCGGTTGGAGACATCTATCTGGGCAGGGCAAAAAAAGTGATGACGGGTCTCAATGCTGCATTCGTGGATGTAGGCTATGAGAAAGATGCATTCCTGCATTATCTGGATCTGGGTCCTCAGGCTCAATCCCTGATTAAATATGTGGAAACCGTTCAAAACGGCAAGCAGAGTGTCAGTAACCTCATGTATTTTAAAAATGAGGGGGATATTAAAAAGGACGGTAAAATCAATGAGATTATTCGTTCGGGACAAAATCTTCTGGTGCAGGTCGCCAAAGAACCGATCAGTGCGAAAGGCCCTCGCATAACCACTGAAATCAGCCTTGCGGGTCGCTACCTTGTTTTAATGCCGTTTTCGGATAAAATTTCTGTGTCCTCTAAGATCAGAAATTTTGAAGAGAAAAGCCGTCTGAAAGACCTGATGCACAAAATCAAACCAAAGAATTTTGGAGTAATCGTGCGCACGGTGGCAGAAGGTATGTCGGTAACGGATCTGGAAAATGATTTGAATGATTTGATTCGCCGTTGGGACGATTGTTATCAAGCCGTCAAAACTTCTCAGCCGCCTATGCGGGTGCTGGGTGAAGTGAACCGAACCAGTGCAATTCTCCGCGATTTTCTGAATGCTTCTTTTAATGCCATACATGTCAATGATGCCAACATTTATGAGGAGCTAAAGACTTATATCAAGACCATTTCACCGGATAAGCTGGATATTCTGAAATTGCATAACGGAAAGACTCCGATTTTTGATGCACATGGCGTGGAAAAACAAATCAAAGGTCTGTTTGGTAAAACCGTGCACATGAAGAGTGGTGCTTATTTGGTGATTGAGCATACAGAGGCGCTTCATGTATTTGATGTCAACAGCGGAAACCGCGCCAAGAGTGATAATACACAGGAACAAAATGCACTGGAAGTCAACCTGGAAGCCGCTTCTGAAGTCGCTCGTCAGTTAAAACTCCGGGATATGGGTGGCATCATCGTGGTCGATTTTATCGACATGCATAGTCCCGATAATCGCAAACTTCTTTTTGATCGTCTCAAAGATGAAATGAAGCGTGATCGGGCCAAGCATAATATTCTGCCACCAAGTAAATTCGGACTGATACAGATTACTCGTCAGCGCCTTCGTCCTGAGGTGAATATCGAAGTGGTCGAAACATGCCCTAGCTGCGGTGGAACTGGAACGGTGCAGCCAAGTATTTTGTTTGTGGATCAGATTGAAAACACCTTGCGTTTTATTATTCAGGAACAGAATCAAAAAAACGTGATTCTACTGGTCCACCCCTACGTAGATGCCTTTATCAAAAAAGGAGGCTTCTTACGCAGCAGACAATGGCAATGGTATTTCCAATATAAACAATGGATTAAAGTGGAAGGCGTTTCCAGTCAGGGCATTCTTGAATTCAAGTTCTTCAATAAGGACATGGATGAGATTGCGGTCTAAACCCTCTCTGCTAAACTAACTATCTAAAAGGAGCTTTGTCTCCTTTTTTTTTGCTCAAGCCCTTCGTAAGGCACTACTCATGATAAAGCAAGAACGAGCTGGGTATGCCTACCTAAACGCCGAAATACAGCTGGTGCAGGCACCACAGGCAACTCTTTTTCTAATTGCGTCAATAGTCGACCTGGCTGTGACGAACGCTTTAATATCGGCTCGCCCCCCGTTTTACGGGAATGGGCGGTGGACAATAATTCATTTAGCTGTCTGAAATGTACGGGCTGTAAGGGTGTGGCGCTGCTAATCATAGGAAGCTGTTTTTTAATTGATACTCAAAATTACTACGCTGAATAGCAAAACAATGCTACGAATTGTAGTATTAATTGAAAAGACTGGTAAAACAGGGCTTTCGGGCACTCAGATAATTTGTACCTTCGCTAAAACAACGCAAGTCATGGCAAATATTTTCGAATTCCGAGGTTACCGTCCTATTATCCACCCCAGCTCCTTTGTCCACCCCAATGCCACTGTTACCGGCAACGTGACCATTGGTGAACGAGTTTACATCGGACCCGGTGCTGCCATTCGCGGCGACTGGGGGCAGATTGTGATCGAGGACGGATGTAATGTTCAGGAAAATTGCACCATTCATATGTTTCCAGGCACCTTGGTCTTGCTCAAAGAATCGGCGCATATTGGACACGGGGCCATTATACATGGGGCCACCATTGGAAAAAACTGTTTGATTGGCATGAATGCCGTGTTAATGGATGATGTAATTCTGGGAGATGAATGCATTGTGGGGGCCTTAAGCTTTGTGGCTGGAGGCCAGGTGTTTGAGAAACGGCAGCTGATTGTCGGAAATCCTGCGAAAGCCATAAAATCCGTGAGTGATGAGATGATGGAATGGAAAACCAAAGGCACTGAACTGTATCAGCAGTTACCGGCGGATTGCTATGCGTCCCTACGTCCCTGCGAACCACTCAGAAGACCGCCGGCCTTCCGACCCCTGCAACAGGAGGAATATAAAAACTGGAAAAAGAATAAAAAATAAGTCCCTGACCGCCCGCAAGGTCCGCGTCAATACACAAAAACTTAGGGGTTTTTGCTTTTAATTGTCGTTAAATTTGCTTTAATTTAAGGTTGAATTGATAGATTATGGCAAAGAGTAAGAGCGTTTTGAACCCCGGGTCCACCCGTTTTTTATACGAGTACCTCAACAATGCATCCCCCACCGGTTTCGAGAGCAGCGGTCAGAAAATCTGGTTGAATTACCTCAAACCTTTTATCGACGAGTATTTTGTGGACACTTACGGCACGGCAGTGGGTGTCATCAATCCAAAAGCGGAATATAAAGTTGTGATTGAAGCCCATGCCGACGAGATTAGCTGGTTTGTCCATTACATTACCAAAGACGGCTTCATTTACCTTCGTCGTAATGGCGGAAGTGATCACCAAATTGCGCCTTCCATGCGCGTTAACATACACACCGAAAACGGACCTATTAAGGCCGTCTTCGGCTGGCCGGCCATTCATGTGCGGGATGCCGCTAAAGAAGAAGGTCCAAGTCTGAAAAATATTTTTCTGGATCTTGGCTGCAAGTCCGACAAGGAAGTAGAAGCCCTAGGTGTGCACGTTGGCTGCGTTGTGACCTACGAAGATGAGCTAATGGAGTTGAACGACCGCTTTTATACGGGCCGTGCCTTGGACAACCGCATCGGCGGGTTCATGATTGCCGAAGTGGCCAGAATGCTGAAAGAAAATAAAGACAAATTACCGTTTGGTTTATACCTAGTAAATAGTGTTCAAGAAGAAGTCGGTTTAAATGGTGCGACCATGATTGCGCGGCGCATTAAACCCGACGTGGCCATTATTACAGACGTCTGCCATGATACGCAAACGCCCATGATGAATAAAATCACCAGTGGCGACCTCGCCTGCGGAAAAGGTCCCGTCTTAAGTTACGCCCCTGCAGTACAAAACAATCTACTGAAAATGGTGATAGAAGCGGCCAAGAAAAATAAAATCGAATTTCAGCGTCAGGCTGCGAGTCGCGCAACGGGCACCGATACAGACGCCTTTGCTTATGCCACCGACGGCATTGCATCGGTGCTTATTTCACTCCCTCTGCGCTATATGCACACAACCGTTGAAAGTGTGCATAAACAAGATGTTGAAGAAGTTATTAAGCTTATTTATCACAGTCTGAAAACCATAAAAAACAACCAGGACTTCCGATACATCAAATAGCAAAAAGTAATTAAAAAGATGCCAATACTAGGATCCCTTATAAAAGGTGCTATCGGTATTCGTTCCAGAATACCAAACCGCAGCAGTGTGCACAAGCAGCAAATTAATCAGTTGCTGAAACTGCTCACCAGAGCCCAGTCAACTGCCTTTGGCACACATTATAAGTTCTCGGAAATGAGCCTAATGGAAAATCCCGTGCAGATATTTCAAAAAACCATTCCCATCTTTGACTACTCTAGTTTGTTCGACGCTTGGTGGCACCGCGCCCTAAAAGGTGAAAAAGATGTCTGCTGGCCTGGTAAAATAAAATATTTTGCGCTGAGTTCGGGCACTTCCGAATCTTCCAGTAAACATATTCCTGTGACCCGTGAAATTATCAAAACCATTCATCGCGGCACCTTAAAACAAATTCTCAGTACCCGTCATTTTGATTTTCCCAAAGAACAATTTGAAACCGAAATATTACTCGTAGGTGGCAGCACCAACCTGAGTTATAACGGCACTTATTTCAGCGGGGATTTAAGTGGAATTACCCAAGGCACACAACCACGCTGGTTTCAAAATTTTACACTACCAGGCCCCGACATCCGTTCTCTGAATGACTGGGAATCGAAATTACAAGAGATTGTTGAAAACGCCCGACAATGGAATGTCGGCTTTATCTGCGGTGTTCCTGCATGGATTCAGTTGCTTTTTGAACGTATTATCAAACACTACAATGTCAACACCATTCACGATATATGGCCCAATCTAGCCGTATTTGTGCATGGGGGCGTTGCGATTCATCCCTACCGCAAAAGCATCGATAAATTGTGTAGTCGCGAACTTATTTTTCTGGACACTTACATGGCGTCTGAAGGTTTTTTAGCCTACCAGGAGCGTCCCAATGAAAAACAAGCGATGAAACTCTTAACGAATAATAAAGTTTTTTTTGAGTTTATTCCTTTTACGTCTGATAATTTTGATGCGGACGGCAACCTAAAGCCTCAGGCTAAAGCCCTTGATATCACACAGGTTGAGGCCGAACAGGAATACGCGCTCTTAATTAGTAATTGTGCTGGGGCCTGGCGATACCTCATTGGCGATACCATCAAATTCACCGATTTGCAGCGCTGTGAAATTATTATTACTGGCCGCACCAAACACTTCCTCAGCCTCTGCGGCGAACACCTCAGCGTCGACAATATGAACCAGGCGATAAAGCTGGCAGCACAGGACTTTAATATCAACATCAATGAATACTGTGTTGTTGGAAAACCTCACCAGGGCCTCTTTGCGCACCACTGGTATGTTGGCGCGAACAAACTTGTGGATGAGGCAGCCTTGCTTGAAAGCATTGACGGACATCTGAAAAAACTCAACGATGACTATGCCGTCGAGCGCAGACATGCTTTAAAAGAAGTTATGGTGAGCGTGCTTCCCAACCAGGCCTTTATCGATTTTCTCGCCAGTAAAAATAAACTCGGGGGACAAAGTAAGTTTCCACGCGTAATGAAAGGTAAACAACTGAATGATTGGTTGGCCTTTCTAGAAAACTATAAGACACCTCCGTATTGATTGGCAGCCTCATATACCAGACCATTGTCATCGTACTATTGCTGACATTTTCTTTTGGTCCCGCCTTTTTCGCACTGATTAACACAGGCATTAAGCACGGCTATAAGACCGGTTCGCTACTCGCTATGGGCGTGGTGCTGAGCGATTTTATTGTCTGCCTGCTCATCATTGTGCTTGTTCATTTTGGTGCCACCAATTTTATACAGGACGAAAAAAGCCAGCGCTTTATGGGCATTATGGCGGGCAGTATGCTCATTATTTTTGGAGCGGTACACTTCCGACAACCCCTGCCCAGCGATCAGGTGGATGAGCCCCTGAAGCTGCCGACAGCAGGTGCTATGCTGGCTCGAGGCTTTCTGCTCAATTCACTCAATCCCGCCGTGTGGCTATTGTGGCTGGGAAATGTCACCGCAGTGAGCAAAACACTCAACTATTCCGTTATAAAAATGATTCTGTATTTCGGAATGACGCTTGGCATCGTGTTGCTTGTGGAGGTAGCAAAGTTAGTGGCGAGTGGCAAATTGAAAGCCTTACTGACTGCTCGTATTATGTATTTAATTAATATTTTCACTGGTGTTCTCCTTGTTATTTTTGGTCTTGTACTTATTTACAACCATTATTTTGAAAAAACATGACCGAAGAAGAACTACTAAAATTCAGAGATAAGCTAGCCGAGAGCTTGAGTTACCCGAGTGTTTATATGTTCAAGTTCGTTGTCACCAGCGAGCTGCGTAAGATTGCCCTCGTAGAAAATTTATTTGAGCCAGGTACTGATCTCCACCGCAAAGAAAGCGGCAGGGGCCGGTATACAAGCATTACCGCACGCCAGGTGGTGATGTCAGTGGATGAGATTATTGAGATTTATAGAAAAGCTGGCAAAATTGAGGGACTTATCTATCTGTAATCTCTTGGCATTTTATTTGAAAAGAGCTGGCTATGATTGAGCTTCAAAACGAATTTCTCCGCATCCGCATAAAAGAAAAAGGTGCTGAGTTATGCAGTCTTCAAACTCCAGACGGACTCGAATACCTCTGGCAGGCAGAGCCCTCCGTCTGGCCCCGTCACGCCCCCGTGCTCTTTCCCATTGTGGGCCGACTAAAAAACAACACCTATTCGTCCGGCGAGGAGTCTTACAGTCTGCCTCAACATGGATTTGCGAGGGACCGTGACTTTGACTGTGTGGTCCAAACAGACAAAGAAGTCAGTATGGATTTGCAGCCGGATCAAGAAACGCTTCGCCTCTACCCTTTTCTATTTCATCTCCGCATCACCTATACCTTGGTCAGAGCGACCTTACGAACAACCTATACAGTAAAGAATACAGGTGAAAGCGATCTGCTTTTCAGCATTGGCGCACATCCCGGCTTCAACTGCCCCTTGCTAAAAGGCGAACGGCTGGAGGATTATTACCTCGAATTTGAGAAGGAAGAACTCCGCCGTACACTTTTAGAGGATGGTTTACTAAGCAATAGGACCGATACGCTTTTCCTCCCATACCGCCAGCTTCCTCTCTCCCATTCACTTTTTGATGCCGATGCATTGGTCTTCGCCAACAGTCAAATTAACAAAGTCTGGTTGCGCAGCAAAAACCATCAGCGCGCCCTGCGCATGGATTGCGAAAGCTGGCCATGGTTTGGCATCTGGAGTAAAAAAGGCGAGCATCCCTTTATCTGCCTTGAGCCCTGGATGGGGATCACTGACAAAGTGGGGAGCAGTGGAAAGCTGTCAGAGAAAGCTGGAATTATCCGACTATCCCCTGCACACACCTATGCCTGCGGCTTTCAAATCAGCATCTTCTGATTTTTGTTAATTTTCTCTCATTCAGCCCTTTAATTGCTTCAAAAGGAAGGTAAATTTGCGTATTTTTGCGCTCTTAATTTTTAAGCCAATGAACATTACAAAGCAAGATATTGATGCATTGAATGCTGAGATCACGATTAGCATGACACCTGCGGATTACGAAGCAAAAGTAAACGAAGGTCTCAAGAAAGTACAGCGTCAGGCGAACATGCCAGGCTTCAGACCAGGAAAAGTGCCCGCGGGACTGATTAAAAAGCAGTACGGAACACAGATCATGGTAGATGAAATCAATAAGCTTCTAAATGATTCTATTTACAAATACATAGAAGAAAACAAAATTGATATTTTAGGCAATCCCCTTCCCAAAGATCAGACTTCTGTAGACTTTACCAAACAAGCGGATTTTGAATTTGTGTATCAGATTGGTCTTTCCCCAGATTTTAAAATCAACCTCGATAGCAGCAATGTGTTCAATCACAAAACAGTAAAAGTAGACGATGAATTGATTGAAAAATACCTGAAAGACATTCGTCGCAATTACGGAAAGCCTGCCAGCCCGGAAGTGTCAACCGAGAAAGATGTGGTTTTTGTTGACATTAATGAACTCGACGAAACAGGCGCTATTAAAGCAGGTGGGATCTTCAAGTCCACCAGCCTGAGTTATGAGCGGATAAAAAGTGAAAAAGCAAAAGCACAATTGCTTGGCTTGAAGCGGGATGACAAAGTGGTTATTAATATTAATGACCTTTATGAAACTGCCGTTGATAAAAGTGTTTCCTTGGGGATTGAAAAAGACCTAGCAGAAACAAGTAACTGCGACCTGCAGCTGACCGTTAAAAACATCAGTCGCATGGAAGAAGCTGAGCTTAACCAGGAATTGTTTGATAAAATTTATGGTGCCGGTGTGATTGAGGGTGAAGAGGCTTTCCGTGCTAAGATCCGTGAAGAATTGAGTCTCATGTTCAGTGCCGATTCTGATCGCTTTTTACGTACCGAAGTTGAGAACAAACTGGTTGAAAAACTGAACTTACAATTGCCGGACAATTTTCTGAAAAGATGGCTGGCCTATGCCAATGAAAAACCGGCAACGCCTGAAGAAATTGAAAGCGATTATCCGAACTATGCCAAAGCGATGCAGTGGCGCTTAATTGAAAACAAAATAATAAAAGACAATAGTCTTCAGGTAAATGCAGAAGAGGCGCAGGAAGAGGCGAAAACCTTTGTCCGCAGCGAATACGCGCGTTATGGACAGACGCCTACAGAAGAAGATCTCGTTAAAATTTCAAAAGACATTCTTGCACGTGAAAAAGATGCACAGAAGATTTTTGAAAATCTGTACAGTAAAAAAGTTCTGGCCCTCATCCGTGAAAAATGCACGCTGCAGACCACGGAAGTCAGCTACGATGATTTTTTCAAAAACTAAATGCTTTTTCTTACTTTTATTAAACCCGGTCTTAAACAGCCGGGTTTTTTTTATACCGACCTTTTGTTTGAAGCGGGTGAAGACCATGGAAACACATAGCGGCAATCGTAAGGAAAAGACGACGGTACGCCTTCTTTTTTTTCTACTCTTGGGAGGCCTCGTTGCTTTTCAGGCGTGTATTTATATCTGCTACAATCTGAAATGGGTGGACACGGACCAGTTCTTTATGTGGGCCGGCTTATCCGATTTTTCGCAGGGTCGCTTTTATGAGCCGCGTTATTATGCGCAGAATTATAATACCTTTCTGGAGGCCTTGCTGGCTGTGCCGTTTTATAAAATGGGACTGCCCGTTTGGCAAGCAGTCCCTTTGGCGACACACCTCCTTTTTTTAGCTCCCATACTGAGCACCGCTATTTTACTTTTTCGCGCGGACCGTCATTGGCAAGCCCTGAGTTTTTTAGCGCTACTGCTCTGCATGAATCCCGCTTATTTTCTGCTGAACGCACAGCCGCGGGGATTTGTTACCGGTTTGTTCTTTTGTTCTTTCTACGCGCAGAGTTTTCTGTATCCCGAGCGCAGATCCTGGTTATTCTTTAATACAGCAGCGGGCCTACTAGCATTTTTTGTGAATCCTAATTCTCTACTGCTCACAGTGCCCATGCTGGCCTTCTTATTTTACCACCACCACCGACACCTCTGGTATTATGGGCTCACGGCAATTGCTGCAGGACTTTATTTACCCCTTGATTTGTTCTTTAATCAGTTTTATAGAACCCATCCCGAATACATTAAAACTAATCTAATTATGGAATTCGGTCTAAGATATCTGCAAGAAAACCTCAGTCAACTAAATGCCACCTTTGCGCAACTCTCCCCTTTCGTCGAACAGCAGGCGGTTTGGTTGTTGTTGCCCTTCGGCGCACTGTTTTACTTAATCCTTCGTCAAAAAAACAAAGCGCTGCTTTTTGCCTTCGGGAGTTTTCTGCTCTTGCTACTGATCAGTATGTGCATCAGCAAAACTCGCGACGGTAGCGTATGGGTGTATCTCAGCTACAGCCGCATGTACCTCGCACTTCCCCTTTTGTTTGCTTTATTGCTGGCCCAAGTGCAACTATCAGCAAGGCTGGCACGTTATGTTCTGATACCCGCGGCCCTAATCAATCTCACGATCAATTTTACAACACACGAAGAGCGATTACGCTGGCACTTTGAAGAACAAAACTGGAACGCCCTTTCGTTGATTTCACTAGAAAGTACCCAGCAGGTCAGTGGCTTTTACGGACAAAAGTGCAAGGAGCAAGGAGCGGATTTTATCCTCGTCTCGCACCGTTTCTGGGCCGTGAACACAATTTGTTATGCCGGAAAGGCGCTGGATAAAGATTATCCGGATAACATGGAGACCACTTGGGACAAACGTTATGCGGTAAGACAGACCTTTGAAGGAAAAGTAGTCCCAAAATTCGTTTTACTCTCCACCACCTTCAATATCGCTGAAAAAATGGCACAGGATGCTGGTTTTCAAATTACAAAGTTGGATGATTACGGCTTAGCTCTGATTACCGGCAATACCCTGCCAATGGCGGATTTTATTAGGCTGGAACGCAAATATGAAATGCCGTATTAATCTTAGCGTGCATTCAGCAGCCAACCACCCGGATCCATGGTTTTTTGACCTTTCCAGATTTGGAAATTCATAGATGACTTGCCTTCCTCTTCATCATACATCACGGTGGCGATTGGTTGCTTCACGCTCACTTTGTCCCCTGTCTTCACCAAGATATGTTCCAGATTACAATAAACACTCAGGTATTCGCCGTGACGAATGATCACCAGTTTTCCTCCTGTGGGACTGATGGCAATACTTGTGACCTCCCCCGCAAACACAGCTCGGGCTTGCGAGCCTTTAGCGGAACAGATTTCAAGTCCATTATTAAACATCATAAAGCCTTTGATGGCAGGATGTTCATGCTCTCCATAACCTTCACAGATAATCCCCTTGGGAATGGGCCAGGGCAGTTTGCCGCGGTTATTGGAAAAGTCGGCGCTGAGTGCCACGGCTGCCTCCGAGAGTTCAGTAGCATCGGGCAGGGGCTTTTCAGGCGCGGGTTTCTCCACCACTTTTGCCACCGGCGGTAGCGGCCGCTTTTTATCATCTCGTTTCTTCGCTTCTCTTTCTTCGCGTTCCTTTGCTTCCCGCTCTTTTTCTTTTTTCGCCAGAAGACGTGCTTCCTCTGCGGCCTCCTCTGCCTTGCGCTTCATCTCTAGCTCAATCTGCCGGCGAATCTCGGCCTGGAGCTGAATCGTCTCCTGTTTTTTCTTCTCCAGTTCCGCTTTTAGTTCTTTTTCTTTTTTCTGCAGTTCCGTCAATACCTGTTCCTGTTCTTCCTTTTCGGAACTGAGGGTTTTCTTTTCATCTTCTTCAATGCCCAGTAAACTGTTTTTTTCACGCCGCTGCTGCCTTAGTTCATTCAACTTCGCCAACAAGCGCGTTTGTGTCTCAATAATTTCAAGGGCTTGTTTTTTGCGGAATTCCGAATATTGCTGCACATACTTAAGTCGGCTGTAGGCTTGTGAAAAACTTTCTGCCGCAAAAATAAACATCAGTACACTGTATGCATCTTGATTGCGTTGCGCGAATACAATCATACGCGCATACTCTTTTTTAAGTTTCTCGAGATTACCCGTGAGTGCGCCTATTTGATTTTCGTTGTTTTTAATGTCCCGGTTAATCTGCGAAATTTGCTGGCTGATTGTCAGAATAAGTTCCTGACGCTTTTCCAACTTCATGTTAATGTTGACCAGACGGCCAATGGAACTCTTTTTATTGGATTTAGTAACTTGTAGAATCTCGTTGATTTCGCGGATCTCCTCCTTGATTTTTTTTTGTTTGTTAACGAGCTGATTGGTGTGGTTATTTTTGCCGTCTTTTTGAGCAGGGACTGAGGTGATACAGCCCAGCGAAACCAGCAGAATGACCAGTAAGCGGGACGTTTTATTTTTTCTCAATCTGAATCGCATCATATTTCGCAGGAATAGAGAGCGACAATCTTTGAGGACTGTTTTTCTCTATGCGAACATACTCAATTTTAATGTTTGCTTTCTTTTGCGCGACAATGTCAATATCAACATAATATGGTGCATAAACACTGTCTTTTTTAGTGAAATTGCTGTAATTGGCGATGAATTTGCGGTTGGTTGCCGGATCAATAAATTCATTACTGCAGATTTTGAAGGTCTCGGGCAGAAGGCTCAGCGTCTGAAGTGCATCGGCAGGCTCAGTGTCCCCGTTCTGGATGCGCTTTAATCGACGTTTGCGCTCAGTGCTCAACATATATTTACAGTTAGCTCTATCGGCCATCGGTTTAAGCTTTGACTCCTCCTCTTTAAAATCAGCACTATTCCCGAAAAGGACAGCCTGAAGAAGATCAAAATCGAGATCAGCACTGAGGAGGCTATTTATATAATTAAAGTCCCCTTTAAAATACGTTTTCTGAATGTAATTTACAAATCGAACAGAGTCCTTGGTGATTAATACCTTGGCAACCTGCAACCCGAGCAGATACTGTATACTCACCAACATAGCGCTGTCGCGGCGGATGCTGACGCGGATATCGAAGTTTTCTTCTTTCTCCTCAATTAGCGAAGTGACATTGGCTTTAGCGGTGAGCCACGTAAATTGAAGTTCATTGTCCTTCATGTTACGGCTCAGTGTTCTTGCGCTTTTAAAGTCAAGTCTGCATTTCACATTGATGGTGTCTTCCGCAATCACACTTACATCAGAGGGTGTGGCACTAGTCTTACGTCTGTGTTTACAGGCGCTTTGTGAAAAAGCGAATGTAATCAGAAGGACTAAGGCAGATGTTCTAAGACTATTCGGCATTGAATTTTTTTTCTTTTATTTTTTTCAATAGCACGGGACTGCTTCCCCCAGCCGCCTTGGCTGCCTCCCATTGCTTCACAGCCTCTTCTTTTTTTCCGAGTTGAAAGAGGTTATCCCCGTAATGCTCAAGTATAGTAGCGCTATTACTGCCCATCTTGGCCGCATTGCCCAGCCATTGATCTGCTTCGGTATATTTTTTTTCCTGAAACAAAATCCAACCGTAGGTATCCATGTAATTTCGGTTATTCGGCTTCAAGACGTTACTTTTTCTACTCAGTTTTTCTGCCTTTTCTAATTGTTCGTTCCGCAGGGAGAGATAATAGGCGTAATTATTGAGCACGTAGGTGTTGTCAGAATCTTCCCTTAGGGCTTTATCGAAAGCTTGATCGGAGTTGAGGTATTCCCGCAAATAATAATAGGCATCGCCAAGGGCACTGTAAAACTGAATCAGCAATGCTTTATTATCCACCACAAAATCAATGCCTGCGTTGAGGGAACGAACCGCTTTTTGATAATTGCGTAATTGTGTATTGGCCACGCCATTATAAATATAATTCACGGGCTGGTTCGGAAACAGCTCCATCGCCCGGTCACTGTGGCGTTCAAGACTGTCGTACCGATTCAATTCATTGTCCACAAAAAGCAGATTGTCCCAGATTCGGAAATCTTTTTTTTCATTCACTGCCGCTTTATAGTAGTAAACTGCGGCTTCTGCATTTTTTTTATCGAGTCTGAGAAAGTCGGCAAACAAGGCATTCGCCTCTGTGGCCGACGGGTTTGTTTTTAGTAAGATCTCGGCAAGCTCAGTTCCTTGTGTGCGCGCCAAAGCATTGCTTTTTTCTGCCTGCACATAATAAGACTCAACGATGCTAGCTTTGACCTGCATCTCCAGATCCGGATTCAGAAGCGCCTTTTTCAGGTATTCATAGGCCTGCGCCTCATCTCCTTTTTTGTTGTAATAATCATGCAGCGCCAGCTGAATATCGGCATTAGAGGGGTCCATCTGTAACATACGATCGTACATTTTTTTGGTGTTATCCAAATCATTTTGTTCCAAGTAGAACTCTGCTAGCAGCATGTAGTAGCGGCCTTGCAGGGTGTCGCTTTCGGAAAGGCGCTGTAATTCCCCTTCGGCCTCTCTTAATTTATTCTGGCTTTTCAGCAGCTTTACTTTGTTGAGTGTCAGCTGCTCATTAATGCCTACGTTCTTTTCCAGCTCCTGATAAATACGAAACGATTTATCATACATCCCCAGCATGGCGTAGTTGATAGCCAGGTCTTCGCGAAATTCATTCTTTTCGGGGTAATTCTTCGCCAACAGCTCGCGCATTTTAAGCGCCTGGCTGTATTGCTTGGTGTCCGACAAACAATCAATGTACAACAATTGATACCATTCATTGCGCGCATCGGCCACCGCGCAGAATCTGGCGTGCTTCAAGGCGGACTCTGGTTGTCCGAGTAATTTCGAAATCGTTGCCACCTCATAGTGTGCAGCGGCATCTTGCGATTTAATTTTGAGGCACTCCTGAAAAGCTGTCATGGCTTCTTTGAGATTACCTTTAGCCCGCTCATGACAACCTGTAACGTAGAGGTAGCCGAACATGGCATCGTTATTCGAAGGACCAGCTGAGCCAGCCATAGCGGCGCTCTTTTTTGATGCGCACCCACCCATTACGAGGAGTAATGCAGCCATGCAAAGCAGCAAATATTTTCGCGGTCTATACAATGACCTGACTATAATCACTCACACTAAGATCCGCCATTTTCCCCGTCACTTCAGCTCCGGCACCAATCATACTATCCGCCACCGATGCATTTTTAAGTTTGACGTCATTTTGCAGAATACTGTTGCGTACCAAACTGCCAGAAATGATGCTATTGGCGCCAATGCTAGCGTAAGGGCCTACAACGGAGTTGTGGAGCTGGACACCGTCACCGATAAAACAAGGTTCTATGATAACACTGTTGTTATTGCTGATGCCATTGCCTTTAAGCCCGCTTTTATCTTTATCAAATTCCAATACCCGCTGGTTTGTGTAAACAGTGGCATTTTTATTCCCGCAATCCAGCCATTCGCTGACCTGACCAGGCTTGAATTTTGTGCCTTTACGCTTCATGTTTTCAAGCGCATTGGTGAGCTGGTATTCCCCTTTTTCAGTCAGGTTGTTATCGAGCAAATGTTGTAATTCACGCTTTAGGTAGTCGCCATCTTTAAAATAATAGATGCCAATAATGGCTAGATCGCTGACAAATTGCTCCGGTTTCTCCACAAAATCGGTGATGGTTCCGGCTGCATCGAGTTTCACAACGCCGAACTGACGGGGATCATCAATTTTCTGCACCCAGATAACGCCTTCCTGTTCGGTATCCATCACGAAATCCGCCTTAAACAAGGTGTCGGCAAAAGCCACAACGGTTTTGCCCTTCAGAGCCTCTTTGGCACACATGATGGCGTGGGCAGTGCCCAATGCCTTATCCTGATAGTAAATACTGCCCTTTGCGCCCTGGCTTTCCGCCACGGAGATGAGGTTTCTTTCGATTTCCGCTCCAAAATCGGGCGCAATCACAAATGCAATCTCTGTCACTTTTTCTCCACAGACCTTGGTGATGTCCTCCACCAGGCGTTGAACAACAGGTTTTCCCCCAACGGGAATAAGCGGTTTTGCGGTGGTAAGAGTATGAGGACGCATGCGCTTTCCCTTTCCCGCCATGGGAATAATGATTTGCATTTTTTCTTTTTTAGTCAGACAAAAATAGTATAATTTAATGGAGTGGGAGGACTAAAAAACAAGACAGCCAAGTACTTTATAGCACTAGTACTGGAAGGCGAATCACTGAAGGCCGTTGAAGCCCTGAAAACAGAGCTCTTTGAGCGCTATGGCTTAAAAGGGGCCCTTAGGAGTCCCGCCCACATTACCCTTCACCGGCCATTTGAATGGCGGCTAGACCGCGAAGATCTACTGATCAAAAGTCTGGAAGATTTTACCTTTGGCGAGGCCTTGCAACTGAACGTCCACAACTTCGCCAGTTTTGAGCCCCGGGTGATTTATGCACATGTAGAGCCAGACCAGAGGCTGGATCAACTGCACACCGTACTTGCGCAGTATTGCCGGCAGACCCTCCGCCTATACAACGAGACGGATGACCGGCGTGGTTTTCATCCCCACATCACAATTGCTTTCAGAGACTTAAAAAAGCCCCTGTTTTATCAATTGGAAAAGGAATTTCAGAGCAGGACCCTGGAATTGGACCTCCGTTTCTTGGAATTTTCACTATTGAAATTGGAGAAACAATGGGAAGTGCTAAAAAAGTTTAATAAAAGCTAGGCAGGTGCTGTTTAGACTCTTTCCAAATAACTGCCGAAAGGCTTGCATAGTCATGCGCACAGCGGTAGCATCCTCTGTCTGCCGCATCAGGGCCTATAAATATCCTAACTATGGCTTGATTGTGAACTATTTGCTTAATACATTTGCCATGCTTAATTCTGGCACAAACTATTTCATTCGCTATGAGTAATAAAACAAATTTTTTAAATTCTTCCATCGGTAAAAAAGTGGTAATGGGTGTGACGGGTCTGTTTCTGATCACTTTCCTGCTCGTACATTGTTTTTTAAATTCACTGATTTTCGCGAATGATGGCGGCTTGCTATTCAATACCGGCGCGGACTTCATGGCCCATAATTGGTTAATCAGAACCATGGAGATTGTTCTTTTTCTTGGTCTGATTCTGCACATTGTGCAGTCGCTGATGCTAACCCTTCAAAACCGCAAAGCCCGTCCGGTGCCCTATTATAAATTTGACGGAGCGGCAAACAGCAGCTGGTACAGCCGTTCCATGGGACTGCTAGGCACGCTATTGCTCATCTTTTTAATTATCCACCTGGCGCATTTCTGGGTGAAGTCCCGTTTTACTGGACTTCAGGGGCATGATGCTTCTGGACACGAAGACCTATATGCCGTTATGCGGGTGGTTTTCCAAAGTCCGCTCGTGGTGGTTATTTATGTTCTTTCCATGATTTCCTTAATGTACCACCTGATGCATGGCTTTCAGAGTGCGTTTCAGACGCTGGGAGTTAATCACAAAGGATACACACCGGCGATTAAAAAGGCCGGACTGGTTATTTCGATCCTCATTCCACTTCTTTTCGCTGCAATGCCGGTAAGCATGTATCTGGGACTGATTCGCTAATAAATTAAACAAACTGACAATATTTTAAGGATATGGCTACATCACCAAAATTAAATTCAAGAATTCCGGAAGGGACCCTGGAGAATAAGTGGACAAAGTACCGTTCAACTGTTCATCTGGTGAACCCGGCCAACAAACGCAGTCTCGAAGTGATTGTGGTGGGTTCAGGACTGGCAGGCTCATCCGCAGCGGCCAGCCTTGCAGAAATGGGCTACAAAGTGAAAGTATTATGTTTTCAAGATTCTCCCCGCCGCGCGCACAGTATTGCTGCACAAGGTGGTGTGAATGCTGCGAAGAATTACCAGAATGACGGGGACAGTGTTTACCGCCTCTTCTACGATACCATCAAAGGGGGCGACTACCGTGCCCGTGAAGCCAACGTGCATCGTCTGGCAGAAGTCTCTAGTAGCATTATCGACCAATGTGTGGCGCAGGGTGTTCCTTTTGCACGTGAGTACGGCGGAACATTGAGTAACCGTAGCTTCGGCGGTACACAAGTACAACGCACCTTTTATGCAGCGGGACAAACGGGCCAACAATTATTGCTGGGCGCCTACAGTGCCCTGCAACGTCAGGTCGGCATGGGTGCCGTGCAACTACTCACCCGTCACGAAATGCTGGATGTGGTAAATATTGATGGTAAATGCCGCGGTATTATTGCGCGCGACCTCATCACCGGAAAACTAGAAAGACATTTTGGCCATGCTGTTCTGCTTTGCACTGGGGGATATGGTAATGTGTTTTACCTCTCTACCAATGCCATGGGTTGTAATGTAACAGCTGCCTGGAAAGCGCACAAAAAAGGAGCTTTCTTTGCTAATCCTTGTTATACTCAGATTCACCCGACTTGTATTCCTGTCTCCGGCGATCATCAGTCGAAACTGACCCTCATGTCCGAATCACTTCGTAATGACGGACGCATCTGGGTGCCGAAAAAAGTAGGTGATACCCGCAAGCCAACAGATATTCCTGAAGAAGAAAGAGATTATTACCTGGAGCGTCGCTACCCTGCCTTTGGAAACTTAGTGCCGCGTGACGTGGCCAGCCGTGCTGCAAAAGAGCGTTGTGACGCCGGCTACGGAGTAGGTGCTTCCAAAATGGCTGTATACTTAGACTTCGCAGCAAATACCGAGCGCTACGGTCGCATTGAAGCAACGAAATTAAATCTTCATAGTCCTTCCAAAGATGAAATCATGCGTCTGGGTAAAGAAGTAGTGAAAGAAAAATACGGCAATCTGTTCGACATGTATAAGCAGATCACCGGCGAAGATCCTTATGAAGTGCCAATGCGCATCTACCCTGCTGTTCACTATACCATGGGAGGCTTGTGGGTGGATTATAATTTGATGACCACCGTGCCAGGCCTTTATGCTTTGGGCGAAGCGAACTTCAGTGATCACGGTGCTAACCGACTGGGTGCTTCTGCTTTGATGCAGGGACTAGCAGATGGTTATTTTGTAATTCCTTATACCATTGGAGACTATCTGTCTGAAGAAATCCGGACCAAATCTATCCCAACCGATCATCCTGCCTTTGCAGAAGCGGAAGCGTCAGTGCAGGCCCGCATCAGTGCATTGTTCAATGTAAAAGGCACCAAGCCGGTGGATTACTTCCACAAAAAACTTGGTAAAATTATGTGGGATGAATGCGGTATGGCGCGTGACGGCGTGCGACTCGCCAAGGCCATTGAAGACATCAAAGCATTACGAAACGAATTCTGGAAAGATGTTCGTGTACCCGCTGAAGCAAACGAATACAATCCCGAGCTAGAAAAAGCAGGACGTGTGGCGGATTTCCTCGAACTAGGAGAATTGATGTGTATTGATGCCTTGCAAAGAAATGAAAGCTGCGGCGGACACTTCCGTGAAGAATACCAGACACCGGAAGGTGAAGCATTGCGTGACGATGAGAACTTCGCCTACGTGTCTGCTTGGGAATTTAAAGGGGACAGTCAGTACGAGCTCCATAAAGAAGATTTAAAATACGAGAATATTAAAATTGCATCAAGGAGTTATAAATAATTTTTAATCCACATCAAACAACAAGAAAAATGAAAAACACAACATTAGTGTTACTGTCTGCCATGACAATCGGAGCTTTTGCTCAGAAAACAGATAAAGTAAAAATCAAATATGAATTTGACATGTATCCCCTTAATACAATTTCAAAAGAAAAGGTAGCGGATATTATTGTCACCCTGGATTACGTTCAGAAAGTAGAAGCGGCGAAAGCGGATCTGGCAGCAAAACAAGAGCAGGCGAGACTGCAGAAGGAAGAGTATGACAAGAAAAAATTCGGTCAGAAATACCTGGAAAAAAACATACTTGGAGAAGCTAAACCTACGGGCGTTTATAACAGTAACCAATTTATTCCAACACTCTTTAATTCGACTGAATTAGAAGGCATGATTAGCATTCCTGGTTTTACGCAAAAGGACGGCGCTACCTGTATCGTGAATGCACAATTCTCTGAATTCATGCCTACGGTTAACCCGAGCGGTATCACTGTTACTTATGCGCCATTGAAGGTGAAATTATCAATCACAAATGACAAAGGTGTTTCTGTTTTCCAAGGCGACCTGCCAAACAACAGTACCAACATTACCTTTACCGCAACAGGCAATCAGAATTTGGGCGCGAACTACAATTCCACTATGCAGACCCTCGAGACTAACGCAAAAAATTTAGCTGTTACTAACCTCAACAATTATCTTAAAACCAATTACGGTTTTAATGTGGTAAAGGATGATTGTCCTTTCTTTGATGTAAAGGATAAGGCATTCCAGTATGCGGATTACCATGAAGCGATTCAGAAATTGGAAGTTGCTTTTATGTCCGTTAATATGCCCGAGCGCCAAGAAAAATTCACCACAACTTTAAAAGAGTGTGTGGCGATCTGGGAAACGAACATGAAGGAGTTAAACAAAACGGATAAAAAGGCAAAAATAAATAAAGATGTAGCAGCTGCAACAACCATTAATTTGGCTCTTGCTTATACCTGGTTAAAGGATTTCAGCAAAGCTTACGATTATCTGGCCGATCATAAAATGCTGGATGAAGATTATAGCCGCGCGTATGATGATGCTTCAAAATTATTGAAGGATTATGATGCCCGCTACTCAAAATATTCAAAGTACTAATACACGGCGGCGGTACCGGAGCAGGCACAACAGGGATTGCGAAACGTTCATACAAACAAAATTATATGAGTCACGGAAATATGAATCTGACCTTAAAGGTCTGGAAGCAAAAAAATAAAAACGAAAAAGGTCGTTTTGATACCATCGAAGCAAAAGGCATTTCGCCCGATATGAGCTTCCTGGAAATGTTTGACGTGGTGAACGAACAACTGATCAGCAGCGGGAAAGAACCAATTGTTTTTGACCATGACTGCCGTGAAGGGATTTGTGGTATGTGCAGCATGTACATCAATGGTCGTCCACACGGTCCTAAACAAGGCGTAACCACTTGTCAGTTGCACATGCGCAGCTTTACCGATGGTGATACCATTGTGGTGGAACCCTGGAGAAGCGCTGCCTTTCCTGTGATTAAAGATTTGGCGGTCGACCGTTCTTCATTTGACCGCATCATCGCAGCGGGTGGTTTCGTTTCTGTCAACACCGGTAATGCCAAGGACGCTAACAACATTCTCATCCCAAAGCCGGAGGCCGATGCGGCATTTAATGCGGCTGCTTGTATTTCTTGTGGCGCATGTGTAGCCGCTTGTAAAAACTCCAGCGCCATGTTATTCGTTTCTGCAAAAGTGTCACAGCTGGCTTTATTGCCGCAGGGACAAGTAGAGCGCAAAGAACGTGCACTCAACATGGTGAAACAAATGGACGAGGAAGGTTTCGGAAATTGCACCAACACTGGCGCCTGCGAAGCGGAATGTCCAAAAGGCATTTCACTGGAAAACATCGCCCGCTTAAACCGTGAATATCTGGGTGCAAGTTTGACCTAATTTTGATACACTAATTTAAAAAGCCATCTTCAATAAGATGGCTTTTTTTATAATCCTTTTTTTGACACTCCGCCCATATGTGGTATCCTAGCTGCCGCCTTATTAATCGCGCTGCAACTCGATCCTAAAGGTGGTGCCTTTCCCTACCTCGCTGCGGAGGACGTAAATCTTTCCTTTGTGATAGTTTTCAATGATGCGTTTGCAGAGGCTTAATCCAAGTCCCCAACCTCGGCTCTTGGTTGTATAGCCCGGCTCAAACACAGTGGTGAAACTGGCTTTGGGTATGCCCTTACCCGTGTCACTGATATCAATCGTCAGACCCTCGGGAACCTCCTTCAACTCCACTTTAATCTGTCCCTTGCCTTCCATCGCGTCAATCGCATTCTTACACAGATTTTCAATCACCCAGTCAAACAAGGGCTTACTCAATTGCGCAGAGATGGCTTCGGCGGGAAGAACAATGTCATACACCACATTGCGAGAACTGCGCTTGCGGAGGTAATCCAGCGATTCTGCCAGGACTTCCGTAATGTTTTCATGCATCAGTGCCGGTTGCGAACCAATCTTACTAAAGCGGTCGGTGATAGTGTTCAAGCGGCGGACATCCTGCTGCATTTCATTTACAATTTCAGGATCCACGCCTGCACCCAATAGATGCTCATTCCAGGCCATTAGAGAAGATAAGGGAGTGCCTAATTGATGCGCAGTTTCTTTACTCATGCCTACCCAAACCTGATCCTGCTCTGCCTTACGCGCGGTGCTAAAAAGGATATAAGCGATCACCAAGAATAAACCAATCACACCAAATTGTATGTAGGGATAATACCGCAGCTTCCGCAGTAATTCTGATTCTCCGTAAAAAATATAACTCGTGGCGCCTTCACCCAAATCAATCTGAAGTGGTATATTTTCATTCGCCAGACTCATCAAGGTCTGCCGCAATTTTTCGGCATTCACAATCTCCGTCGAGTCTACTTTATCACTGTGCGCGATGATGCGTCGTTTGCTGGCGTCCGTGAAAATAACTTTCACATCCGCTGTCTGGGCTAATTCACGAAATGAGCGAATGAGTTTGTCGAATACCACCTGCAAGTCGGCAAACACCTTACTGTCGTTATAGTACAAATAGCTGTTAAAGTTCTTATAATAATTAATAACCACCGGATCGTACTTGGACTTCATAAGCCGGAGTTGCTCTTTCAGATACGTGGTGTCAGAACTCCTGATTGAATCCAAATTCCGCGAGGTCATCTCGCCATTATCATTTTTTAAAATAACGGGAATGGTCGTGTTTTCCTGCAGGACCTTCAGCACAAAATTGATATCCGAACCCCCGTCAAAACGATTCAATTGCTTAAAGGCCTCTGCGACAAGCTCTGCTTTTTTACGCTCTTCTTTTTTTATAGCGCTGAAAAGGCGGTTGGTAAATTTGATAAGTTCTGCCTGACTCTGCACAGCTTTCGCCCAGACCTGCGCTTTGCTGCGTTCGTCGTTCGAAATTTTATTTGCCAGATTTTGAGTGTACCAGAAAGAGAGCATCACAATGAGGAGGGCGGCGGCGGCCAGTCCAAGTTTCCATCGTTGTTTTTGCGTGTAGATATTCATTCAGATCCCTGAAAATTAAAGATAGCTTTTATTCAGTATGGACGTGCCTTAAAAATCATCCTCTTCTTTTTTCTTTTTGAGTTCCAGTGTTTTTTTCGGAGGCGGCGGATTGCTTTCTTCCAGCTCAAAGACACTGACCGGTGCTGACTTTTTAGGAAGACTGTCTTTTTTGAACAGGCCAAATTCCTCGCGCAGCAGCCGCTTAATGCTTTGCTTTTCGGTCTTTAAATCCGCTGCTACTTTCTGTTTCATGCCCTGCTTATCATACCGAATCACCAGTTTGTCCATCGGTCCCGTCATGCGGACAAAGGCCATACGTTTTTTGTCGGGATCATCGAGGACCGGTCCGAATTCATCCTGCGCTTTTGTCCGTTTTTTATTCAGCAATTCACTGATGAGTAAACGAAAATGATAATCCACAACATTGTCAAAGCTATGCGTACCCCACAGATCAATGTCAAGTGCCGAGTTTTTGATGGTTGTGGCAGGGATGATAATCTGTCGGTTTTTTATTGTCACCGTGCTTTGCAGGGCCGAAAAACGAATGTCATTTAGATCTTTAACCTCTACAAACCGGGATAAAGCGCGCATCGGCTCAAAATCCTTTAATTGGCCTTTTTCGATCGTCAGCTGACAGCGGGACTGAAGTGAGTTTTCATCCACTAGCAGGGCATTTGACCAAGAACCACTAAATTCAATGCTGGCGGAAGCAATCCCGCGTAGATTTTTATCCTGCAGCGTGCTTTGTCCCAAGTTATTCATTTGACGAAATAACTCCTGAATATTAATCTGGTTGATTTCTGCCTGAAGGGTAATGTCCAGTTTGTTTTTACTGTTATCCGCAAAAGCATTCAAAACGGTCTGACCCTCCATCGTTTCCAAACGAATGTCATTTGCTAGTAGTTTCTGATCACGAATCTCGAGCTCCCCCGAAATGTTTTCTGCTTTGAATTTACCGAATGACAGTTGCGCTATGGCTGCTTCCAGTTTAAAGTTGACTTTTTCAGGAATGAGCGCTTGATCGCTGGCAGAGCCGGAAGAAGGAATTAAAAAATCTTCGACAAATAGTTGCGGCGCTTCCAGTTTTCCGATGATGTTCAGCGGTGCGCTGGCATCGGTGAGGTAATTGAACAGGCCAGGAATGCGGCCATTCAGAACTAAGTGCGACTGTCCCCTTTGTAATTGCAAATCTGACACCCGCACCTCCCCATCAGAGGCATCAATCTGACAATGGGGCACGAGATAGGTCTTTTCATCCGACTTAAATTGAGCCTTTAAGTCTTTCAGGTTTGCATCGAGTACCAGCTTTACTTTTGGTCCAAAGGTATTGGCTTTCAAATCCGAGAGCAGTCCATTGATCTGTGTATTGATTTCTAATTGTCCCTCGAGCGCTCGCAGGGTATCGATTGGCCAGAAGTTCTGCAAGTTGGCTAAATGCAGATTGGCGGCCACATTCAGAGACAACTGTGGTTGACTAAAATCCTCGATGCGGCAATCTCCTTTAATGACATCATCGCTGAGTCGAAAGAAGACCCTTGTCAATTGCAAAAAACTTCTGTCTAGTGTGTACAAGAGATTGCCTTCTAGATTTACATCCTCAGCACTTGTGTTTCCGGGCTTGTAGGTGATGGTGCCTTTATCTATTCCAAAGGCAGCGGTGAGGCGGAAGCGCTTGTCAGAGGTATAATCGAGATCCCCGTTTAAATACAACTTCCCTTTGCTCACATAATCATTCACTACAGCCGAGTAACTTTGCGGCAAGAGAGAGAGAACCGAGCTAATCTCCAGATCAGCGGCATTCATTTTAATAGCCACTCGTTCTAAAGACTGTCCGTAGAGTAGTCTACCAGTGAGTTTCAGAAAAAGATCGTTGATTTGCAGGTCGGCCTTTGTAAAATCATACTGGCTGCCGTTTACCGCGAGATTAAGATCCAGTTTGACTCTTTTTTGACGGAGGAAAGCTGTTTTATTTTGCAAGAGTTCATTTACGAGGGCATCTCCCTCGCACTTCAGGTCGTACTTCGTGTCGCGGAATTTACCCGAAAAAACCAATTGTTTAATTTGCAGATCACTAAAGAACCGGATGGAATTATCCTTGTACTGTAGATGAAAATTAGAAAGAGCAATGCGGTCCAAATCAAAATCGGTACTTGCGGAACTTTCTCCGTCACTCTTCCAAAAACTATAATTGGTACTGCCATCCTTTAAAGTGATGAGCCGGAGCAAGCCTTTATCTGCCGATACGGTGTGAATTTTATAGTTTTTATTCCAAATGTCCTCAACATTAAAGCGCAGACTCAGTAAATCCGCATAAAGTAGGGTATCCTGTTTATTCTGAGGCAGGGCGCCCAGGACCAGTACTTTTTTGAACTGAAGCGCACAATCGGGGAAGGACTTAAGAAGCGTGAGGTCAATGTTCTCCGGGGCCACCTTCACCTTGACCAAAAGGTGTTTGTTCAATTCGCCGAGAATGGCGCCTTTGATTTCTTTTTCATAGACAAGTACAAGTCCCACCAGCGTCATTGCGCCAAGCAACAGCAAAAGCAGAAACCATAAGAGGACCTTAGCGATTCGCCTCAACATTCCTACTTTTTTCTTCTCCTCTGATTCTGTTGTTTCCACAGATTAAAATTCGCCTAAAAATGGTTCATATTATATAATGCCGCCAATTAAAATTGAACATTCGGTTTTTTATAAAGAACGTTAATGGAGGATAAGCGGAGAAAAAGCCCACATGGAGAAAATCCTCGGCCTGAGGGAGCGAAGCATTCCCTTTTTATGTGGGCGGGCCGCTCAGCGGGTCCCGCGTACTTTGAAAAACATTGTTCTTGGCCGGGAGTCGCTGGTCTTTGACACGGCACGCTACCAGCGGGAAATCAAGTAGAAAGAGTCTTTTTATTAGCCTGCATCTGTCGGGTAGGACAAATAAGTTCTTGAAAAATACTATAAAAATCCGTACTTTTGCCACCTGTTTTCCGCCTTAGGAAGACTTCTGGTCCCATAGCTCAGTTGGATAGAGCACAGGTTTTCTAAACCTGCGGCCCTTGGTTCGAATCCAAGTGGGACTACAAAAAACCAGAGTGAGAAACAGAGCGAGAGCGTGGTTTTGAGTCTCTGGTTTTTTTCTTAATTCTCAAACCCTTTTTCATTCATAACAGATCCCAGCCTGAGAGCGAGCCGCAGCGCAGGATTTACTAATGCGATAACTAGAATTTTTAAGTGCTTTGGCTTTTTTAAGCGAGAAAGAGAGCGATAGCACCCTTAATTCACTATCACTCTATTAATCACACTCGCCAGTCTTAAGAGTTTACCCTCCTTGATTGGCCGGTTGCTTAACACGCCAAGAATCATTCAATCACTAATTTCTCTCTTCCCGCAAACCTTTGTCCCAGCTTTAATTCAGCGAAGTACAGACCGGGTCGCAGGTCTGACAGCGACAAAGTGGAGAAAGTGGAAGTGACTTCCTGTTGCAGGACCTGTTCACCTAAACAATTGCGAATAATGAGATATTGTCGTTCGTCCCTTGTTTCTGTCAAGAGTGTGACTTCATGGCGAGCAGGATTGGGATATAGCTTTAAAACATCATGCATAAAAACCTCATCCACATTATCACATAAGCTCACGGCTACCGTAATGGTTTTCGTGTAAATACAATTCCCAGGTCCGCTTGTATTCGCAACGGTATAATTAGTTGTTATGAAGGGGGTAACAATGATCTGGCCGCCGGTAACGCCGGTACTCCATAGGTAATTAATTCCGGGATAAGCATAAAGTGTGGTGGATTTACCAGAACAAAGAAGTACTTCGGCCGCTTGACAATAGAATTGTTCGCCAATTCCGGTAATGGCCTGCGTTAAAGTATAACTGCAACCGGCATTATTTATTCCCTGCACGGTATAAGCTTTACTGGTGCTAATTGTATCCAGAAAACCTGTATTGATAATGCCGTTGGACCAGGTGTAGGTGGTCAGCCCCGATACTGAGACACTAAATGACTCATCCGCACAAACTGTGGACGTTACTGGTGTAATAACCGGTGTGGTACCCGCACTTTGAATGTTGATTGTCCGAGTCACCGCTGGCAGTCCCCCAGGATTTGCTACTGATAGTGTATAAACACCAGAGCTATTGGTTGTAAAGCTTGAGGCTGCAATGGAAAAATTGTTGGGACCGAGCCAGACGGCATTCATGATATTGGGAAAGGCCGCTAAGGTATAAGTGGTCGGACAGCCGGAATAAGAAGTTAAGCCATTGACAGTGACGTTCAGATTACTGCATTGACTGTCATAATACATCATTCCGAAATGCCCGCCGGCAGTACAATCTGTGACAATCGCCTCTACCGCAACACTTTGCCCGATATACGGCGATAAGTCAATGTGTCTCACCTCCCAGCGATTGTAGATGGCTGAAGCATTCAATTGTGGTTGATAGGGTAAGCCTGTGTAACTAATGTAAAAAAAAGGTGTGTTAGTTGAAGAGCACTGCGAACTAGGCGCAGAAAAATTGGAACTTATGGCAGAAATAAGTGAGCCGCTTGGCACTGATCGGAAATTAAAATGGACAACTGCTCCATCGCAACAATTATGTCCGGTTTGTAGCACACTTATGAACGCATAAGAAAACATAGAATTGAGGGAGTCCACAATCACTGTTTTTGAAATTCGGCTAATACTATAATCGCCTGTAAGCCCATTATTGATTCTTAAGACCTTAGCGCCTTTCATTGTACTGGTCAGTTGAGGATTAGCAGCAGCAGCCTGCGAAGAACCTGCAGTATCTGTTCCAAACACAGAATAGATAAGGTACTGTGATCCAATATTAGAATCCACGATTCCAGCACTGCCAGTGGTGACGACAGCGCAAGCGTTCTGCGGCGGAATGGGACAACAACCGGTGAGATTGCAGCTACTAGCATTTGTAAGACCTCCCGGAAAATAAGTACTCAAGGACGATGTATTTAGACTTCCGATGTACCCATTATAGCCTTGTTTACAAACCCATCCCTGCAACTGCGTGGAAAAAGAAATACTCGCCGCTATATCGTTCTCAAAATCACCGCCATCACAACCCAAGGGTCCGAGTCCGACAGAAACACCACCGCCGGTCTGTCGTTGAACCAGGCCGTATTTTAGATCTAGGAACTTCTGTTGTTGCATCGACACATACTGTCGCAATGCCGCAGCACTGTGTCCCTCCACAACACCCTCACGAATAATCGCATCTCTATCAAAGCCTTGTAGTGAATCGTTTTGTCCCGCTAATTGCAACGCAAAAAAACAAATGGGTAGTAGGAGATACCTCCAGGAAAAATGCATGAATACTATTTTTAATAAATTT
This sequence comes from Sphingobacterium thalpophilum, assembly GCA_943325195.2. Taxonomy (GTDB): domain Bacteria; phylum Bacteroidota; class Bacteroidia; order B-17B0; family Aurantibacillaceae; genus Aurantibacillus. The sequence goes on along the minus strand of CALPON020000002.1, from coordinate 8,924 downwards.
AGGTAAATCGGATTATCTGGCTAAATCAAATGAGTCAGAGGGGGTTTTAATTGAGCGGAAGGGGGACTAACTATTGTTGATGAAATTTTTAAATGTTCATTGCACTGCATCTCTTGCGCTTCTTTGAGTTGAGTCCAGGTCATTTTGAAGTCCACTTAGAATGCCTCTTCTAAGATTTGACTTCGTTTTTTTGGAGAAGGAAAATCCATAAAAAAGCCTGTAAGAAATGTTCTTACAGGCTTTTCAGAATTTAGCTTTTGATTTTAAATCACAAATTGTGATTTAGGTTAGCAGTACTCTTTACTTCTCGATCACAATTCGAACGGCTGAATTTGAGGTGTTGTTTTCTTTCAAGAAGTACAAACCTGCTGGCAAATCGGTCAAATTCAAATTGAAATTATTTTGTGAGGTCAGATCAATTTCTCTGATGACTTCACCTAATACGCTCAGGACCTGAATGCTCATATCATAGTCCGAACGGATGGTAAAGTAGCCGCTACTTGGATTAGGAAATACAACAAGCGACTTAGACAGATTCATCTCTTCCAATCCTGTGCATGAGCTAACGAGGACTACCCTTTGCTGAGTGGAAGAACAATCTAAGGAGCTAGTTCCAATAACAGAATACGTAGTTGTAACAGAAGGCGAAACCGAAATACTTCCCGTAGTTGCATTATTACTCCAAGTGTAGGTTTGAGCACCGCCTGCAGTTAAAATTACACTATTTCCACGGCAAATAGCCGTGGTTTTGCTTGCTGCAATCGTGAGTGTTGGGTTTTGGTTTACCTGCACTATTGCAGCGTAAGTGCTGGTACATATTGTAGCAAGTGACTGTGTGTTGGCAATCAAAACATAGTTTGTTGAAATGACTGGTGCAACCACTAAAACACCCGTAGACTGTGTATTAACTGCGCCCCATGTATAGGTGTTTGCACCTGTTGCAGTAAGGGTTGCAGAACCTCCCTCGCAAATTGTGAGTGAACTTGTATAGTTTACGCTTGGTGTGATCACTGCTACTGCTACAGTTCCGGTTGCGGTGCAGGAATTGCTGGTATTGCTACCGGTAACCGTATATACTGTGCTAGCTGCCGAAGGAGAAACGGAGTACGCCGCAGTAGAAGGTCCTCCGGACCATTGATAACTATTTGAACCGGAAGCACTGAGAACAGCCTCACTACCCTGGCAAATCAGTGTTTTATTGGCCACTACACTCAGCGGCGCCGGCTGACTAACAACTACAGCAGCCTGGGCTGTTGCGCCGCAATTCAATGTATTGGTGCCAATTACAGAAACTAGCGAGTTAGAGGCGGGTGCCAACGTAAATGTAGCACCGGAACCGGAACCGGATAACCAGTTATAAGATCCGCCCACACCGACACCAGAGACAGAAAAAGTCGCAACTTGTCCAGCACAAACATAAGTTATAGAAGGAGTAAGTGTTAATGTTGGAGTTTGCAGTATATTAATGGCCACCGTCTGTGTATTGGTGCAAGTGCCGTCACTTGCCGTCACTGTATAAACAGTATTGACCATCGGACCCACAATGGCGTTATTACCAGTAATATTTGCTGGAGCCCAAGTATATCCGTTTACAGGAGAAACGGCAGTAAGCGTCGCAGCTGAACCCTGGCACAGAGAAGCTGGGTTAGCGGTTACTAAAACAGACATGGGGGCAACTGTAACTGCGGTAGCAGCTGTTGAAGTACCGCAACCATTTTGACCAGTAACAATGTATGTGGCAGTATTGACAGGCGTAAATGGTTGTCCGTTTTGAACTCCCAAATTCCACGTGTAAGTTAATGCACCGGTGGCGGTGAGTGCCACTGCACGGCCGCTGCATACGTTGTTGCTTGGATTGGATATAGACAATACCGGTAGACCCGTGCTGACGATTACTGAAATATTATTAGCAGCCTGACAATTTGCTGTGCTGGTACCGATAACAGAATATGTTGTTGATGCGGTAGGACTCACAACGATTGAAGTTGCAGTTGTGTTACCGCTACTCCAGGTATAATTGCTCACAGCATTTGTTGTAAGTGTAAGACTTTGTCCAGAGCAAATACTCGGGTTCAAAGAATTAGGCGCGGAAGATGAGATGGTGATGTTACAGAGTGAGGTAATAACAACTCTGCCATTAGCATTAACATCAGGATTTGCGATGTAACCAGCAGTGCCGAATACAATTGTTGAGCTACTTGGTACTCCTCCAGTGTAACCGGAACCGCCACCACCACCGGTGCTATTATCACCCGTACAACCGCCATACCAGCCGCCGCCACCGCCGCCGGCTAAGTTTTGCGTTGAGGTTCCACCCTGCCCAAAAACAGCACCAGAACCACTGGTGAAGCATACGCCACCCGTTGTTTGTGAGCCGCCGCCGCCAGCAACTCTATTTGAGAACTGAGTGGCGCTTGCAGGTTGAACACCATTCAAGCCCCCGCCATGCCCGCCAATAGACTGATTCCCGCCGCCGCCGCCGCCGCCACCAACTATTAAAACTGCCGCTTGATTTCCAGACAAAGAACTCAAGATTCCAGTAGCAGTGGCAATATGGGAAGCTCCGCCTCCACCTCCACCTCTATGCGTAGAGGCAGTACTTCCATTACCACCTCCATTGTAACCGCCTGGTGCAGTAGCATTTAGAAATCCATCTGCGCCTCTGCCGCCAACTACTATGTTAAGTGTCGTAGGAGAGGTTATTGTAATTGTTCTAGAAGAATATCCTGCAACACCGCCTGCAATTTGAGCGTTCGGAACCGAACCTGAGTTAATATTTCCCAGTCCCCCATCGGCGCCCCAACATTGAAATGAGTAATTACCGGGAGCTAGACTTACCGTTTGCTGCCCCGCTGTATAACTGAACGTGAAAACTGCTTGAGCATTGCCAACAGATGATAGCAAGCTTAATCCAAGTGCAAACAGACCGTTTACCCTAGAAAATAATTTGTAACTTTTTCTTCTCATAATTTTGCGTTTTTTGTCAAGACTTTTTTTTCTAATCTCGCATTGTGTAAGACAATTTAATATCAGCATGAAAATACTAAAAAAATGATTGCCTTTCTGTAAAAACGGTGTTTTCTATAAAATTCTATCAAATCCAAAAATTAACTAATAGGAAAAATGACGGGATGGTCCGAGAAATATTTTTAGGTAAATCTAATAATCCGACCAAATCAAGGGAGTCGCAGCGGGTTTTAAGTGAGGGGAAGTAGCCTTAATGCAAGCCCTCCCAGGCCATTTTTTGAATAAACACGCAGACACACTTCTCCCAAGGCATCTTCTCAGCCTGCTTCCCAAAATTCCAGTCAAATTAATTCCTTAAGTTCCTCCAATTATCTTTATTTTTAGTGCTGATCTGCAACTCTCTATCGTCATAGTCAATTACAACGTCCGGCACTTTCTGGAACAATGTCTCTATTCGGTCTTTAAAGCGACTGAACATCTGGAGTCGGAGGTGTTTGTGGTAGACAATAATTCGGTGGATGGCTCCGCAGCCCTCATTCGAGAGCGGTTTCCACAAGTCATCTTTATCCAGAACTCGCAAAACCTGGGTTTCTCTGCGGCCAATAATCAGGCGCTGCGACTAGCCCGGGGGAAATACGCCCTGCTGCTAAATCCCGATACCGTGGTGCAGGAAGATACCTTTACAAAAACGCTCGCTTTTATGGAAGCACATCCAGATGCGGGAGGCCTAGGCATACGCATGGTCGATGGCAAAGGCTGTTTTTTACCGGAAAGTAAACGTGGGCTGCCAACGCCGGCCGTTGCTTTTTATAAAATCTTCGGACTCGCGAAATTATTTCCGCAATCCCAGACTTTCGGACAATACCACCTTACTTATCTCGATAAAGAAAAAACCCAGCCGGTAGAAATCCTCAGTGGTGCCTTCATGCTCATGCGCAAAGAAGCGCTGGATAAAGCAGGCTTGCTGGATGAAACGTTCTTTATGTATGGTGAAGACATTGACCTTTCTTACCGTCTCACACGCGCAGGTTATCAGAATTATTATTTCGCAGACAGCAGCATTATTCATTACAAAGGCGAAAGCACCAAAAAAAGCAGCGTGAATTATGTCGTGGTTTTTTACAAAGCCATGGCTATTTTTGCCTCCAAACATTTTAGTCAGAATAACGCCCGGCTCTTTAATTTTATGATTTACCTGGCCATCTATCTCCGCGCGGGAGCTGCGATTCTTTGGCGATTAATAAAACAACTGTTTTTTCCGGCGATTGATTTTGTGTTGATTTTAGCGGGCCTATATCTCTGCAAGGACGTGTATGAAACACGTTTTAAACTTTATCCTAACTTTTATTCGGCAGAGATGCTGAATTTGTTTTTCCCGCTGTATACGCTCATCTGGATGTGCTTTACCTATTTCAGTGGTGGTTATGACCGTCCCCTTAATTTACGCAAGCTGACCCGTGGGGTGCTGACGGGTTCCGCCTTTATTCTGATCGTCTACAGCTTACTGCCCGAATACATTCGCTTTTCAAGAGCCCTCATACTCATCGGTTCTGGTTATACACTGCTTCTCTATCTGCTCAGCCGGACACTTTATCACTTGGCCGGCTTACAACGCTTCCGCATCGGCAATACAAAAAAAGCGGTCCGCATGGCCATCATTGGCTCAGAGTCGGAGTTTGTGAGGGTGCAGGATATTGTGCAAAAAACAAACATCGAAGCAGAATTCATTGGTTTTGTTTCCCCTCAAACAGGCGCTTTTCACCAGAGCGACCATTTAGGAACACTTGTTCAACTGGAAGAGATTATTTCTGTCTGCCAGATTAATGAACTCATTTTCTGCGCCAAGGATATTTCATCTGCCATCATTATTGAAAAGATGAACCGTTTGGCCGCAAGCGGACTGGAGTTCAAAATTGCCGCACCCGAAAGCCTTTCCATCATTGGCAGTAACAGTATTGATACGGCAGGTGATCTGTATGTTGCGGACGTGAACGGCATCGCAAAACCAGAAAACAAAAGGAGTAAGCGCCTCTTCGATGTCCTGAGTACTCTCTTCCTACTGGCATTCTGCTGGATCCTATATCCCCTTCAGAAAAAAAGGCATGCTTACTTTAGCAATTGTCTAAAGGTGCTTTTCGGCATTTACACGTGGGTGGGATATGGAAAAGCCGAACGCCGCGACCTGCCCGCTATACGACCTTCTGTCCTCTGTCCCGGTGATGTGCCGGACAGCACGGTCACTACAGCAATGCAAAACCGGTCCATTCTGCAATACATTCGCGATTATCACGGCGAAAAAGACTTGAAAATTTTAGTACGCAACTGGCGCTACCTGGGACGCTGAAATGGGCGCAAGAAGTGTTAAACTTTGTTTAGTAGTTTGTGTGCCGATAAATATTATTTGACCTTTAGACGAAAGCAAGCCTCCTTATGAAAAAAATAGTTTTATTTTTAAGTTTAGTTGTTTCTTCCTTTTTGAATGCGCAACAACAAGACCCTGTGCACTGGTCGGCACGTTACGTCAAAACCTCAGCGACAGAAGGTGAAGTAATCATCAGCGCCCTCATTGACAAAAACTGGCATACGTATTCGCAAAAAGCAAGCGCAGATGGTCCTATCCCCACTACCTTTACCATTACGGCCCCAAAAGGGGTTCAGCTCTCGGGAGAGGTCTTGGAATCGCCGCCGCACGAAGAATTTGTACCAGCATTTGGTGCGAAAATTTCGATCTTTTCGGATAAAGCAGAATTCCGTCAGAAAGTCAAAACCAACGGCAAATCAGGCCAGGTGCTTGCCATCAAAGTGGAGTACATGACGTGTAATGATATGATGTGTCTGCCCCCAAAAACAGCAGAGCTGAGCGTAAAAATGCAATAGAAAATAATAGTAATTTTACCTCATTATGTCACACAACCTATTTAGGAAATTTATACTGCTGTTTGCTGTCTTTAGCTTCTCTACCGTCTTTTCCCAATACGAACATGTTAAATGGAAATTCTCTCAAAAAAAATTAAATGCGACGGACTATGAATTAAGCTTCACTGCTAGTATCGATCCAGGCTGGCACCTCTATTCTCAGATTGAAACTGCGGACGTCATCGTCAAAAAAGATGGAGCACGCCTGGAGATTCGAATTCTGGAAGACGGTGATCAACTGGTGCGCTACCGCAAACTCAATGATGCCAATGCACCAGAGCAATCACTGAAAAAAGAAGGGGTCGATAAAATTATCTATGCCGAAGGCCCCGCTCCCACTGGCTTTAAATATGAAAAATCAGCAGCCTTCCAGCTTCTGGGAAAAACCATTGAACCTAAGCCGCACGAGGCCAAAGAGCCCATGTTCGACGACATCATCGTCCGCTCTTTTGAAGGGAAAGTCGTCTTCACGCAAAAAATAAAAATCTTGAAGCCCGGCACGATTGCCGTGAAGGGATTTATAACTGGACAAACCTGTAATGACAGTCAATGTCAGCAGTTCTCACCACCCATCGACTTTGAATTTAAGGTCACGGATGCCGAGGTCGCTGCCAGCTCAGTCCCCGATAGCTCAGCAGGAACGGCAGTAACAGAAACTCTGCAGCCCTCGACAGATGTTCTCCCATCTCAGGAATTAGGAACGAAGGAAATGGCGTTTGAGGAAGCGCCTGCAAAGAAAGAAGACAAGACCTATATGGGTTTGTTTATCGCGGGTTTCTTAGGGGGATTATTGGCATTGCTGACTCCCTGTGTGTTTCCGATGATTCCGATGACGGTTAGCTTTTTTATCAAGCAGAGTAAGACCAAATTGAAAGGTATTCGCAACGCCATTATTTATGCCGCTTCGATTATTATTATTTATATTATTCTGGGACTGGGTGTCACGCTGATTTTTGGTGCAGACGCCGTCAATAGCATGGCGACCAATGTCTGGTTTAATCTCGCCTTCTTTGTGCTACTCGTTATTTTTGCGATCTCTTTTCTAGGAGCTTTTGAAATCACCTTACCCGCTTCGTTCGTCAATAAGATGGATGCAAAGTCTGATCGCGGTGGACTGATTGGCATTTTCTTTATGGCTTTTACCTTGGCCCTTGTTTCTTTTTCCTGCACCGGACCAATCGTCGGCACCCTTTTAGTGCAGGCGGCTGCGACAGGTGCACTGGCTGGCCCTTTCTTCGGCATGCTCGGCTTCTCGATGGCGCTGGCACTTCCATTTGGTTTATTCGCCGCTTTCCCGGGCTGGTTGAACTCCCTTCCTAAATCAGGGGGCTGGCTGAACTCGGTCAAGGTGGTCCTAGGTTTTTTGGAATTAGCACTGGCACTTAAATTTCTATCGACAGCCGATCTCGTTGTACAGGCGCATTTGCTGGAGCGGGAAGTGTTTCTGGTTCTGTGGATTGCCATCTTCACCTTATTGGGCGCTTATCTAATGGGCTGGTTTCGACTGCCGCACGACAGCGAACTAAAATCATTACCAGTTGGCCGGGTCCTGTTTGCGGTAATCGTCTTTGCATTTGTCTTTTATCTGATTCCCGGTTTGTTTGGCGCGCCATTAAAACTAATCAGCGGGTTTCCGCCACCCGACTTTTACAGTGAATCACCAGAGGGTTTCGGTGGCAAAAAAACGATAGCCGCCAGTTCCAATTCTGACAAGGATAGGCCGGAAAATGCGCACGCAGGTCCCCATGGCATCCCCGCCTTTGATGATTATTACAAGGCCCTGGAATATGCCAAAGAACACCACAAGCCCCTTATGCTGGACTTTACCGGCTGGGGCTGTGTCAACTGTCGTAAGATGGAAAATCAGGTCTGGATTGACCCAGGTGTCAAAAAGAGACTAAGTGAAGATTTTGTGTTGGTTTCCCTTTATGTAGATGATAAAAAAACATTGCCGGAGAATCTACAGAAAGAAGTTGTTTGGCATGGAAGTAACCGTAAATTACGTTCAATCGGTGACCGTTGGATGTATCTGCAGCAAACCAAATACAACTCCAGCGCACAGCCGCAATATTGGATTATTGATGCTGATGAAAAGTTGTATAGCGATGCGGCTAGTTATGATCCCGATGTGCGTCTCTATCTGAATTGGCTGGACAAAGGAATGGCGGCATTCAAGAAAGACAATCCTTGAGCCTTTAATTATTAACTTTTAAAATTACAACGATGTTATCGCCGGAATTAAGTAAATCACTGAACAAACAAATTGAGCTCGAGGGCTTTTCTTCCCAATACTATCTGGCTATGGCCAGCTGGGCTGAGACTCAGGGTCTAAATGGGGTTTCAGCATTTCTTTATCACCACAGTGACGAAGAGCGTCTTCACATGTTGAAACTGATTAAGTTTGTAAATGAGCGCGGCGGTCACGGACAGGTCCCTGCCCTAAAACAACCCCCTGTCACTTTTAAATCGGTGAAAGCGGTTTTTGAAGATATTCTGAAGCACGAAATGAAAGTCACTGCGGATATTAATTCCCTGGTAGACGCCACCCTAAAAGCAAAGGACTATACCACACATAATTTTTTACAATGGTATGTAAGCGAACAAATCGAGGAAGAGGCCCTCGCCCGCCAGATTGTCGATAAAATTAAATTGATTGGAGACGATAAAGGCGGTTTGTATTTCTTCGATCGCGATCTCGAAGCCATGGCCAAGCAGGTGGCGGTGGACGAAGCCGAAAAGAAAAAATCAGGAAGATAATATTAACGGGTAACGAAGACAAACACTTCTTCGTTATCTTTTTTCATCAGATACTTCTCGCGGGCAAAGGTCTCCAGACTTTTTTTATTCGTCTTTAGCTCCTCTAAGTTTTTACGGTTTTCTTCGATCTCCGTTATGTAATACTGTTTTTCCTTCTCGAGTTTATGGCACTTCTCAATTAACTCATATTGCGTAAAGACATCGTTCTTATCAAAAAACGTAAGCCAGACCAGCAAAGCAATACTAGTAATAAAAAATTTGTTTTTGAGTATGTTCAGCGCAAT
>CALPON020000001.1 GCA_943325195.2 Sphingobacterium thalpophilum | reverse complement strand
GGTCAGATTTTCTTGACGGTTACTGTTTTTTTGTGTTTTTACCTGGCCCTGACGTTTAATAGCCAGCATGGCATCTTCCAAAATCAAAGGAAGCTGTGGCACCAACAAAGTAGGACTTATTAGTTTCCTGGCGCTTAAATCCGCCAATAATTGATAAACGGGACTTCGGTATTCTTCATACTGACGTAAGTTCAGTAAAGTAGGAAACATTTTTTTACACAGGAAAACGGAATCCCTCAGCACCGAAAACACATCGTTGACCATGCTTTCATTTCCAACCAGAGCCGGCTCTTCCGTCAGCAATTGCGCAAAAGTTAGATAGGCCTCTTCTGTCCGCAAATAAGCCAGACCCTTAAGGACGCTCAGTTGCAGAAAAAAACTATCCGTATAGTTTTTATAAAGTTGACGGTAAACCGGAATAATTTGGTTGGATTTCAATGTACCACCGCTCACTAGCATTTGGGCTTTTGCAGCCTCATCCAAACGTGGAAACACAGGTCCTTTCAAAAAGTCCAAAAATGCTCCTGTGTATTCCTTTGCATAACCAATAGCTGAAAGTGCGGTGACCGCTTCTTGTTGGAGGACAGAGTCTTTGCTGCTTAAATTCAGAAGTAAGTCTTCAAAGTGGGGCGAAAAGAGACCTGGTCCTGCGGAAGAATCAATCGGTGTAAAGGAATTTAAAAAGCCAGCGGTCCAAGCACTCAGTCCTGCCAAGGTATCATATGGGACTGACAGTTCATGCATGGTACTATTTCTGAAAATCAAGCGGGTTTTTATGGCTCGGCTAGTAGCAGTGTCCTTTAGTATAAAATTATAGGTCAGTGTCCCATTTTCATCTTTTATCTGTAAATCGGTTCTACGCATGCCACTGTTCCTTCCCAACGCAGAATCGAGGTGAGCCATAAACTCTTTTTTATTTCGGTAATCATACTGATCGTATTTTTCAAACGTGATGTTGACATACTCATTTGTGCTTGGCGAGTAATATTGCTTGGAGGCACTTCGGAATACAAGATCCTTCTCACCTTTGGTGTCTTTGGAAACAAATTCATTTTGATAGGCACGCGCATAACTGGCATTAAAGCGGCTGGCTTCATCGTCAGTCACTTCATCATCGGCAGTGAACAAAAAATCGGTGTCTCTAATTTTGCGGATAGGATGAAGCGATTTAAAATCAGTTAGCTCAAAAGAATCAAAACAACGATAGTCGGTCTCCTGCCCTGCTTTTGAAAATTGCAGTAATAAATAATAATGAACGCCTTTGATGACAAGTCGTCCGTCTAACTTCTGACCTTTATCACTGTAGGCTTGAAAACGCACAGCTGGTAGATTCTGAAAATCAGAAAAACTATAGACCCCTTTGGCTTGAAAATTATTATTCTCAATCACATTTTTAACAAGCCGTGAGAGTTCAAAGGTATCTTCCTCCAAATAACTAAAATCATTATAAACGCTATGCTGCAGTATGATTGTTTGCCCCTTATCAGGAATTAAAGCTTCCTCTGTCAAGCCAATCACACCGGGGCTAATAGCAAAATAACTTACCGGAGCTTTAGACTTTAACTTAAAACCGCCGGCGGGTGGCGAGAAATAGTCAGTGGGGTTCGCTCCTGCTTCAAAATGAATCGAATTGAAGAAACGATTCGCTTCTTTTCCAGAGGCATAATGCCCCTTGCCACCAAGCTTAAAAAGAAACATCTCTAGATCATTAAAATAAATGCGGTAACGCTGTTCGTCACCTCTTGCGGTGCGTGCCAAAACTTCCAAACCAGGCCAGCCGGCAGCGGAGTTGATAAAACGTTTATCAATTATTTTGCCAGCAATGTTTTCAAATAAAAGACTATCCACTCTCAGTCTCATGTCTTCGGCCGATTGTCCCATGATCGCAGCCAGATGACGAAGCCGGACAATTGTATAAAAGTGGCCATTAATCATATCAGGCTGAATATGATAACTGAGAGCAGGACTTTCAAAGATGGGATATAGTTTTCCTGGAAGCTCGGCGGAAACTTCAGAATCCGGCAAGAATTGGCGGGTGAAGACAATCGACTTTTCTAACTTTTCAAGTTTGTCCCGCTCTCCATGACTTTTTTTATTGAAACTGCCGCTGACTGGCTCCACGGTATAGCCTTTGCGACGGAGCATTTCAATAAGACCATCTGATCCCGGCAGATGCGCAGCGCCAACGCCACTAAAAAGTGATTGATGCTGTAAGACAGAGTCGATGCTGGCGGCAAAATAACGGTTACGGGCAGTAATCAAATGCTTTTGCGCATTTTCGGAAGTCATTTGTCGACTCAGGCTATCCAACAAATCTAAATTACCAGCCCGGTAGGCATCTTCAATCCTGCTGGCGCTGATAGAAGGACTTTGCCGCGGACTATTTTCTTCATTTTCTTCATCCGGCAGCGCGGCAAGCCGTGCTTGAATTTCGGCATCAGTAAAATCTTCTAAACTGATCACCTGCTTATTGAGTTTAGAAGCAGTCTGAAAAATAAAAAGATCAACGTAGGTATTCTCTTCAAAATTTTCGCGGTCTGTGTTTTGGCGGTATAGCAGACCATTGATGATATCGGGATCGTAACTCAGGACGGCCTGTAGCATCTTGCGCTCTGGTAAAACCTGACGGAAGGCATTGGTATAAAAATCATTATGGTATCCGATGCTTGCTTTTGGACGACTTATTTCAGAGAGTTCCCCCGTCTTCTGCATATTATCCAGCCATTGTCCAGGATTCGTTTCGAGTCCTACCACGTCGACACTTTTTAGAGCCTGAAAAAACTCTTCACTCAGATGCCAGGCCACCCTATTGCTCACATGCATGGTGCCATAGAGATAGGAAGGCTTCTTCATATCTTTGCCTGTAATTTTCCAAAGTAAGGAAGGATATCTTCCATTACCTTGTGCAGGACATAAAGTAGAAAAAAACACAAGCAGGAGCAAAAGCCGCATACAGACTAGATTATTCCTTTAAAAATAATAAAAAAAGAAGCGAAATGGACGCTTTTAGTTTTTTTTGGTAGCTCCCTGGAAGTGAGGCGCGCAGGGACAATAGGACCTATCAAAAAAAGGGAGAAACATGTCCTCCCTTTTTTCAATTAGTGTTGTTCTGTTGCTGCAAGATACCGTTCAGCATCCAGAGCGCCCATGCAACCGCTTCCGGCCGCAGTGACTGCTTGGCGGTAAGTTTTATCGGCGCAATCACCAACAGCAAAAACGCCGGATACCTTGGTTTTACTGCTTCCGGGAATCACCTGCAGATAGCCCAGCTCATCCATCTCCAGTTGTCCGTTAAAAATATCGGTATTCGGTTTGTGGCCAATGGCTACGAAAAATCCAGTGACAGCAATTGTTTTAAGTTCGCCGGTGGCATTGTTTTTTACAATAACGCCTTCCACTGTCTCTTTCCCAAGAATATCAGCTGTTTCGCTGTTCCACAGAATTTCAATGTTGGGAGTATTCATAACACGATGTTGCATTGCTTTGCTGGCGCGCATTTCGCCTTCACCACGACGCACAATCATGTATACTTTTTTACATAATTTTGCCAGATAGGTTGCTTCTTCAGCTGCCGTATCACCAGCACCAACAATGGCAACCTCTTGATTTTTAAAAAAGAAACCATCGCAGACTGCGCAAGCACTCACACCACCGGCATTCATGCGTAATCTAGTTTCATTTTCAAGACCTAGCCATTTTGCACTTGCTCCGGTGCTAATGATGACCGTATCAGCTGTAATTTCGGTTGTTTCATCAATCCAAAAACGTTTGGGCTTTGCACTTAGGTCCGCCTTGGTCACCAGACCAAAACGCACCTGAGTTCCAAATCGCTCCGATTGTGCTTTCAGGTCGTCCATTAAAACGGGACCTGTTACACCATTTGGATAACCTGGAAAGTTATCTACCTCAGTGGTTTCCGTTAATTGCCCCCCTGGCGTTAATCCTGTATACATTACCGGTTTCATGTCTGCCCGTGCTGCATAGATAGCAGCGGTATAGCCTGCAGGTCCCGATCCAATGATCAGGCAGGTCAAGTGTTCTGTCGTATTGCTCATAATAGAAAATCTTGGTAAAGTTAGAACTCGTAGCGGTATTGACTGGCATCTTTGCGCGATATTTTTAACAATTTGTGAATTGTTCGGCCATTCCTCGTTTTTCAAGCACCAAAAAAAAGCCCGGTGTTCCGGGCTTTGAAAGTTTTAGAATCCACTCGTCTTGGTGGAAGGAAAACCACCTTCATCCACAAACAAATCCAATGGCTTTATGGCAATCACCGGCACCTTGCTCAAGTGAATGACCTGCTGACTGTAGGGACCGAGGAAGAAACCGCTTAGCTCTGCATCCTGATCCGTCATGATCACAATTACATCACCACCCACTTTTTCAACAAACTTCACGGTTGCATTCGCACGGTTAGAAACGTTGCTGAGGATTTCAGATTCGATTTTTACATTTTTTTCTTTTGCAAGGACTTTAATTTGATGAAGAATCAATTCCATGGCTGGCTTTTCATCTGCTTCATCATTGCTAAGAAGGCCAACTACGTAGACGGTCGCATCAAAGCGTTTCGCAAATTCAAGCGTAAAATGTACTTTTTGGCGTGAGTTGACGGTGTTATCAATTGGCAATACAACAGTTTTATAGCCAATCTGTGTAGCATCCGAGCTCATAGCCATGGTTGGACAATGTGCTTTCGTAATAACTTTTAGGGCTGTGCTCCCTATCACCAATTCTTCAAGAGGTGAGTATCCGTGCGTTCCCATAACAATCACTGAGGCGCCAATTTCCTTAGCCACCTTGCTGACTTCTGTACTGGGAGACCCGGTTTTTATGATGGTTTGCACTAGGATATCATATTCTTTCGCAATTTCATTTGCCAATTCTGTCAAGCGGTCGTTTGCTTTTTTCTCAATCAGACTTTGATCTAAAGAGACGGAAGGCAGAAACATATTTTGTGAAACAAACTGAACGTTGACCACATGCAGGAGGTAAATTCCAGCGTTTGTTTTTTGGGCGAGCGCTCTACCATGTTTAATTGCCAGCATAGAGGTATCGCTGAAATCGACAGGAATAAGAATTTTTGTACAATTAAAATGAATCATAGACGGGTTATTTTAATGCTAATATAAATAATAATTAAGAAAATGCTAGTGATTTACACCGCGAGTTTTTTGTAGCGCGGGCGTTTAGGTTCCGTGGTGCCCAATCGTTTTTTGCGATTTTCTTCATACTCGCTATAGCCACCTTCAAACCAATAGACCGAACTATCTCCTTCAAATGCAAGAATATGAGTGCAAATCCGATCTAAAAACCAGCGATCGTGACTAATGACGACGGCGCAACCAGCAAAGTTTTCAAGTCCCTCTTCTAAAGCACGCAGGGTGTTTACATCTAGGTCATTGGTTGGCTCATCGAGGAGTAAAACGTTACCTTCTTCCTTTAATGCCATGGCTAGGTGCAATCGGTTGCGTTCTCCGCCGGAGAGAACACTCACCTTTTTTCCCTGATCACTCCCGTTAAAATTAAACCGGCTGATATACGCTCTGGAGTTCAGCGCACGTCCACCCAAATTGATATTATCGAGTCCTCCGCTGATGACATCGTACACCGTTTTATTCGCTTCCAGTTCTTTATGATTTTGGTCAACATAGGAGATTTTCACGGTTGGTCCCACTTTAAATTCGCCGCTAGTAGGCTGTTCTTCACCCATAATCATGCGGAAAAGGGTAGTTTTACCCGCACCATTTGGTCCGATGATGCCCACAATGCCAGCAGGTGGTAATTTGAAACTCAGGTTTTCATAAAGCAAACGATCACCGAAGGCTTTGGAAACACCATGGGCTTCAATCACTTCATTACCAAGACGAGGTCCATTTGGAATAAAAATTTCCAAGTTTTCTTCTTTAGTCTTGACATCCTCATTCATCATTTTATCATAGTTATTCAAACGGGCTTTTTGTTTCACGCCGCGTCCTTTGACTCCTTGTCTGATCCAATCCAACTCACGAGCGAGGGTCTTCTGGCGTTTGCTTTCTGTTTTTTCTTCTTGTTTCAAACGCGCTCCCTTTTGCTCGAGCCAACTGCTGTAATTACCTTTCCATGGAATACCTTCTCCTCTGTCGAGTTCAAGAATCCATCCCGCTACGTTATCAAGAAAATAACGATCGTGAGTTACCGCAATAATGGTTCCCTTGTATTGCTGCAAATGTTGTTCCAACCAGTCCACGCTTTCTGCATCGAGGTGATTTGTTGGCTCATCTAATAACAAGATATCGGGCTCCTGCAATAATAGTCGACAGAGGGCAACCCGACGGCGTTCACCACCGGAAAGAACTTTGATCGAAGCATCGGGTTCTGGACAGCGCAGCGCATCCATTGAGCGTTCAAGACGGCTATCAAGGTTCCAGAGATCATGCTGATCAATTTGTTCCTGCAGCAGCGCCTGCCGATTGATGAGTTTATCCATTTTATCCGGATCATTGAGAATTTCTTCATCACCGAATTTATTGTTCACTTCTTCGTATTCATTCAGAATATCGACGTATTTCTGCACGCCTTCACGCACAATTTCAATAACCGTCTTGCTTTCATCTAGCTTTGGTTCTTGCTCCAGCATGCCAATGCTGTAACCCGGCGACTGATGAATTTCGCCAATGTAGTCCTTATCCTGTCCCGCCATAATGCGGAGCAAGGTGGATTTACCGGAACCGTTAAGGCCAAGAACACCAATCTTTGCGCCGTAATAGAACGAAATATAAATATCTTTTAATACCTGTTTTTGAGGAGGGTGTATCTTCGATACATTGACCATACTGAAGATGATCTGACGGCCTTCTGGCGTTGCTGACATAGAAAAAAAATTAGACAACTAAGGTACATATAGTTTAAGGATTTTAACACCTCGAAAAAGCAGCTTCTTGCCTTTTTGAGAATTTTCCTCACTTTTTTGGACGGGTCCTAAAAAAAAGGATTTAACTTTACACTCCCGTGTCCGCTCCAAAACACTCCATAAGTAAGTCTTCTTTCCTGAAGTATGAACAATGCCCAAAAGCATTTTTTTTGTACCGTCATTTTCCATATCTGCGTGATAAAATAAGTACTGATAAACAATTGACTTTTAAAAGGGGTCATGAAATCGGACATCTCGCGCATGCTCTGTTTCCGGGAGGGACTGATATTTCTAAAATCACCAGTAGCAGTGCAGAGGGCGTGGAAGAGACCAGTCGCCGTCTGGCGCAGGGCGAACGGTACCTTTACGAAGCGTGTTTTCTTTTTGAAGAAACGCTCGTCATTGTCGACCTGCTGATTCGCACCGAAACAGGCTTCCAAGCATTTGAAGTAAAAAGTTCGTTGCGGGTCAGTGATACCTATATCAAAGATGCCTGCCTACAATATTATGTGGTCAAGAATTGTTTACCGCAACTCGAGGACTTTTTTTTGGTGACTTTAAATCCCGACTACCGCTTAAAAGGCGAACTGGAAGTGAAAAAACTGTTTCGCAAGCGGAGCATACGTCAGCAGGCAGAAGAACACATTCCGTATTTCGAGCATCAGTTGGCAAAAGTCCGTCTTCTATTGAATCCTGAAGCCATGCCCCAGTGCGGCACCGGCACGCATTGCTTCAAGCCCTACCCTTGTGATTTTCTGGGTCACTGCTGGCAAAATGAAAAATCAGCTGACAGTATTTTTGAGTTTCCGATGGTGAACAAGAATCAGGTATGGGACTGGTATCAACAAGGTATAAAAAAAATAAGTGATTTGCGAGAGGAGCATTTGGAGCGCGCCGTCCTACAGAAGGTCCGCGAAGCTTTGCAGACCAATGCGCCGGTAATCGACCGCGGAGCAATTCGTTCTTTCCTGAATGGGATTGAGCAGCCTTATCTCGTGATGGATATGGAAGTCTTTAGTCCTGCCGTCCCCTGTTTACAAGACACAGGACCATTTTTTCAAATTCCGTTTCTGGCCAGTTTTAGTTCCGGCAATGTTAGCCATTCCATTTTTGTGGAGAAGATCAGTCCTTCTGATCTCCGGCATTTTGCATTAGCTGTTATCGCCTATACAGCAACTTCTGCAAGTATTGTTGTATATGATAAAAATCTCGAGGGCCTCATCCTGCAGTCGCTAGCCCAGCGGTTTCCCGATTTAAAAAACGAACTTGACCAGCTCAAAGCGAAGTTGGTGGATATTTCGGAGGTCTTTAAAAAACTACACTATTACCATCCCGATTTTGGGGGAAGTTTTAGTTTAAAAACTTTGATCTCAGTGCTTGTGCCGGAATTTAATTATGAGGGAATTGCCAGTGGTTTGGCAGCAATGGATGAATATGCGGGGTTTCTGAAAGAGGAAAATCTTATTCATCGCGAAATAACAAGGGCACGCCTACAACAATACTGTGAAGGAGACGCGCGCGCTACACATTTACTGCATATTTTTCTAGAGGAATTAAAATAAAGGGCAAAAAAAAAGCTGTTCCGATAGAACAGCTTTTACTTCAGTAATAAAACTGATTAGTGTTTTTTACCACCTTTTTTGGTAGCAGCAAGTGAATCAGCAACACGAGTAGAATCAGCGATTCTAGTAGCGTTTGCTTCTGCAGCCATCTTCTCAGCTTCTGCAGCAGCAGCAGCAATTGAATCTTGTTTAGCTTTTTCAACAGAAGCGATTGAATCTTGCTTAGCTTGCTCGCGTTTTTCCATTTCTTCTTTAGAAGGACCACAAGCAACAAATACAGCAGATGTAGCAACAATTGCAACAATCGATAATACTTTTTTCATTTTTTCTAGAGTTTGATTTTTTATATGGGAACAAAAGTACATTTTTTCTCATATGACAGCACAAAAAAAGCTAATTTTATACTCTATTTTTTTAACAAGGTAGTGCAAGTAATTAACAATTCCATTTATACAGGCATTCTATGTATACGCTTCTTCGTCAGATTCTTTTCCGTTTTTCACCTGAAACCGCCCATAATTTAACATTTGCGGGATTAAAATTACCCTTCATTTCGCGTCTTATGGGGCTCACAGCGCTGCGCGACCCAAGGCTTGAAAGGACAGTCTTTGGTTTGAAATTCCCTAATGCCGTGGGTTTAGCGGCGGGACTGGACAAAGATGCCATCGCCTTTAATGAATTGGGCAATCTCGGTTTCGGGTTTGTAGAAATTGGTACCGTGACGCCTAAGCCACAGCCCGGCAATGAGCAACCCCGTCTTTTCCGCTTGCCGGCCGATCAGGCACTAATTAACCGCATGGGATTTAATAATTATGGCGTGCAGGCAGCAGCCCATCGTCTGAAACATCGCAAAGATCCGCTTCTCATTATTGGCGGCAACATCGGTAAAAATAAAATAACGGCTAACGAAAACGCAGTAGACGATTACCTCATTTGCTTCGATGCGCTTTATCCGTATGTGGATTACTTTGTGGTGAATGTATCCTCACCCAACACGCCTAACCTGAGAGATCTTCAAGAAAAAGAGCCGCTTAAAAACCTTCTGAATCAACTACAGGAAAAAAATAAAAACCAAAACAAACCAAAACCAATCCTACTTAAAATCGCACCCGATCTTAGTAATTCTCAGTTGGATGATATTATCGAAATCGTAAAAGAGACTGGCATTGCTGGTGTCATCGCCACCAATACCACCATAAGTCGCGCCAACTTAACAACCCCTAGCCAAATGATTGAAAAGGCAGGTGCCGGCGGTCTGAGTGGTAAGCCTTTGCGGGAAAGAAGCACCGAGGTGATTCGTTACCTCAAACAAAAATCCGCTAATGCGTTCCCTGTGATTGGTGTGGGTGGTATTCACTCTGCAGAGGACGCTTTGGAAAAATTCAATGCGGGCGCTGATCTGATTCAACTTTATACCGGCTTCATTTATGAAGGGCCACAGCTCATCAAAAAAATTAACCAAGCCCTATTAAAGAACTTATGATTTATATTACTGAATGTCCCAGAGACGCCATGCAAGGCATTCATGAGTTGATTCCCGCGGACTTGAAATCCCGTTATATAAATCAATTGCTAAAAGTTGGCTTTGAAAAAATTGATTTTGGTAGTTTTGTTTCACCCAAAGCTATTCCTCAGATGCAGGATACGGCAGAGGTGCTTTCAAAACTGGACCTGAGCAACAGCAACAGCAAACTGCTGGCCATTATCGCCAATCAGCGCGGCGCACAGGATGCCTGCAGTTTTGAGGAAATTACTTACCTGGGCTTTCCATTTTCGATCTCTGAAACATTTCAGAAACGCAATACCAATAGCAGCGTGCAGGAAAGTCTGCAGCGGGTTGAAGAGATTCAGGCGCTCTGCTTAAAAAACAATAAAAAATTACTGGTCTACGTTTCAATGGCTTTTGGCAATCCTTATGGGGATGAATGGTCCCCAGAAATTGCCATCAACTGGTGTCACCAGTTACGCGCTATGGGCATCACTGACCTAGCACTTGCCGATACAACCGGTTCTTCCACTCCGGAGAGCATCCATCACCTTTTTAAGGAATTGGTGCCTGCACTCGACGGGGTAAACTTATCTGCCCATCTGCATGCTCAGCGCGAAGTTTCGCATCAGAAGATTTCAGCGGCTTATGCAGCGGGCTGCCGGTTCTTTGACACTGCTATTCATGGTTTTGGTGGCTGTCCCATGGCGAAAGATGACCTCACTGGCAATATTTCTACCGAAGCACTTGCATTCTTTGCCGCTGAAAACAAAATCGAGCTGTCTTTAGATACTGAAGAACTTCAAAGAAGCTACGATATGAGCTGGGAAATTTTTAATCATTATCATTAAGCACTTGCTTGAAAACCAAGAGATTTTTTGCACCTTGCTGGCTAATTAAATAAATTGGTAAATCTCAAACATAGTCTTTCTCTGTTTTTTTGCGGGACGCTTATGCTAGCGACAGCGCAGAATGAATTTGATAAGTATGGACCCTATGGTTCAGAAATTGCAAAGGACCTGAAAGAAGCTCTAAAACAGGAACGGAAGGTTTTTAAAATGGATTTGAGCTATCAGGCTTTGGATCCAAAACTCTACGAAAAATTAAGTAAACTCAGCGATCTTCAGGCTTTAAAGTTGAGCGGGAACGGAGTTACGGACTATCCTCCTGGTTTTGAAAACCTGAGTAATCTGGCTTATTTTGCCTCCTATAATAACAAGCTGAATACTTTTCCAAATGTCAGCAATTTCCGTAATCTTCAGTACTTGGAACTGCAACATACGGCTATCGACAGTATTCCCGCCAAAATTGCCTATCTCAGCCGCCTTCAATCGCTTAAATTTGGAAACACAGAGGATACAGTGCGACTGCCGGTCACACTTCGGTATCTAAAAAACCTGAAGGACCTGAGTATTGAAAATTGTATTTTGGATAGCTTTCCTCGAGAAATTTTCCGCATCCCCAATCTGACCTATCTCAATCTAAGTAATACGAATACCTGGTTTCTGAGTCATCATTTGGAACGTCTACCGAATCTGGAAGTACTCGTCATCGAAAATAATCACCTGAGCGAGCTGCCATTCGATATCTATAAAGCAAAAAACCTTAGAATTATTTCGTTTCGCGGAAATCAGATTCAGCGGCTTCCCGACAGTATCTCCCAACTTGAAAATCTAACGGTGCTCGACCTGAGAGGAAATCCACTTTCAGCGGAGGAACTTGAAAAATTGAAAATCCTTTTACCGGGTTGTCAGATTCGCTATTGAAAAATCTAATTTCAATAATTCTGACGTTGAGGTACTTCGCACTCAGCAGTTTTAGTCCTTCGCTTTGAGGTGTTATGTAGATCACACTCCCGCAAGATTCACTTACCAAAGAAGAAAATAGGTTACGGACACTTGAAGCCCTCCTCAGATCTTAATTAACTGGCCCACTCGCAGGCGGGAACTTGGTTTTAAGTGATTTTTACGGCAAAGATTTTTGACCGTAGTGCCTTTTCTCTTGGCAATCATACTTAAATTGTCACCTTTTTTTACGCGGTAGGAACGAGAACCTGCTCCGGCAGCACCACTTTTTCCGCGAGCCATGCCAACGTCGTGCTTGTGCCGGTTGTGCAGTGCACGTAAATCATATTTATTCTCTACGTCCGATTTACGGAGTACAAAACTCGGAGCCTTTAACTCCCCTTTTTCATAATCGATAAAATCCTGCGTATCCAGCGCTTGACCGAGGTAGCGCATTTCAAAATGAAGGTGACTTCCATAGGAACGACCTGTATTGCCACCCAAACCGAGCGACTGTCCCGCTGTAATTTGTTGACCAGACTCCACCAAAATGCGAGACAAGTGGCCGTAAACGGTCTCCAGTCCGTTATTGTGACGGATAATTACGCAATTCCCGTAGCCGTGATAAACCTTGGCAACACGCACCATTCCGTCAAAAGCAGCCACCACAGTATCGCCAGTTTCCAGATTAATATCCGTTCCGTAGTGAGGACGGTACTTTCGCCATCCAAAAAGACTAGTAAGGGGGCCACGGAAAGGCATCACAAAACCATTATCCTGCCCCGTCGTCAATTGAATGCAGACGCTGTCCTCTTTGAAAATCTCACTGAACTTATAAGGATGCGCTGAAATGGTATCCCAACTGGCATATAAGTCATGACTCGGGAAAAGAATCTGAAGGGTATCGGGACTCTCCTCATCCTCACTTTCATTACTGCTGATACTCTGATTAATCACCAACTTCGTGGTATCCTCCCGCTTCGCTTTTGCCTTTTTATCATCACCTGGCTTCTTCTCGTCCGGAGAAGAAATAAGGCCCGCATTCAGATTTAGAAATCCAACGCAAAGAATTGACAATATGCTGATTAGCTTTTTCACTTTGACGAATTGCAAAGATTGCACTTTTTGTTACTAATGCAAATCAGAAATTTCTCCTTGAGTTTTAAGTTATCAACAATTGGGTAAAGCATTAAAAATCAAGGTTATACATTTGTGAAAGAGCGTTAAAAAAGGAATGAGGCGTTCACCTCGGGAAAGCTTAGACGCAGACTTTTCTTAATTCCATCCACTTCTGCTTGAATAATATTGGCCTGTTGTCGGAAACTATTGTAGAGCAGACTGTTTTTTAAATCCAACTGCACGGGTTTTGGACAATCTGCGATAGCAAAATACAGCCAGCAGGATTCGGCTTCCCGCTCGTGTCCCAAATAACTCATCGGCTGCTCTTGACCATTAATCTTTATTTTCAGACAGGCTTGAACATACCGATTAAGTTGCTTTTCTAATGAGAGGGAATCGGCCGGATGATAAAGATCTACTGCTTTACCTTCTGCCTTTTTCAAGGCAGTCTCCAGGTCGTTGGTAAAAATACGGACTGCAATCTGCAAACTTTGCGTTTCGCTCTTGTACACTAAATCACAGACACTCAGATAAAAAGGATGAGCGGCAGTAAAGCAGAACTGGACAGGCAACACTAGCAGAAAGAGATATAATTGTAATTTCGCAACTCGCACAAGCCAAAGGTAATGAATGATTTTTTGATCTGGTTTAAATTAGGGACAGAGCATTTAATGGCGCCAGGGGCATTGGATCATTTCCTCTTCCTAGCCATTTTAGCCGTCAGCTACCCTCCAAAAGACTGGAAGAAAATACTGTGGCTGATTCTCGCATTTACCCTCGGCCATAGCCTGTCCATGCTGCTCGGGATCAACTTGGATTTGCCGCTTCCCGAAAAATGGATTGAAATAGGTATTGCGCTCACCATCTTGTTGTCGGCCATCATCCACTTTCCAAGGACGCAACAGAAAACACGTGCATTACCTTTTGCCTTTGGAAGCGTTTTGTTTTTTGGCCTGATACACGGACTGGGTTTTAGTATGCAGCTGCGCGCGCTTTTAGGCAGCGGAGACAATCTGATGCTACCTTTGGTTTATTTTAATTTAGGACTGGAAGCCGCGCAAAACATTATTGTTATTTCAGTTATCGGATTTTCCTTACTTTTAACCGCCGTGATTAAAGTACCCGGCAGTGTTTTTAAATTTATTATTTTATGCTTTTCAGGCCTAATCGCTCTATTTATGACTGCAGAAAGACTTTTGCAGCTCTAATCTGTCTCAGTTTCACAAGTGCTGTAGCGCAGAACATTCAGAACAATCCTTCCTCCAATCACGGAAACAAGTTCGAACAGCTTGGAAGTATTCTTCCGACACCAAATGAGTACCGCGCAGCTTCGGGTGCTCCAGGGGGAAAGTACTGGCAACAAAAAGCGGATTATGATATTGATGTCACACTGGACGAAAAAAATCTCAGCGTCATTGGTTCCGAAACCGTTACTTATACCAATAACGCACCCGAAAGTCTGACTTACCTCTGGCTGCAGCTGGATGAAAATCAACATGACCCTTCCAACGAAGTTAATTATTTTGATGAAAATAAACTAGGTGAACCTTTGACACTGAGCGCCTTGCGTTCTGTGGAGACCGCTAAAAATCTAGCTGGACTCGGTGATAAAATTGATGCGGTCAGCGACGAGCTCGGTAAACCGCTGAAATATATTATCAACGGCAGCATGATGCGCATCGACCTCCCTCGGCCGCTCGTTTCTAAAGCAAAGGTAAAGTTCACTGTCAAATGGCATTATAAAATGATCAATCGCACGGAATTTGGTGGTCGTGGCGGTTATGAGTATTTTCCAGAAGACGGCAATCATTTATTTACCATGACACAGTGGTATCCCCGCATGTGTGTTTATAGTGATTTTCAAGGATGGCAGAACAAACAGTTCACCGGTCGTGGTGAATTTGCCCTAGCCTTCGGGAATTATCGCGTTAAAATGACCGTCCCTGCAGACCATCTGATATGCTCAACCGGCGAGTGCCAAAACTACCAGCAGGTTTTAAGTCCAGAACGTTTTAAGCGCTGGCAACTTGCTCAGAAAGCGACCGAACCGCTCGAGGTGGCAACACTAGATGAAGCAATAAAAGCAGAAAAAGGAAAGGTAACTGGAACTAAAACATGGCTTTTTAAAGCAGACAGTGTTCGCGACTTTGCCTGGGGAAGCTCTCGTAAGTTTTCTTGGGACGCCATGCCAGTGACTTGCGAAGGCAAGAAAGTGATGTGTATGAGTTTTTATGGAAAAGAGGCTTATGGCCTTTATAGAAAATACTCTACCAAAGTTGTGGCACATACCATTAAGACTTACAGCAAATACAGCATCGCATACCCCTACCCTGTTGCCCAAAGTATTGAAGCAGCAAATGGTATGGAGTACCCAATGATTTGTTTCAATTTTGGGCGGACAGAAAAAGATGGCACCTATGGTGAAGGAACCAAAAATGGCATGATCATGGTGATTATTCATGAAGTTGGTCATAATTTCTTCCCCATGATTATCAACTCCGATGAACGCCAATGGAGCTGGATGGATGAAGGATTGAACACCTTTGTTCAATACCTGACCGAACGGGAATTTGACGCTAGTTATGCTTCCCAGCGAGGACCCGCTTATAAAATTACAGACTACATGCGTCTGCCTAAGAATTTTCTTGAACCCATTATGACCAATAGTGAGAACATTATTAATTTTGGGTCGAATGCATACGGAAAGCCTGCTACCGCCTTGAATATCCTTCGCGAAACTGTCATGGGACGCGAACTTTTTGACTATGCTTTCAAACAGTATTGTAATCGTTGGGCGTTTAAACATCCTGAACCCGCTGATTTTTTCCGAAGCATGGAAGATGCTAGCGCGGTGGATTTGGACTGGTTCTGGCGCGGATGGTTCTATGACATTGAACCGGTAGACCTTGCCATTGATACTGTGAAAGCCTGGAAAATTGTACGGGGCGAAAAAGTTCCTTTGAAAATGGATACCATCACCACCCTGCCGAAACCGCGTGAAGCGGATTATATCACAACCATCCGTAATCGTGAAAGTGGTATCATTCCCCTTATCGAAAAAGACACAACGCTTCGAGACTTTTATTACCACTATAAACCTGTACCTGCTGCAGCAAAAGAAGTTCGCAACCGCTACGAAGGACTTGAACAAGTGACTGATTCACTCTTTAATGGCTATGCTGAAAAGTACTTGTATGAGATCAAGTTCTTAAATAAAGGAGGTCTAGTGTCGCCCCTGATTATCCAGTTTAATTACGCGGACGGTAGTTCCGACATTGAACGAATTGGCGCTTATATTTGGCGGAAGAATGAAAAAGAAGTCAGCAAAACCTTTCTCAAGTCGAAAAAAGTAGCGTCCATTTTGCTGGATCCTTATCGTGAAACGGCCGATATCAATGAAAAAAATAATACCTGGAATATTAAACAGGATGCCAGTCGCTTTGAATTATTTAAAGCCAAGTCGGCAGCAGTGCGCGGACAAACACAAGGCGAAAATCCGATGCAGAAAGCAATGAAAAAATAAGAATTGCGGGGAATGTCAAACTGATTAACGAATCAGCTGCACATTCCCCGTTCTTTGATAAAATTTACGATCCAGCCCATAAAAACTAAGGACATACGTATAGACATCCTGTTTACATTCTGTCCCTTTAAATTTCCCATCCCAGCCCTTCGTTACCTCTTCACTGTAAAACACACTAGCACCCCAGCGATTGTATACCGCCAATTTTGTCTGAGAAATTCCTTCTCCAGAAACCAGAAAAAAATCATTCAGTCCATCGCCATTTGGTGTAAACGTATTGGGAATATAAACCGTAAAATCATTCTCGATGGTCAAACAGACCTGATCGTATGCCATGCAGCCTCCCTCTCCCTCCGCCTGCACCACATAGCAGCCACTGTGCGTGGCGTATACGCGGGATTCAAAACAATCTTTGCAAACAATCGCCTCTCCCTGCAGCCAGCTCAGCGTTCCGGTTCCCAGTGCACGAATCAGCATGACTTCATTCACTTTATAAGTGGTATCTGGCGATGCAGTTACAGTAGGCGCTGGTTTTACAGTCACCTGCACGGTTGCATCGGAACCACAGGAGGTATTATTGCTGACGTGCACATTATAAATCGTTGTTATGGTGGGATTAGCCAAGACAATGTTTCCTGTCACCCCCGTCAGGCCTTCCGAAGGACTCCAGGAAAAAGTGTTTCCTCCTTTTGCGTAGAGGTTGATTTTTTGTCCCTGACAAATCTCTGTATTCGCGCTGGCTTCGGCCTTGGCATATGGAATTACGATAACGGAATAACTCATCTGGGAAGCGCAAGTGACGGTCCCCAGCCTATTAATTCCTGTGACACTGTAATTGGTGCTGGCGGGCGGTGCGGCCACTGCAACACTATCTCCAGCAGATAGAAAAAGAGAATTGAGTGGGGACCATTGGTAAAATTGCGCGCCCCCTGCTCTCAGAATAGCGCGGCTGCCTTCACACACTTCTGGCTGCGATCCTGCGATTTTCAAATTGGGAATATCTAGCGTGGTGACCGCCAAGGTATTGCTAGCTGTGCAAATGCCGTTAAAGCCAAGAATGGTATATACCATATTGGCCAGCGGCTGCGCAATGACCAGGTTACCAGAGGCCTGATTCAGGTAGGTCGAAGGTAACCACAGATAACTGATGGCGCCACTTGCTTTTAACTGCGTAGAGAAGCCTTTGCAAACAGTATACTCGCTAGCTGTTGCGGCAATAGTCGGAATTAAAATCACACTCACCGAGGTCACCGCTTGATTAGTACAGGTGTTCAATGTGGCCTGCACCGTATAATTCTGAGTTTGAGGGGGACTGGCGGACACAACTGATCCGGTCGACGGGTTTAATCCAACCGGCGGCAACCAGACGTAACTAGTTCCATTTCCAATAACCTGCAAGGGTACCGCATCGCCCGCACAAAGCGTGTAGACGGATTTAGAGATGGCCAGG
The DNA here is from genome assembly GCA_943325195.2 of Sphingobacterium thalpophilum. Lineage (GTDB taxonomy): Bacteria > Bacteroidota > Bacteroidia > B-17B0 > Aurantibacillaceae > Aurantibacillus. The sequence continues at coordinate 39,961 of CALPON020000001.1, read as the reverse complement.
GTGGGCACAGGGCTAATCAGTAAAACGGAACTTTTGGTATCACTATAGCAACCATCTGTTGAACCATATACCGAATAATAGCTGGTCATTGGCGCACTGGCTGAAATACTATTAGGCCCCGTCAGGGTAAAATTTCCGCTTGGCAGCCAGAAATAATTCTGTGACCCGCTGGCGGTGTATCCTTTCAAAGCACCGGGACAGATGCTCGCGCTCAGGGGACTAATAGCGATGCTTGGATTTGGCACAATACTGATTGTTCGCGTTTTGCTCACCGTACAAACCCCTGTCGTGGCAATCAGCGAAAGTGTGACCGTATTTAGCTGAGACATTTGGGTTCCTGATGGGCTGATATTAAAAACAGGTCCCGTCCCCGGCTGCACGCTGACAAAGCCGCTTGCAGACATACTATAGGTATTAGCCCCGGTGGCAGCTATGCTGAGACTAATCGGAGAACCATTAAAAGAATAAGCACACAAACTGTTACTAGACATCGCCAGATTGACAACAGGGGGCTGTGTCACCTGAATTAACATGGTGCCAGTCGTAATACAATTGTTCAGGTTCGCAGAAAGTGTGTAGAATTGTGTATACGGCGGTGAAGCGGTAACCACAGGAGAAAAACCGGAGGACAAGCCAGTAGCTGGATTCCAGCTCACACTACTAGCATTGCTGCTGGCGATGACGGTTATGGAGGTCCCCAGACAGATGGTGGTATTCGTGGGATTGATGCTCAGTGTCGGAAAAGGCGTCACCACCACACTGACGACCTGCGGCTGACTTCTGCAACCTGCAGTACTTCCCTGAATGGAATAAACCGAACTGACAGAGGGCGTGGCAATAACAGTACTTCCAGAATTCTGATTCAAACCGTTCCCGCCCGTCCACGTATAAGAGCTAGCACCACTTACCGAGAGTGTCCGAGAGTCCCCAGGACAAACGCTGTACTGATTACCTGAAAGTGTTAAGGTCGGATTGGGATAAATGCTAAAAATAGCGGTGGTGTTTGCTTTACAAAATCCAGTCTGCCCGATCAATGTGGCCGCGCCAGTCGTAGAAAAAGTGAGGGGGGACAAAACAGTTAGCACCGTATTGGTGCCATTCGCAGAAACACTCTGAAAATTAGGACTGGTCAGAAGGGTATAAGCAGTTGCACCCGAAGGAGTCAGCGTGATACTTGAGGGCGAGCCCCCGGTTCCGGAGTTGCACAGTGAGGAACTGCTGCTACTCAGGCTGACGGTGGGATTCAGTGTGACCGTCACCGCATTCACCCCCACACAGTTGGTATAGGGATCAATCACCATAACAGAATAAACCCCAGCGGAAGTAACAGTGAGGGATTCGGTGTTGACGACTGGGCCTAAAGCAGGACCACTCCAATTAATAATATCATTGCTGTAGGTATGCGTCACCAGAAGCTGAAGTGCTGAGCCACCAGCGAGACAAATATTCCCGGAAGGCGTAATGGCTGCTTGCACGATATTAGAGTTAGTGACAACGGCAGCCGTTACGGTGGCAATAATGGGAGGACATCCACCTGCATTTATAACGCAGGAATATGTGCCAGGCTGCGAAGCCACCAGAACGGAATTGGTATTACCACTGCTGATACCTGGTCCGGTCCAGTTATAGGTCACGCCGGTCGCATTTGCAACGGCGGTTAAGGTCGTGTTGGGAGCACTACAACCAACCAAACCCCCAGTGGCATAAGCCCCAGTGATGGTGGCAGAAGAATAGCATACGGGGCAGGATGCAAAATCACCTGGAGTATTTGTAAAATTTGGGACTGACGTAAAGCTGACAGTTGAGCCCAAAATTTCACCGATATAAAAGCCCCCGGGAGAGGAGACATTGTTCTTGACATAAATAAAATTTCCCACGATGGCGAAACCACCACCGGCACTCGCATTGGGCATGCCACTGAGTGAATACGTGCAGAGCGGAGCACCCGAAGCACTATACATGGTCAGGGTCTGATTCGGTGCCGTGGTATTAAGTGCATAAAAATTACAATTGCAGTCCGTTTGTAAATCATACGGTCCGCCCCCGTTAAAAGTAGTCAGAGTGGTTAGCAGTGAGCCGTTGCCAGTGCCATTGTAGGAATAGACTTGACCAGATCCACCAACCAGGTTATAAAGGGTCCCGTTGCAACCAGCCAAATTCACTGCAGAGGCATTACCCGTGCTGTGGGTCGTGTTAACCCAAGAAGTTCCACTCCAATACCAGTATGTGCCTGCGCTGGTGGAATAAAAAGTAGGACTGAGCGTCCCTCCGTTCATATTGGGCATCAGGGTAAGTCCGCTGCCAAAAGTGGGAATAGTCGTGGTAGAAGGATTGGTGGCAGAGAGAGGCAGGGAGGGATTGTAGACACTAATGAAAGATCCCCCATCCATGTATATGAGTGGACTGGGGCAAGTCAGTGTTTGAGCACGCAGGAGAACAGGCATGACAATCCAAAGTAATATATAAACAATGTTATTCTTCATTCATGTACCGGCTATTATAAAAATAACATTCAAAAAGTAAAAACGCACGATTTAAGCCTGTTTTTATAAAATGACTTACTAAATGCCCTGAATGATTGAGGGAACAAAGAGTTTTGTTTAAATCTTTCTTGTTTTCTGTGAAATCCAGAACCAAAAAAATTAGCAATTTTAGAGGATGGATCATTTTTTAGACGAACTGAATAAATTACAGAAAGCGGCTGCAACAGCCACAGAGGGACCGATTATGATCATAGCCGGTGCCGGCTCGGGAAAAACTAGGGTTCTGACGTACCGAATTGCGCACATCATGGAGAAAGGAGTGGATGCTTTTAATATCCTTTCCCTCACCTTCACCAACAAAGCGGCGAAAGAAATGAAAGAGCGGATTGGAAAATTGGTGGGTCAGAAAGAGTCAAAAAATCTCTGGATGGGCACTTTTCACAGTGTCTTCGCTAAAATTCTTCGCATGGAAGCTGAAAAACTGGGATATCCCCACAACTTCACCATCTATGATACCGATGATAGCAAGGGTGTTATTAAGGATATTTTAAAGCAATTTAATCTGGATGATAAGGTGTACAAGGCCAGTCTGGTTTTAAACCGTATCAGCGATGCGAAAAATAAACTTGTAGGACCTTTGCAATACCTTAACAATCCGGTGACCCAGCAGGAAGATTTAAGCAGCCGGAAACCCCTGCTTGGAAAAATATACGAAGCCTATCAGAAAAGGAATTTTAAAGCTGGAGCAATGGATTTCGATGATTTATTGTTTCAGACCAATGTGTTGTTGCGCGATTTTCCGGATGTGCTCTATAAGTACCAAAACAAATTCCGATATATTTTGGTGGATGAGTATCAGGATACCAACTTCTCCCAATACCTCATTATAAAGCAGCTGGCGGCGCGCTTTCAGAATATTTGCGTGGTGGGAGACGATGCACAAAGTATTTATGCCTTTCGCGGCGCAAACATACAGAACATCTTAAATTTTGAGAAAGACTATCCCGATCTCAAAATGTTTAAACTAGAACAGAATTACCGAAGTACCAAAACGATTGTGGGTGCTGCGAATCAGATTATTGCCAATAATAAGGACCAGTTTGAAAAAAATGTCTTCACTGAAAATGATGAAGGGCAGAAGTTGCGAGTCGTCCGCGCGAGTACCGACAGTGAAGAGGGGCAGAAAATTGCGTCCAATATTTATGAATTAAAAAAATCGGAAGGGGCCAATAACAAGGATTTTGCAATTCTGTATCGTACCAATGCCCAGTCGCGCTCCTTTGAAGAAGCCCTGCGCCGTCTAAACATAGCCTACAAGATTTATGGAGGACTAAGTTTTTACCAGCGAAAAGAAGTGAAGGATGTACTCGCCTATTTTCGTCTCAGCATTAATTCGAACGATGAAGAGAGCCTGCGCCGGATTATTAATTACCCCGCCCGTGGGATTGGACAATCCACAATCGACAAGATCACCATTGCTGCCGCAGAGCACGATGTCAGTATGTGGACCGTCATTTCGCACTTAAAGGATTTTCAACTGGGCATTAATGGAGGTATTACCGCCAAGATCGTTGATTTTGTTTCACAGATTCAGAATTTCAGCTTGTTGCTTCCACATAAGGACGCTTATGAGATGGGCAATCACATCGCGGTTAATTCAGGTATTGTTCGGGAGTTGTTTGCGGACAAAACGCCAGAGGGCGCAAATCGTTATGAAAACGTACAGGAACTATTAAATGGTCTGAAAGATTTTTCCGAACAGGAACGTAGTCCGCAAGAAGACGAACTCAGTGAAGTGATTAAAAATACGGATGCGGCCATGAGTATGGAGTTAATTCCGCCCGATAAGAGCATTAGAACCCTCGACGAGTTCATGCAGGAGATCACCTTATTGACCACTGTGGATAAGGAAGATGAGAAAGACACCGACAATGATAAGGTAAGCATGATGACCATTCATGCGGCCAAAGGGCTTGAATTTCCTTTTGTGTATATCGTGGGAATGGAAGAGAATTTATTTCCCTCTCAGTTATCCATCAATAATCGGGCAGATTTGGAAGAGGAGCGGCGCTTATTTTACGTGGCCGTTACCCGCGCTGAAAAACAGGCTACGCTTAGCTACGCTGGGATGCGTTACCGATATGGAAATGTGACTTATTGCGAACCAAGCCGATTCATTGATGAGATAGACGACAAATACCTGGATTTTGCGGAAGAACCGGAATCCCCCTCCTTTTCACCGCAGACCTTTGATCGCTTCCGCGAGGCTTATCAGCAAGAAACCCGGAATCAGAAGACACTCAACTTTCAGCCGCAACAGAAGAAGCTGATCAGTTTAAATAAAGCGGGCCGGTTGGGGTCCGGTAGTGCCGACCTAGCAGTTAATCAAAGTCTACAAAAAGGAGATCAGGTCTATCATGAGAAATTTGGAAGCGGAGAAGTGATTTCATTGGAAGGTCCCTGGCCTGAAACCAAGGCGACCATTCAGTTTGCTCAAGGCGGCATAAAAAGTTTATTATTGAAGTTTGCAAAACTCACTAAACAATAAGTTAACAGAGTTGAGAGGGGGTTTGACTGAGTGAATTATTTTTCTATCTGATTTTTTTCCTTTAATTTAGAACAATTAATCTGAAGCTATGATGCGTATTAAATTACAATTATTTCTGGTTGCACTGCTCGGTTCCTTAACCCTAAGTTCACAAACGCCACAATTTAATGCCGGAGCCTGCGGTACCGGAGTCCCTGCTGCACAGTGGGAACAATGGATGCAGGAGAAGATGGCAGAATACAAAGCGTCCCAGCAAAGCGGTAACCGCGGCTATAACACCACCATTCCCGTTGTTGTGCATGTGATTTACACAGGAGAGACCTATGGTACTTTTCCAAATGTAGATAGTAATCAGATTAAGAGTCAGATTGCCATCTTAAACAAAGACTTTGCAGGTACCGGGTTGACCAGTGCTTCCGTACCCACCGTATTTGCTGGCCTGAAAGCCAATACAGGAATTACTTTTTGTCTGGCTTCCAAAGATCCGCAGGACAATGCGATGCCAGAGAAAGGCGTGCACCGCGTGAATGCAAATACACTAAGCTGGCTAAGTCCCGGTACCCCTACTCTGGACCTGAAGAATTATTTTTATAGCACCATTATGCCAGCCACCATCTGGGATCCCACAAAATATTTAAACATCTGGATCAGTGATAAACCCCCAGGATATTCCTTGAATGGATTTGCAAGTTACCCTTCCGCAAGTTCACTCAGTGGTTTATGGGGAACTAACTTCGGTACCGCTACTACAGATGGAATCTGGGTTTACACGAAAGCATTCGGAAACATTGGTGTCGTTTCGCCAACTGATTTCGGGCGGACCTGCACACATGAACTAGGTCACTGGATGGGACTTCGACATATTTGGGGGGACGGCAACTGCCTCTCTGATTATGTAAATGATACCCCACAGCAGAAACAGGCGTATTATGGTGTACCGACACATCCTTTTGGTGTGGACCAATGTGGGTCTAATACAGCACCCAACGGTATCATGTTTATGAATTTTATGGATATGACGGATGATATCACCCGCTACATGTTCACCAACGAACAAAATATCCGTATGCAAACCGCTTTAAGCCAGTCGCCTTTCAGAAATGTACTGGGTACGCACGGCAAATGCAACCCTACCTCTGCTTCGCCAACTTCTTCTGCCATTGCTTCCTTTAATCTGAATGGCTCGCAATGTCTCAATAGCTATTTCTATCCTTTTAATACATCTTCTGGTTCTCCAAGTCCAAGTTTTCTCTGGAGTGCCTCACCAGCAGCTAATTTTACGCCAAATGCAACTGTTCCAAATCCTGGCGTCCTCCTCACCAATCCTGGTACCTACACCCTATCCTTAGTAGCAACCAACAGCATTACCTCTTCAACTTATTCAATGATTGTGACGGCATTTGGAAATTGCACCAGTCTGTCCCCTTGCATTGACACCCTAAAAGCAATCAAAAAAATAGACACCCTGACGACCTACCGTCTACCAAATGACCCTACTGTGAGTGGCTGTCAGACTGGTCCAACCGGTTATCTGGCGGGAACTAACTGTTATAAGGACAAGGAATTTGCCCAATACTTTTCGCCCCTCAACTATACCTCTGTCCCCTACCCACAGATAAATAGTGTGATTGTTTTATTTGATAGTCTTGGTACTAACGCAGCGAACCCTGCCTCCCAAATTACCTGCAAACTATATGGTGGCAGTGTGACCCAGGGACCAGGTGGATTGATTTCGCAGCGCAATGATAGTCTCGGTAAAATTATTGGCCAAGCTGGAAAAGTCCTAAGCATAGGCTATGTAGGCAAACCCAACCTCCCGCCACTTACCAATAGCAAGATTATTCCGTTTAAATTTGATTTTGCTTCACCAGTGCTAGTCAATAGCACCTCGGGCTTCTTTGCGGCAGTTCAAAGTCCTACTAATTCAGCGCTCGATTCCATTAATATTTTCAGTAATACACGCTACAATTCGGCGGTGGACAGCAGTGCTTGGTTTTTACAATACAATAATAGTTGGAAACCATTCCGAAGCGGTCGCAAGGCCCGCGTGCAGTTAGCCATACTGCCGCAAATTACCTGCAGTGGCATCAACGGTATCGCCGAACAAGTTTCGGAACTGCAGAAAGGTTTTATGATTCTGCCTAACCCCGGCTCAGGTATTTTCCAGCTAATCTTTACACTGAGTAGTTCACAGAATTTGCGACTAAGCATCCGCAATTCCATGGGCCAGGAACTCGTTAATTCCGAGATTGGAAATGTAATGAATAATGTGCTCGACCTCGATCTGAGTCGTTATAGTGATGGCATCTACTTCGCTGAAATTGCAGGCAGCGGAGAAAAGGTAGTCAAGAAAATTGTCCTTAAACACTAACCGATAAACCCGCTCACAAGGCGGGTTTACTTTTACATTGGTTTTATGAAATTGTATACCGTAAACACCGGTCATTTTAAGCTGGATGGGGGTGCTATGTTTGGCGTTGTGCCAAAGAGTATGTGGAATAAAATTAACCCCGCTGATGAAAACAACATGTGCAGTTGGGCCATGCGCTGTCTTTTAATTGAAGAAGGTAACAAACTCATTCTGATTGATAATGGCATGGGAAATAAGCAGGACGAAAAATTTTTCGGCTACTATTATTTGCACGGGAATGATAGTCTGGATAACTCACTCAATAAATTAGGTTTTAGTAGAGAGGATGTAACGGATGTTGTGCTTACCCACCTGCATTTTGATCATTGTGGCGGAAGTATTGACTATAATGAAGACAGAACCAAATTAAGTACCGCATTTAAAAATGCACATTATTATATTAATCCCAAACATTGGGACTGGGCGGTCAATCCAAATCCTCGTGAAAAAGCAAGTTTTCTGAAGGAGAACATTATGCCGATTAAGGAGAGCGGACAAATGGTTGAGCTTTTTGAAGATTCAAAAATTATTGAAGGCCTAAGTTTTATAGAAGTCAACGGACACACGGAGGCAATGATGTTACCCCTCATTCAGCATGCCAAAGGGACCCTCGCTTTTATGGCGGATTTAATTCCAAGCGCCGGACATTTGCCAATGCCATACGTAATGGCTTATGACACCCGTCCCCTGCTCACCCTACAGGAAAAAGAAACCGTACTAAACAGAGCAGTCGCAGAAAACTGGACCCTCTTTTTTGAGCACGATCCACTAATTGAATGCGCGCAGATTGAACGCACTGAAAAAGGTATTCGCCAGAAGGCATCTTTTCAGCTTGCAGAGGTTTTTAATTAACGTTCACCAAGTTTAGTTTTTGAAGTAGGCAAGAACTTCAAAATTTCCATCGCTCCAAACTAAATAGACGCTATTGATCAATTATCCGTGAGCGTTTTTTTTCTGCGGAGAGCAGTACAAGATTCCGTTAGGGTAAGGAATGTGAATTTATTTTCTGATGCAGTTGCTGAAAAAATAGGCAAAAAACTATAGAACTAGAGTGGATTATTAGGTGAAAGTCCGATGATGTCCTACGACAGCAGTAGTCGTCTAATGAGGCAAAGCAGAAATTATTGTAAGGCCTGAGACTTGTAAATTTGAAGCTGGCCTCAAAATTGCGGGCATCCAAATGTGTCACGCCTCTTTCTGTTATCTTTTTTATTTTTTATAAGCGACCTGGTCTCTGCGCTATTTTCTGACTGTAAAGCGAGCGGTCTTCATCAGCACTTTTCCTTTCCCGTTGGTCTGGCCTTGGATAGCGAGAAGCTGAAGTTTTCCGAAAAATACTGGCAACTGGCGATAAAAGAATTTAATAGTTTTAGTCCTGAACGCATTCTTAAAGCTTCTTTTATTCAGCCGCTCCCCGAACAATTTGCCTTTCAAGAGATTGACGAACTGATGCGTTTTTGCGAAGAAAGAAATATCCGACTGCACGGCCATACACTTATTTGGCATCGGGAGCTGCCGCGTTGGATGCACAATAAACATCATCAGCCAGAGGAAATCAGCGACATCATGTGCCGACATATTGACACCGTCGTTAAACACTGTAAGGGCAAAATTGCCAGTTGGGATGTCGTCAATGAAGCTTTTAATGACGACGGAAGTTTCAGGGAAACAATCTGGTTTAATAAGACCGGTCAAAGTTATATTAGAAAAGCATTTCAGACCGCACAGACAGCAGATCCCGCCGCCCTGCTATTCTACAATGATTATGGCCTAGAGGTGCCGGGTCCCAAATTGGATGCGGTTTTGGCGCACCTGCGGAAATTAAGAGCAGAAGGAATTCGTATTGATGGCATTGGGCTGCAGATGCACATTAGCCTCAATTCGCCACGGGAAGAAGAATTAAAAGAAGCCTGTCGCCTGATTTCAGATGCAGGTTTTCGATTACATTTCTCTGAATTGGATGTGCGTCTGAATACACCGCAGACGACTATAAAAAAAAAGGCGGACTTATTAATGAAACAAAGTGAACGTTACCGCTTTGTCTTTCAGCTATTTCAAACCCTACCTCCCGATCAACAATTCGGAATTACACTCTGGGGCTTAAGTGACAAAGATTCGTGGCTCAGTGAAGATTCAAACAAAGCCAGACCCTTATTATTTGACAATGAGTATATGCCCAAGCCGGCCTACTGTGCACTCATGAGCCTGGGTGCTGTCAGGAAGTGAAAATTTTCAAAATAGTTCTTCCCATAATCTTCACATCCGTTAATAAACCGGCCTCCTCTATGTAACGGGCATTTAATTTTAACTTCGCGGGCATAATTTCTTGAATATAGGTCGTTTCAGGATCGTCTGAAGTGGCCAGTAGTTCATTTTCACTGAAATATTCTAGCGACGCATAATCCGTAATCCCTGGACGTACATTCAACACTTGCAGCTCTTGCGGCGTATACAAGTCCACATATTTTTTCACTTCGGGACGCGGCCCGACAAAGCTCATATCGCCGATCAGTACATTTAATAACTGTGGTAATTCATCCAGCTTATATTTCCTTAAAAAATAACCGCTTCGGGTTATTCTGGGATCTCGACCACCTACGGTGAGAAGGCCTTTACTATCAGAATTCGGTTGCATGGTCCTGAACTTGAAGATTCGAAAAAGCTGCCCCTTTTTTCCAACGCGCTGTTGACGATAAAAGACAGAACCAGGCGAACCAAGTCGAACTACAAGTCCAATTATAAAGAACAGTGGAAGAAGAAGGAGAAGTCCCGTAAATGAAACAAAAATATCAAACAGCCTTTTCAGCATATTTTTTGGACCGCTTTCAATACTGTGTCCGCCACAAGTTTAATTTGCGTCTCAGTCAGATCGTAAAAAATAGGCAGAGACATTTCCCGGCTGTAATTATTATAAGTCACAGGAAAATCATCGGTACGATACCCCAGGTTTTTATAAAAGCTCATGGATGTAACGGGAATAAAATGAACGTTGACACTGATGTCTGCATCAAACATTTCGCGAATGATGGCATCGCGTTGTTCTTCGCTGATGTTTTTAATTCGCAGGGGATAGAGATGAAAAGAACTTTTACGATCTCCCGTTTCAAACATAGGTAACTGCAGGCGGGAATCGGCAGAAAGCAATTCGGAGTATTTTAAACAAATGGCACGCCGTTTTACCAGTGTGTCATGGTCATAACGAGCCAGTTCAATTAATCCAATGGCTGCGCTCAGGTCCGTCATATTACATTTATAGCCTGCTTCCACAATATCGTAACGCCAGTTACCTTTCTGAGTTTTTGCGAGGGCATCTTTATTTTGACCGTGGAGTGTGGTGATACAAAGTTTACTGTAAAGCGCTGCGTTATCGAAAGGTTTAGGAAGGTTTAGAGCAACTGCCCCACCCTCTGCGGTCGTCAGGTTTTTAACGGCATGAAATGAAAAAACACTGACATCTGCAAGGACGCCTGTTTTTTTTCCTTTGTATTCAGCGCCGAAGGAATGCGCTGCATCACTGAGTAACAAAATCCTACCCAACTGTTTCTGCTCTTGCGACTCACCACGAAACAGACCCTTTGCATTTTCTAGAACACTCAAAATAGCATCATAATCGCAAGGCATTCCAGCAAAATCGACAGGCATCACCACTTTTGTCTGCGGCGTTATGGCAGCTGCAATAGCTTCACATGCGATGTTAAAATCATCGGGCCGAACATCCACAAAAACGGGCTTCGCCCCGCAGTGCATAATGACATTTGCTGTAGCACTGTAGGTATAAGCAGGAAGAATCACTTCATCGCCTGCTTTCACGCCAAACCAGCGAAGAATAATCTCGAGTCCCGCTGTTGCCGAATTCAGACAAAGCGTGGCTTTGTTACCGCAATAAGCAGTAATTTTTTTTTCAAAATCTTTTGTCCTCGGTCCCGTCGTGATCCAGCCACTGCGGAGTGTCTTAACAACTTCATCCGTGATCAGATCATCTATTCTAGGAGGTGCAAATGGAATCATACTGTAAAAATACGAATACTAATGTATGTTAGAAGGACCTAATTTCAAAGAATATTGACCTGCGTGGCCCCATAACCATACTCTTTGTAGGAGGCATCTTGAAATGTAACCCCTCGGGTGTCTTTTAAAATAGCTGTAATTTCCTGTCGGAGTCGGCCATTGCCAACACCGTGAATAAAAATAAGTTTCTTCATGTGCTTCGCAATCGCTTCATCGAGCTCTTTTTCAAAACGCTCCAGTTGAATATTCAACATTTCAAAGTTACTCATCCCATTCGTGCTTTCTACCAGCTCATTAATATGCAGGTCGACTTCTTTCTCAAGCGAACGCAGATATTCTTTATTTGAACGCGACACCTTACTGGCGGTCTTAAATTCCTTAATACTTTTTAAACGAGCAATGTCGTTTTCCCCTAAATTGGCGTCAACACGGTTATGCGAGATAAAATCATCCTTAAGTAAAAAACCAAAAACGGGATGCCTGAATTCATCATGGCGGATCATTTTAGCCGCATGGAGCACTTCCGGACTAATACGAATAACTTCCGCAATAGGTGTCTGTGCTTTAAAGAACGTGTTTTTGAAGAGTAGACACTCCATTTTATGATAATGGTAATCTTTAAAGTACTGCATTTTCACCTGACGAATAAGCACCTTTTGATAAGGTCCAACCTCGCCATGTTTCAGCGTCTGAAAATACTCTTCATCCTTAACGCTATAGGAGTACAGAAGGTTAAAAGACGAAGCATTAAAAAGATAGATCTTATAATCACTCACAAGTGGTTGAAAATCATGGTCGGGTTCCATGATAAAATACACAGCATCCGTCAGGTGCGCCTCAGGATTGATTTCGAGGTTCTCCGCATCCTTATCAATAATTAATTCTGTGTGAATTGGAACGAGTTGAGAAATTAAAAACGGAATTTCAAATCCATCTTGCATTTCCACAAAGACAGTTTCCTTATCTTTTATCCGAGAAACCAGGCCCTCACCTACTTCATTTAGTAGCCGGACTTTATCACCAATTCTCAATTTCATAATGTCTTTCCCTTACACCAATCTGACAGGCTCCTTTTTCAGAAAGCACCCAGACCATTCTTCCAAAGTTACGACATAATTTAATGGTCTCGTCAATGTCCCTGCGTCCATTTGTGCCATCCAGGAAAACAATTGCAGTACCAGGTAGCGACTTTAACAATTTTTTAGTGATTTTAAATTCCGAACTGCAGATGAGGTATTTTATTTTTTCAGGTGAAAGACGAGGAAAACTATCTTTTTGATGCGCGTAAACGATGTACTCCTCACCCAGCCTCAGCACGCGCGACTGAAGCGTCGACTGTTCGGCATAATTCTGACTAATCAGCCAGGGCTTGACCGAGTATTCTAAAACACTGCTATCTTGCAACCATAAAGAAACTTGTCCCGGATGTTTTACCGCCAGCCCTGCACTTTTTCGCAGCGAAAAAAGCAAAACCTTCTCGTTACTTTTGCTTTCATAACTTTGCCAAATTGAAAACAGCTGCCAGCTCAGTGTCCCAAGAATTGAAAGGTAGAGAAGTCGGCGGGAATGTCGCGCAAAGGCTTTGGAAAAAAGGATTATAATCAAACTCAGGAAAAGGGCGTCGGACAAGCGAAAATCTATCGCCTCAATATATCCGCCCTTCGGCGAATCGAACAACTCTACAAAGCCCAGCATCCAATCTGTCAGCAGATTCGCGGGCCTTATCAAAAAAGGCACCTTGATAACCACCAGAAATGCCAACATTAACAAAACAAAACTGGCGGGTACCACAATGAAATTGCAGAGCACAAACCACAAAGGGAACTGCTTAAAGTAGCATAGAGTCAGGGGTAAAGTACATAAGGTAGCCGCAAAGGAGGCACTGGTGCTGGACCACAAATTTAAGAGCAAACGTTTTTCCGTTTCTACTAGGGCTTGAAAAGCAGGTTGAAAATACATCAGGCCAAACATGGCGCCGTAGCTTAATAAAAAGCCTACATCCATTATTAGCAGTGGATCATAGAGCAAAAGAGAAAAAGCAGAAACAGCCAGAATGTTAATCTGATTGCGGCTGGAATTCCGAAAATACAACTTACCTGCACCCAGCAGGTTAAACATGATCACTGCGCGCATTACCGGAGGAGAAAAACCAGTGAAAAGCGCAAAGCTCCAAAGAATGAGCACCAAGACTAAAAATTCCAACTGACGGTATTTTTTTTGACGGTCAACAAGCCGAAACAAAAAAGCAAGCACGGCATAAATAAGACCGGTGTGAAGGCCAGAAACGGATAAAATATGCAAGGTGCCGCTGTGCGAAAACGCTTGAAGTACCTCCTTTTCTATTTCGTCATCAAATCCAGTTAGCAGCGCACCGCAGATGGCGACGGCATTGTCACTTAAACCTGATCTGGCCAGACAACGCAGAACTTTTGTTTTAAGGGACAATGCAAAAAACCAAAGCTCAAACTTTTTGTCTGGTGGCAGTTTTACAATAGCAGTGCTGTCTGCGTAGGCCCGTCTTTCGATGTAGCGGTTAGACAAATACTGTTGATAATTGAATTCACCCGGATTTAAGGGTCCCCTTATTTTCTGCCATCGGGCTTTCACCTGAATCCGATCACCTGCCTGCAGATGAGCACTAAACGGACCGCTGCGGACATACAAGAGAACTTTTCCGCGGCAAGGTCGCCATACCTTTCCCTCTGCCACGGCCAGCACTTTTAATTCGCATTTTCGACTTTTTGTTTTCGTTACGGGCACGTCATTAATCTGAGCAAGCAGAACTGCACTTGTATCAGAAGACAGGTAGCTGGTATAATGCGTCGCAAACAATGGGCGCCGACAAACACTGACATTACTGAGGGCTAAACAAAACAAACAAAGGTCCGCCACCAACAAAGACCAGCGACGGGCTTTTGCAGAACGAAAAGGAATGGTTAGGAGTAGAATAATAAGAAAAAATAAACAGGCAGCTATATGTACCTGCCATCCAAAGTAAAGAGCACAGAGAATTCCACCGATATAAGGAAGTAGGATTCTAAAAAAAGGTATGGTAGAAAAGGGGTTCACTTTCGGGTGGGGACAAAATAAAAAAAACCCGGCGATTTGCATCGCCGGGTTTTAAATTAGGGAATGAAAAATTATTTAACGATCATTTTCTGGCTCATGCTAGCACCGTTAACGGACATGTTTACAAAGTAAATACCAGGCGTCAGGGCGCCATCACGGGCAATCTGAAGGGTTTGTTCACCCGGCAGGAAGTTCTTATCCGCTACCTGCAGAATTTCGCGCCCCAGCACATCCTTCACGCTTAATTTAACACGGGCTTCTGAATTCAGATTGAAATGCACATAGGCTTCCCCCGTTGTCGGGTTTGGATACATAGAAAATTCCATTTTTCGAGTAAGTTCATTCACACCACTTGGGGAGTAGAAATTAACCGCATCAATGAAAAGATTATTACCGAAACCATTTGTGCCTTCAACAAACATAAAACGAACCAGTACACTGCTAGAGTTAATGTAGTTCAGCCATTTTGGATGATCAGAGATCACATAGGTCTTCCACTCCTCATTTGAATTTGGCAAGAAAGGATCGGTAGAGGTGCCACCGGAAAGAGAAGCCATCACGTTTGCAGAAAGAACAACGATGTCCTCCCATGTGCCACCACAATCGCGGGAAGCTTGGATTTTGAGTACATCATTTTGCGAGGACAGCATACGACGGTAGGCATATGCAAACTGTAATTTATTAGACTGATTGTTTTTCACATCCATCATCGGCATGAGGAGATAGTCTTCGGTAGAAGGCGGCATCTGAGCTCCATCAATATAATAACTAAAAGTCTGATCATAAGACGCACTGCTGGTGTTGATCCAAGTCTTACCATCGTTATCTTGATCACCAATACTCCAGAACGGCGGTAGACCACTTTCAAAACTCTCAAAGCTAGAGCTGGTTAATACAGGCGTGGCATCTAATACATACACCTGACGCACTTTGGTGCTGCTGCCCTGCGCATTAGATGCGGTTAGGGAAACATTGCTGACACCGATTAACTGAAAATTAATAGCTGTCTGAGAACTACTTGGAGCGGCAATCACCGCATTATTATCGGCCGCCCAGCTGTAGCTGCTAACCGTGCCATTGGAGGAGAAATCCTTCATCGTCAGATTTCCACCAACACAGACGGAATAAGTACCATTATTGGAAAGAAATTCAGCTAGAGGCGCACAAGGGGTGGTGTTATTTACTCCTGTTGTTACCAAGTTGCTTGCACTCCAGAGGTTCTGACGGTTACCCACCGTTCCTGCTAAAGTATTGCGCATCGCTGTGGTTTGCCCTTGCGTAAAGTTTTTAGGACAATTAGAATAGTCCATAATATTTTCAATGTTCTGATAATAATTATTGGCGCTTGAAGGGTTGGGACTTGAGCAAGTAAAAGCTGTGTTAGTCGCTGCTGCGGGACAAGCGGCAAAATTTCCTTTTGTCGGCGGGGTGTCTGCAATGTTGTCATCGCCACAAACAACTCCCGGATTATTTGTATTTCCAAAGGTGTGTGGTAAACTCAACCAGTGACCAATTTCATGTGAAAGGGAGCGACTGTCCGGATTTGGAAATCCCGTCGCCAGAAAATTGTAGCGGTAGACAATAGCGTCGTGCTGATTGCCCGTTGGCCAAGTACCGGGGATATAAGTATAACCAACAATAATTCCACCTCCCGTTACAGTACCTTGCGGAACAATGTTCGCCACAATGTAAATGTTTAAGTACCGTGTTGGATCCCAGGTATAGGGCCAGTAGTTACTCTGCTGCGCGGATCCTTGGGACCAGTTAGTTTTTGTATCCAAATGATGAACCACCCCATTGATACAATTTCCCTGAGGATCACGCTTTGCCGGCATAAACCGAATTTCACTGTTTACATACTTATTTTTAAATGGTGCAAACATCAAATTGGTATCCGGACTCTGACGGGCATAATCTTTGTTCACCTGATCCAGCGCTGCAAAACAAGCTGCGTCACTAATGTTCTCTGGTCCCCCCTGATGAAGTACATGAAATACAACTGGCACTGTATAAACAAATGCGGCAGGACGGGCAGAAGAATTTTCTGCAGCCAAACGCGTCGTTTCAAGCTGTTTCTGCGCTTTTTCAAATTGCATACGTGCAGATGGATTTTCTTTAAAATGCTGCTCCATAGCCTCATAGGTTGCGCAAGGCATAACCTGCTGCTTTACCTGCGAAAAGCTTGCTACCGACACCATCAGAGAGAGTGCAAGGGTAATCGTTGATACTTGTTTTTTCATGTTTACTTTTTGTTGCTGTCTATATTATTAAGTTGATTAATTGCCATCATATCCTTCATCGTTTTTTGCATGCCTTCTACGCTGCCATCCAGAAAAATAACGTTTCCTTTTCCTTCTTGTGCAAAATTGCGGACGGCCTCCGTCCACATACTAAATAAAATCAGAGACGAATCCAGATCAGCCTCCTCCATCTCCTTTGCCGCGCCAGCCATACCGCGGGCGACTTCCTGACGAAATAGAGCAATGCCCTGCCCCTTCAACTGCGATGCATCCTTTTCAGCCTGAGCTGAAATTTTTATGAAATTCCCTTCCGCTTCCGCAGCTTTGGTCCGCGTAATTAACAAGGCCTGTCCTTCGTTTTCAGCCGCTGATTTTAGATTATTGCTCGCCACTACCTTCGCCATGGAACGCATCACCTCCTCATCAAAGGTAATATCATTCAACTGGAGATCAATTAGATGATATCCCCAATCCTCCAGTGTTCGGTCCAGCTGATCTTTAACAGCTTCCACGATATCACGGCGAAGAACAAGAACCTCCGATTGTTTTTTGGTGGCCACAAAGGCACGGACAGAACCTTCAACGCTGCGCACCAATGCTTGCATAAAATTTCGCTCATCGATAAATTTAAAGGCCACATTTTTTATCGTCTCTTCATCGCTATTAAGCACCGAGTACAAAAGCATAGCGGTAAAATTGACATTTGCTTGGTCGATTGTAACCGCCTGAAATCCCAACTCAGAACTCCGGTTCTGTACCGAAATCCTTTTAAAAACTTTTTCAATAAATGGTATCTTAAAATTAAGCCCGGGACGAAGAATACGCCGAAACTTTCCGAAAATGGTCGTAATAGAAATCGTTCCCTGCTGAACAGTCACAACCGACAAAAAAATGGTGATGAGACCCAGAGCCAAAATAAAAATGATTCCAACAGGAGGCATAAGCTACTATATTTGTCTAAAGATAGTGATTTCCTGTGCTGGAAAAAAAGGAATATACCAGGTGTTAAAAAGGTCTTATAAGTGGTTCGTTTTAATGATGTTTCTGGCAACAGTTAGCCGGGGGCAGCAAATCGCGTCCGATACCATCTCCAAAGAACAAATCCTCTACAACAAAGCACGGCAGCTGGCGGACTCCACCCAATACAAGCCAGCACTGAAAGAATTAAAAAAAGCACTGAAAATCCGCACCAATTATTGGGAAGCCTATAATCTCATGGGGGAATGCCAGATTCGTCTCAAGGACTTCAAAGCTGCTAACAAAGAGCTGGAAAAGGCGGATAAACTCGCTCCCATGAATTATGAGACGATGAAATGGAAGGGCATTACTTTTTATCTGACAAATAAATTTTCTGATGCAAAAAAAGCACTGGATACTGCCGTTTATTTTGCGGCAGAAGAAAAGATAGATGATGTCGAATTGCTGTATTATCGCAGCCTACTCATGTTCAAAGGTAAAAACTATAAAGCTTCCCTCGAAACTTGCGAGGCCATACTAGACTTTAAGCCGGATCACTTCGAGACCTATCTTCTTCTAGCTGAAATCCGTTTTGCACGCAGGGAATATAATTACGTCATCAAAGAACTGAACGAAGCCATCCGCCTGAACGAAAATAAAAAACATGATAACCAGCTATATAAACTACTGGCAAAAAGCAAATTTGAAAATCAGGACTACAAAGGCGCAATCGCCGATTGGGGTAGATATCTGCAAGATTTTCCAAAAGAGGAAGAAGCACTCATTTCCAGAGCCGTCGCCAAAATTAATAGTAACGACAACACCGGGGCTATCGTTGATCTGGATGAAGCGATTAAAATCAATGGCTCCAACCCCGTCAGCTACTGCTATAGAGGCGTCGCAAAGGGCGGTAACCGTCAATACGTGGAAGCACTGAAGGACCTGGACCACAGCATTAAACTTAAATTTAATTATCCAGCAGCCTATGTCAACCGGGCTGCCATTAAATTCGCAAGCAAGGATAAACGGGGAGCCTGCGCCGATCTGGAAAAAGCAGACGGACTTGGTGATGAAATGGCAATCAAATTGATGGAACGTTATTGTAAATCAGACGTTCGCTAAGACAGATTAATTGAGTTTTGCAGGGACGATCAGGTCGAACTTTGGAATTTTTGCTGTGATCTCCTCACCACTGACCATTTTAATCAGCGTGTAATAGCCGGACATATAGCCAATTTCGCTGGTCAAATTGCAGCCGCTATTGTATTCAAATCTTTGTCCGGGCCTCAAAACAGGTGTTTCTCCCACAACACCGTCGCCATCGACCATGCGTTTGTCACCTAAACTATCGACAATATCCCAGTGCCGCTTTGTCAGTTGCACGTCTTCGTCACTGTGATTTTGAATGGTAATGAAGTAGACGAAAAAATAATGATTTTCATTAGGAAGACTTTGTTGCGGCCAGTATTTTACATCAACCGAAATTTCAATGTTATGAGTGATTGTGCTGAGCATTGCTCTTCGAAAGTAATTCCTTTCCTCCAATCTTAAACAAGAAGGCAATAATTTAACATCTGTTGTAGGCCGTCACAGCGCCGTAAGCTGACGATACACCGCTTCATATTTTGGCAGAATCTTTTCTACATCAAATTTCTTGGCCTGTTCAAATGCGTTTTTACGAAATAACTCCAGTCTTTCTGGTGACTCCAATAGCTTCAAGGCATTGGCCGCCATATCGTCCGTGTCGCCGATAGCGCTTAGAAAACCTGTCTTGCCATGAATATTCACCTCCGGCAATCCACCCGTATTGGTGCTGATGACCGGCACCTTCATGGCCATGGCTTCTAGGGCAGCCAGACCAAAACTCTCGGTCTCTGATGGTAACATAAAAAGATCGGCCACACTTAAAATTTCTTTGGGATCGGCCACCTTCCCGAGGTGAACCACATCGTGCTGCAAATTTAAATGGCGAACGAGCAGATCAATATTTGACTTTTCAGGACCATCACCCGCAAAAATTAATTTAGCAGGGACCTTCTCGCGGATTTTTTGAAACGCAATAACCACATCTTCAATCCGTTTCACTTTTCTGAAATTGGAAATGTGCACCATGATGAATTCGCCTTTCGGGGCATACTTCCGCTTAATACAATTATCCCTTGCGGATTCATACTCTTTAATATTTATAAAATTGGGAATAACTGTAATCTTATTGTCAATTTTAAACGTTTCCAGTGTCTCTTTCTTCAGACTTTCAGAGACACTTGTGATGGCATTACTGTGATTGAGGGAAAAACGAATCACCGGCTCAAAGGCGGGGTCGCGGCCAACCAAGGTTATGTCGGTACCATGAAGAGTGGTCACGTATGGCAAATGAATTTTTTTTGACTTTAAAATCTGTTGCGCTGTGTAAGCTACCGAGGCATGGGGTATCGCATAATGAACATGCAATACATCAAGCTGCTCATACATCGCCACATCCACAATCTTACTAGCCAGCACACTTTCGTAGGGCTGGTATTCAAACAGTGGATAATCATTGACACTGAACTCGTGATAAAACAAATTTTCATTAAATAAATTTAATCGGAAAGGCTGGCTGTAAGACATGAAATGCACTTTATGTCCCTTATTCGCCAGCGCAATGCCAAGTTCTGTGGCTACTACCCCACTCCCGCCATAGGTGGGAAAACATACCATTCCGATATTCATGGTGCAATTTACTAATAATTGCTGTTGTTACAGGGTAGCAATCGGTTAACTAAAAATGAAATTATCTATTAATTGTCCGGCCTTTAAAGTACCTTTGTGAAGTGAGTTATAGATTACACGGACTGGAATCAGAACAGCAGACATTGTTGGACAATGGTACACTGCTACCGGTCATGGAACAGTTTTATACCATTCAGGGAGAGGGCCATCAGACCGGGAAAGCAGCTTATTTTATCCGGATTGGTGGCTGCGATGTCGGTTGCCACTGGTGTGACGTGAAAGAAAGCTGGGATGCCAAACTTCATCCCCTCACGAAAATTGAAGCACTGATTTCTTCCGTTAAGGAATTTCCTGCCAAAAGTGTGGTTGTGACCGGCGGCGAGCCACTCATTTACAATCTGACTGCGCTTACCAAAAGATTGAAAGAAGAAGGTCTTGCCACTTTTATTGAAACCTCCGGAGCATACAGTTTGAGTGGAAACTGGGACTGGATTTGCCTCTCCCCCAAAAAAACCATGGCACCACTTGCCCCTATTTACCAGGTGGCTAATGAGCTAAAAATAATCATCTTTAACCAGCATGATTTTCTGTGGGCAGAAGAACAAGCTGCAAAAGTTAGTACCAATTGTTACCTCTACCTTCAACCGGAGTGGAGTCGCTCAAAAACCCTGTTGCCGGATATTATTGCCTACGTGAAGGATCACCCGCGGTGGATGATTAGCCTGCAGACGCATAAATTCATGAACATTCCCTAAGGTCTACTCTTCAGAAATGCAAGCAAGCCCTCATAATAACTAGTGGCCACTTGCTGCAATCTGGCATTGGTGGTCAAGCCATTAAGATCCAATTCTGTCCCCATCAACAAAGCTGATTCTCGGATATTATCTTGGTAAAGACTCTCGCCATAGACAAGAGGAGAATTAATCTTGCGGCATAAAGCCAGGTTTCTGCAAAAGACACCGGGGCTAGAAGTGCTGAGGCAATTGTTCTTCAAATAATCTGCGTCTGTGGATCGGGCCACAGCAATAGCCAAGTGTTTCTTAAATTGGCCAACAGTTTCAGAAGCCAGTCGCTCTGAAAGGTTTAACTGGGGACTCACCAGCAGGCGAACAAAATTCACCCGTCCTTCTGTCCGCGATAAATTATCAGCTGTAAACGCGCCTCCAATAAAGGCCATCGTGAAATTTTTGGAAGTGTATTTATTCCAGGGCACATTTTTTTCGTCCACATTGTAATGTATAATTAAGGTCACATGGGGAGCAAATTCGTTAACCAAGCTGGCCCGGTGTGCCAAATCAAAATCTCTAAAAAAATCCCAGAAAACGTTGTAATCTGTCGCTTTAAGTAGTTGCTGATATTTGCCGGTAGATAGGGAGCCTGCGCGGTGAAGACTATCCAGACAGCGTTTTTTATCTTTTCGCATCCACTCACTCAGCGTGCAGCCAAAAGAGGTCTGGTCAGCTGCCTGCCGCGTTAACATCACAGTTGCGCCTTTTTCTTCTAGCATTTTTTTTAAGATGGAAGCCGTATTAAAGGTGAGAAAGCTTTCGAAAAGACGAACCGAATCGCCGCTGTTATCCGGTTTTGCAAAATAGAGAAACTTTTGTTCCAGTTGTGCCTCTGCCAGAGTAATCGCAGAATGACCAGGATCTAGTGCAATCCGGTATCCTTTTAAAGGCAGGGGATCAGCTGCTTTGTAGGCCAACGGCGGCTGTGAACTGAGTTTTAATAGACTATCCAGCGTTGATGGTTTTAATTTTCTTGTACCTTTTTGACGCAACAGCGCTTCCTGTGCCTTGAGGGAAGCGGATTGCAAAAAAGCACTAAGGGCTGGTAACTCCTCCTCATAAAGCACCAGCTCTGGCTTCGCATGAGAGAGCAATGTGATGGACTTTTCATCAAACCTAACCTGCTGCGTAAGAGAACCGCGAAAGTTTAGGTAGCGATTAAAGCGTTCGCGGCATTCAGCAATGGTTTGCGCTGTTAACTGCAAAGCGAGGAGGCAAAGGAAAATGCAAAACTTTTTCACAAGTGTAAAGATAAGAGCGCCAGCCTTACTATCTTAGTCTTTTGAAAACGCTTTATCCATTGCGCAATGTTAACAGTTGAACAGGCAGAGAAAATACTGAAGTCCGAATTGCTATACCGCACTGCCCGCTCCGGTGGTAAGGGGGGACAAAACGTTAATAAAGTAGAGAGCAAAGTGGAGATTTCTTTTCATGTGGCGGCTTCTCAGGTGCTGGATGAAATTCAGAAAAGCACCATTCTTTCAAGAATTCGCGAAGACGGGGAATGGATTCGCATCAGTTCTGAAAAACATCGTTCTCAACTAGAAAACAAACTCGATGTGCAGCGTAAACTCGTCACCCTGCTTCAGAAATATTTAAAAGTCCAGAAGAAAAGAACACCCACCCGTCCTACCCGTTCTTCGCTCCGACGGAAAACGGAAACAAAAAAACGCCGGTCCGAAACAAAACTATTGCGTCGCCGGCCGGATAAATGATTTACTTTATCCTCTATACACTTTTTTTTGCAGGTCTTATCTGGTTAGGCCGAAAACAACTTATAAAAAAAGCAGGAACACTGCATCCAAAATTCCTTTTACTCTTGTTTCTTCTGAAAATTGCCGCCGTACCGGTCTTTTATTGGATTTACGAGCAACGGTACGGGGGAATTGAAAATCTAGACACTGGAAAATTTTATCACGATGTGAAGGTCATTGCAGCAGGAGATCGTTCATTTTTTTGGCGGCTAATCATTGGACAGCAGAACGACCAGGAAGGAAGTGCCGACTATGAGCAGTTTTTGAAAGCGACAAAAAACTGGGACAATGGCACGGTGAAGGATTTTTTTTATAATGATAATCGGGTGGTCATTCGCATCCATGCCCTGCTGGATGTTTTTACTTTTGATTCTTACCTGGTACATGCGCTTTTTAGCTGTCTCTTTTCCTGTATCGGCATCTGGTGGCTCTTTGTTGCTTTCCGCCATGTGTTCAAAAAACAAGAACTTAATTTTCTTCTCCTCCTCTGCCTTTTTCCCTCCCTCTGGTTTTACTCCGGGGCACTGCTGAAAGAGGGCATTTGTTTGCTGGTCATGGGCGCCGCTGCAAAGGGACTCTCGACTGTCACCGAAAAACAATGGCAAGGCATCTGTTGGCTGCTACCCGCCTTACTACTAAGTCTCTTTTTAAAGCCCTATTTATTGCTGAGTTTTTTCCTTTTTACTGCGATTTATTTTATCCTGCGGGGGCGCTTTCGCTTCCGGTACCAGTCCATCCTCTTTCTCACACTCCTACTTTGTGCTGGCCAAGCCGCAAATAGTGTGTCGCTTCATTTCAAAAACAGAAGCCTTGGGGAGGCTGCCCTCCAGCACCAGAGGCGCTTCGAGGCAGTTAGTCACGGTGGTGTTTTTTTAAGTGACGGCTATCATTATCTCCAGCTGCCGGCTGATACGCATTTAATAGTGAGACAGGCGGGCCCGGAAAAAAAATATTTTATTCGGCCAGGCACCAATTACATGTACTGGAAACCCAACCGGTCCTTTGATACCCTTTATGCCACGGCCGATATGGCCAACAAAGCAACATATGACTTAGTCTATTACCTGCCGCCCGCCGGTTCAACTATTCAACTGAACAAAAGCAATCCTTTCGCACTCGTGTTTTCTGCTCTGTACCATGCCTTGTTTTATCCCCTCTTTTTTCCATTCAACGGGTTTTTTCTCCTGTTGGCCTCTTTCGAAAATCTAATTCTGCTCTTCAGTTTATTGATGATTATTTTTCAATTCCGGAAGAAACGCAAAGGGAGGTTCTTTGGTTTAATCTTTGTAAGTTTTGCGCTGGCGATCAGCCTTTTGACTGGTATTACAGCACCCAATAGCGGCGCTATATTCAGGTACCGTGCACCCGCCGCCGTATTTATTCCCCTGTCGGCCCTGCTTTTCTTCCCAAGAAACAGACGCGGTCGGAGCAGTTCAAGTGCTGAAGCAATAAAAAAATGAAAAATACGTTAGTAGGGTAACCCTGAGAAATCGAAAATTTATCCTACATTAGTATTTCAGATATGCTCCAAAACCTTTCTTTGTTCCTCTGCTTATTAGCTGCAAGTGCTTGGTCTCAGGGACGCAAGTACAGCAATGAATTTCTCAACATAGGAGTCGGCGCCCGTGCATTGGGCATGGGTAATGCCAATGTGGCTTCAGCAGAGGGCGTATACAGTGGTTACTGGAATCCCTCCGGACTGCTGCAACAGAAAAACGATATTGAGATTGGATTGATGCATGCTGAATACTTTGCAGGCATTGCCAAGTACGATTTTATTGGAGCCTCGCGAAAGATTGATTCCCTGAGTTCCGCTGGCATCAGTCTGCTACGATTTGGCGTGGATAACATTCCAAACACACTAGATTTGGTCGATGCCAATGGCAATGTCGATTATAACCGTATTAAACAGTTTAATGCAGTGGATTTTGCAGCCCTGCTCTCCTATGCTAGAAAATTGCCTGCTTTAAAAGGAATTGACCTGGGGGGGAATTTCAAAATTATTCGTCGCCGTCTGGGTGACTTTGCTGGCGCTTGGGGATTTGGACTGGATCTGGGTGCGACTTATTCGAAAAACGGCTGGAAAATGGCTGCCATGGCCAGAGATATTACTGGAACCTACAACGCATGGAGCTACAATCTGGATCAGAAACAAATTGCCACCCTGATTCAAACCGGAAATGAAATACCTACTTCTTCGCTTGAAATTACAGCGCCCCGTTTGATTATGGGCCTTTCAAAAAGTATCTCCATCTGGAAAAAACAAATCAGTCTGCTGGCAGAGGTAGATCTCATCAATACCTTCGACGGTAAGCGAAACACCGTTATACAGACCGGAACCTGGAGCGGAGAGCCTGCTTTTGGGATGGAAATCGGTTATAAAGGTTTGATCTATTTGCGTGGAGGCCTCGGGAATATCCAAAAGGAATTAAATGATAGAGCCACCTTGTATGTGACCACTGTCCAGCCAAATTTTGGCCTTGGTGTCCGCTACAAAATTATTTCACTAGACTATGCACTGACAGATATCGGTGATAATAGTGCTTCTTTATACTCCAACATTTTTACCCTTAAAATCGACATCAGTAACAAGAAAAAGACAATTTGAAAAGACTTTATCTTTTTCTCCTTGCCTGTACTTTCCTGACCCCCATGTTTGCTCAGCGCTATGGCATGGAATGGATAAATTATGGCCAGAAGTATTATAAATTCCCGCTCTTAACAGAAGGTATTTACAGGTTGGATTCCATAACCCTGGCACGGGGCTTTGATTTATCGGTTACTGATCCACGCACGATCCAACTGTTTTTAAAAGGAAAAGAAGTGCGTCTCTACATTTCCGGAGAAAACGATGGGCGCATCAATGCAGGAGACTATGTTGAATTTTATGCCAACCCTCTGCCGGGGGAGCTGGATTCACTCATCTATCGAAAAGACATCCGATACCTTCCTAATCCCTACCGCCCGCTCTTCAATGATACTATTTACGGATTCCTGACACTGAAACCCTCTGGTCCTGTGCTGCGCTACACGCTTGATCAGGACACCAGTTCAGCCGGAGCCTGGGCGGCCAGCTATTTTTACACAGAAAAGGTAGCCACCAATTTTAATGGCACTGGTTCTATTTCATTCAATGGTTATAATGCTGACGACTTGTTTGATGAAACAGTCAGCGATCCCAATTATACACAGGCAGAAGGAAGGGGCTCCTATTTTGGTAAAGGCACCAGCGCCGGCAGCAATTTTAATTTACAATTAGCCAGTGTCAACCCTGCTCTGCCGGTTAAAGTGCGCTATGTGTTGAGTGGCTTCAGCCGGCAGGCAAACTTTTATCCTGATCACCAGATTCGTCTGCTTTACGCAGGAGCAGGAAATGCGCCGGTGACACTGCTGGACACCAGTATATATGGCTATGCACCGGTCATGAAAGAGTATAGCTTATCGGCAGGTCAGCTGTTCTCTTCCGGAAATTTTAGTGTGCAAAGTGTCGCTGTACCCAACTATACCTTTTCGAATCAGACCATGTTGCATTATATTCGAGCAGAAGTTCCCCAGTCGCTCAATCTCAATGGTCAAGCCTCATACCGTATAAAGGCAATCAGCAATGTCGGCGCTGCAAAAAGCTTTTATAATTTCTCCAACCTATTTAATCCGACAGCCCTTCCCCCCCTGCTCTATGATTTGCGCAATGGCAAAAAACTGAAAACAGTTTTGAACGGCTCCATGATCCGCGCTGTTGTCACTACCAGCGGTAGCGATGCCTGGACTTTCATTTGCGCAGAGCAGGCGGTTACGAAAATTACCAATCTACAGCCGGTCAACGGTAACGGCAGTTTTGTGAAAGTCAAAACCAACACCTCGCGCCGACCCTACGTCATTATTTATCATCCCGACTTGAACAGCTCCGTTCAACAATATGCCTCCTACAGAAGCAGTATCGCTGGTGGAAATTACGAAGTTTTGCTTGCCAACATCAACCACCTTTATGAGCAATTCGGCTACGGTGTTAACAAACATCCATTGGCCATTCGTCAGTTTGCTCGTTTTCTAAAAGACAGTTTAGGCAGTGCACCCGCTGGCCTTTTTTTGATTGGCAAGGGCATCAAACAGATTGATTTGAATGCTGGTAAACAATCACAGAATCTGATTCCCACCATGGGTGTGCCAAGCAGCGATCACTTGCTAACCGCCGCATTAGATAACACAGATTATTTTTATCCGCAGATCCCAATCGGCAGACTTGCGGCGCTTACTAATCAGGAAGTTCTGGATTATCTCGAAAAAGTGCAGGATCATGAAAGTAGTGGGAAAGCAGAATGGAAAAAAAAGGTGCTCCATTTTGTCGGCGGAGACGATGAAAATCTAAATGCGCGGCTAAAAGTCTTTATGGATGCTTATGCCGAAACCATCAGCGACACCTTGTATGGAGCACAGGTCATCACGTTTATAAAAAACACAACGGCACCGGTGCAGACGCAGATTAGTGATAGTATTCGACGTGCCATTGACACTGGTGCCAGTATTTTAAATTTCTTCGGTCATGGCTCGGAACAGGGATTTGATCAAGCCATTGATGATCCCAATCAATATAACAACGCCGCCAGGTACCCATTTATCATTGCCAATTCCTGTTACTCAGGCAATATTTTTGTCTTTAACAGCAAAAGCGTCAGCGAACGTTTTGTGACCATCAAAAAAAGAGGCAGTATTGGCTTTATTGCCACCAGTTCGTATGGGTTTGATCTGGGACTTGATCATTTTACCCGAGGGTTTTACCGTGCCATCAGCGGCAGTCACTATGGCCAGACAATCGGTGAAGTAGTGCAGGAAGCCTGTCGTCTTAACAGTCTGGCTGGCGATCGCTTAACACCAATTGTTGGATTGGAAATGTGTCTGCATGCCGATCCAGCAATTGTAATTTCGGTAGGGAGTCAGCCAGATTATCAAATAAAAAACAATCAGATTTCATTTGACCTCAAGAAATATACAGACTCCATTGGGGTCATCATTGCCATTCGTAATCCCGGCAAGGCAATTCACGATTCACTCAGCGTGAGGATTACACGTTATTTTCCCAATAATGATTCTTTGTCCCTCCGGAAAAAAATCAAAGCCACACTTTATCAAGACACCCTGCGTCTGAATTTATTTTTAGACTTTGATCGGGGTATCGGACTCAATCGCTTCACGTTCATGCTGGATGATCAGCGGCGCATTCCAGAGAGTGACGAAGCAAATAACGCTACGG
This sequence comes from Sphingobacterium thalpophilum, assembly GCA_943325195.2. Taxonomy (GTDB): domain Bacteria; phylum Bacteroidota; class Bacteroidia; order B-17B0; family Aurantibacillaceae; genus Aurantibacillus. Next base: position 11,744 of record CALPON020000001.1, on the reverse strand, counting down.
AAGGCTCAGTCAATCTATTTGTACCTGGCGGGGATATTCTGCCAGTTATTCCTCCACGTTTTGCCTTGCTTCCAAAAACCAACAAAATCACATTGAAAGCAAGTACCAGTGATCCTTTTTCGCCACTGACCAGCTATATTTTCCAGGTGGATACCAGTGATTTATTTAATGCGCCGCTCAGCCAGACGGTGATCACAACTAAGGGTGGTGTGGTGGAATGGACGACGCCTTTGACACTAAAGGACAGCACCGTTTATTTCTGGCGCGTGAGCCGCGACTCCTTGTCCCCCGAAAAAGGCTTTGCCTGGAAAAACAGTTCGTTTCAGACCTTGTCCGATAAATCAGGTTGGTCCCAGTCGCACTTCCATCAATTCTCAGGAAATGGTTATCAGTTTGTTCGCTATCAAAAAAAGGAGCGTCGCTTTATTTTTCAAAATACAAAATATAGCGTCAGCACCCGCGTCGGCGTCTGGCCTAACATCGCTCTGGAATATATCAACTCGTATTATAATAATTTAATTCTAGACCAATGGTCGCCCATGTTCAACGGCTGGAATTTGGCTGTCTTTGATTCTGCCAGTGGCAAACCTTGGAGGGCTGTCCAGACCAATAATCCTTTTAACAACGCAGGTCAGTATAATAATTGTAGTAGTGGTGACCGCTGGGTTTATTCTTTTGGTACCATCGGGGATTGTAATGATACCTCCCTAGTCAATAGCTGGAAGAAGAAGCTTGAAAATTTTATTAATCTGATTCCGAAGAATAATTATGTGCTGGCTTACTCGACCCCCTATCAGTCACCTTACGCCAATTACACTTCCTATCCGAATGGTCTTTATACCGCTTTTGAATCGCTGGGTGTTTCAAAAATGCGGACTACCGCTGACAGTCTACCTTACACTTTTTTTGGAAAAAAAGGTAGTAGCCCGGGTCAAGCCCAAGAAGTCATTGGCACAAATAAACGCAGTATTATCTATCTCGTCGATACCATTACGACTGCCTGGCGGAATGGCTTTGTGGCCTCGCCCCGCATCGGACCTTCATCCAAGTGGACGAGTTTACACTGGCAAGTCCAATCGCTAGATAATAAGCCAGGCGACAGCACAATTTTAAAAATCGTCGGAATTCGTTACGATGGGAAAATAGATACGCTCCACAGTCTCTCACAGGAAAGTACGGATTTAGAAACACTGGGACAAATTGTGGATGCGGAGCGCTATCCCTACTTGCAATTGGTGGCCCTGATGAAAGATAACCGCTTTAAGACCTCCCCACAATTAAAATACTGGCGGGTCTATTTTGAGGACGCACCCGAATGCGCCATCAATCCCCTGAAAGGCTTCGCCTCGCTGAAAGACTCTTTGCAGGAGGGCGATCTGGTGAGGTTCAAAGTGCCAATCGAAAACATTAGCAGCCGTGATTTCAGAGATAGTCTCGTTTGCAGTTACTGGCTGGAAGATAATCAGCGGAACAGGACCAGCCTGCCAGACCGTTATATCCGCCTGCCACTGAAAAGAGGCGACGTTTATATGGACACCTTGCAGGTCAGCAGTTATGAACTACCGGGAAAGAACCAGCTGTGGATGCAAGTGAATGCGCCCGGTCATAAACGTTATCAATACGAGCAGGAATTTTTTAATAACACCGCCAAATTCGATTTTAAAGTCAATAAAGATCAAACGAATCCCCTACTCGATGTAACTTTTGACGGGGTCCGAATTTTGAACGGTGATTTGGTATCCGCTAAGCCGAACATTTTAATCACCTTGAAGGACGAAAATAAATTTCTAGTACTCAATGACACCTCTAATTTCACTGTGTGGCTGACCGCGCCAGGTCAGGCCCAAAAAGAACGACTCTACTTTGCAAACATATTGGAGTTTACACCCGCTCAGTTACCAAAAAACAGTGCTATTATTCGTTACCAACCTGCATTTCAAAAAGACGGGATTTACCAATTAACGGTGCAGGCCCGAGATCGCAGCAGTAACCTCGCGGGGAGCAATGCCTACAGTGTGCAGTTTGAAATCAATACGCATCCAGGTATGACGCAAGTTATGAATTACCCCAATCCCTTTACCACCAGCACGCGCTTTGTATTTACCCTAACGGGTAGTGAAATTCCTGAAGTCTTTACTATCCAAATCATGACCATCACTGGCAAGGTGGTTCGTGAAATTACGCGGTCAGAGCTCGGCGCACTGCACATTGGGAGAAATATCACAGACTATGCTTGGGATGGACGTGATTATTTTGGAGATCGTCTCGCAAACGGAGTATACCTCTACCGCGTCATCACGCGTCTTAATGGCGATAAGATGGATTTGAACAGTTCAGGCGCTGATAGCTATTTTACTAAAGAATTTGGCAAAATTGTGCTCATGCGCTAATTGCGGCTAAATGGTGACCATGCCTTAAAAAATATTATTTTTGCCTGATATGGCGAACCAAAAAAAAGCAGGAACAGGCAAAGTTGAAAACGAACAAGGTTTGTTTGGAAAAATTGAAGCGTGGACCAATAAAAATGAACGCAGACTTTTTTTCTCTTTAGTTATCTGTACCATTTTATTGACTTTTATTTCTTTTAATGCGCGCATTAGTGAAGCCCACGATGACGCCCTCTATCTGGAAGGTGGCTGGCGGTTTGTGAGTGAATTTCCAAATTATTTCTATACCCAGAATGCCCCGCTATATCCCCTTGTACTGGCGCTGTTGATAAAAATACTCGGATTTAAACTCATTATTTTTAAACTATTTTCTGCCCTTCTGAATTTGGCAGGTTTTGTTTTATTCTACAAAGCAGTGCGTCAGCGCATTCCTGCTGTGGTGTTTCTACCTGTTATCATTTTTCAGGCCTGCAATTATCTCATTATTTATTACGCCAGCATGACCTTCACAGAAGCCTTTTACTTTTTTCTGCAGGGTTTGTTCTTTTATGCCGCCGTCTTAATTCTTGACAAACTCGCAACGCAGGGAGCCGATTATAAATTACAATGGAAAAACTGGTTGCTCCTCGGCGCAGCCATGTTTCTGATTAGCACACTGAAAAGCGGTGCCGTGGTTGTGCTGCCAGCTGTTTTACTGTTTTTTGCGCTGGAAAAAAACTGGAAAGCAGCCGCCTTCAGTTTCGTCAGCTATCTCATTTTTAAATTGCCGTACGAAGTCCTCGTAAAAACAATCTGGCATGCCGATAATCAATTTAAGGGTCAGAGTAAGATTCTCTTTCAAAAAGACCCCTATGACACCTCCTTGGGACAAGAAGACGCCGCAGGTTTTATTGTTCGCTTTATTGAAAATATTGATCTTTCCTTAAGTAAACGTTTTTACCAATTGATTGGCTGGAAACAGGAATTGGCGACAGAGACCAATGGCTACCTGACTGTAATTACCCTCGCCATTGCCCTTTTCGGCTTCTGGCAGTTAGTAAAAGATAAGCGAAGAGAAATGCTGCTTTTTTCTTTATTCACCGGAGCGCAATTAGCACTGTCATTTGTTATCCTACAGGTACGCTGGGATCAGGCGCGGATTACCTTGGTGGGAATGCCAGTAGTACTGATTATGATGTTCTACGGGCTGTATGCTGCCATGAAACAAAAACAATGGTATGCCCTGTACCTTTCGCTGGCTATTCTGGTCAGCGGTTCCGTGGTCATTTCTTCCTTTAAACGAGGCGTCGCCAATGTCCCAATTATAAAACGTAATTTAAAAGGTGACAAATTTTTTGGTTATACACCAGACTGGCAGAATTTTCTTAAGTGCAGTGAATGGTGTGCTGATAATCTGCCGGAAAAATCGCTTGTCGCCAGTCGGAAGGCGCCCATGAGTTTTGTATACGGACATGGCAAGAAATTTTTTCCCGTATACAGTGTGGTGCATCGCGACACTGCCACCCGTCAGTCAAATCCCGACAGCGCACTAGCATATTTTGAAAAAAACAAAGTGACCCATGTGATGCTCGCTAACCTGCGCGCCAATCCCAGGGAACCGGGCATGGGGGTGATTAATACCATTCACCACATACTCTACCCCGTCATGGAAAAATACCCACAGAAATTGCGTTTGGTCCATACCGAGGGCGAATACGAAGAGTGTCAGGTCTTTGAATTCGTTTATCATTAAAAAAGCAAGCATGTCATTCAGTATTAAATTTGGAAATTTTCTTTACAAAAACGCTTTCTTCCTGTACCGTCCCCTTTATTACGTGTTTAAAAATAAACAGGACAAGTTTGAGATTGATTTGCTTAAAAAATTAATACGACCAGGTGCCCGAGTTGTGGATATAGGCGCTAACATTGGTTTTTATGCAGGTATTATTTCAGAACTTTGTGGTGAAGCGGGGAACGTACATTGCTTTGAACCCGATCGTATAAATTTCATGTATCTGCAGAAAGCCTGTACTGGGAAGAAAAATATTACACTGAATCAAAAAGCCGTTTCCGCTAAAACGGAAGTACTGAAGTTTTACACCTCTCCGGCCCTGAATGTAGACCACCGCAGTTATGAGCCGGAACACTATGCCTCTGTCACCGAAGTCCCTGCTGTGGCGCTGGACGATTATTTAAAAGCGTATCCCGGAGCAGTCGATCTGATTAAAATAGATATTCAGGGTTTTGAGATGCAGGCACTTCAGGGCATGTTCAACTGTTTGCATCAAAATAAAGACATTGTATTGATTTCCGAGTTCTGGCCATACGGTCTTCAGAAAGCCGGCTCATCTGCAAGCGCTTACGTTACTGCTCTGCAGGGACTGGGATTTCAAATCTGGCTTTTTGACGGAAATCAGTTACGAAGCTTCGACCTGCAGCAAGCGGCCTCCCTTGAAAAACTCGGAGAAGCACATTACTTTAATATTTTGGCCAGCCGTAAACATGTTCACTAAATATAAGATCCCTTACCCCTTGGATGATCCTCGCACGACGCTAGCACATCGGGACATCATTCTCAGAAAACCATTTCTGAAAAAAATATACGAGCACTGGTACGCTGAATTCAGGTCCCTGCAAAAAAATCAAGATAGTAAGGTGTTAGAAATTGGATCGGGAGGTGGCTTTTTAAAGGAGGTGATGCCAACTGTGATCACCAGCGATATTCTCTCTCTGCCCTTGGTCGACCAAGTATTTAGTGCTGAAGAACTACCTTTCGAAGATAGCAGCCTCGATGGCATCGTGATGCTGAATGTATTTCATCACATTCCCCGCCCTTATCTTTTCTTGGCAGAGGCAGAGCGTTGTCTGGTCAAAGGAGGGAAAATAATCATGATTGAACCCGCCAATTCTGGACTAGCACGTTTTATCTATAAACGTTTTCATCATGAACCCTTTGATGAATTAGCAGGTCCTGAAATTGCGCCTGGAAATCCACTGTCGAATAGCAATCAGGCCTTACCTTATATTTATTTTGAACGCGATTTGCAGACGTTTAAAACAGACTATCCCCAGCTCAACATCAACTCCGTGCGCTATCATTCGCCCTTCTCTTATGTTTTGAGCGGCGGTGTATCCCGCAGTGCTCTGTTACCTTCCTTCTTTTATCCTCTAGTCAAATTTGCTGAGTGGCTGCTTTCACCTTTCAGCCGCCAGCTGGGTTTATTCTGCACCATCACGGTGGAGAAAGTATAATGCCCTATTTCAAGCCCCAAGCGAATGTAACGGTTTGGAACTTTTGACTATCTTTAGCCCTCATTTATGGAGGGAAGTAAGCTTTCAGACTACTTTAATAAAATTGGTGCGAAACGCAAAGAACGCCGTTTCAGCAGGTATTACTGGCGCGAAATAACGCAGTACGTGAGTTATTTTTCTCATCAGGACAGTTCTGTGCTGGAAGTCGGCTGCGGCAATGGCGACCTGCTAGCCTCCATTGAGGGCAATCATAAAACAGGAATTGATTTTAGTGCAGCCTATATTCAATGGGCCAAAGAAAAGCATGCCGGCAAAAATATTGAATTCCTTCAGATGGATGCAAATGCCCTGCAGCTGGATAAAAAATACGACCTCATTGTCATCAGCAATCTGATTGGCTTTGTGGATGATATTCAAAACGTCTTCGAACAAGTTCATAAATGCTGCCATGCCAACACGAAAGTAATTGTTCAATTTTACAATAGCTTTTGGGAACCTCTCATCAAATTATCTGAACTGGTCGGACTTAAACAAAAGACCCCGACACAAAACTGGCTCAGTACAAGGGACATCAACAATCTACTTTTTGTCTCTGGATTTGATGTTTACCGCAACAGTAAACGCCTAATTTTTCCCTTTTTTATTCCTCTGCTCTCTACCATCTTAAACCGGTACCTCGCTAAATTCCCCTTCTTCCGTTTTTTTAGTCTTAATATCTACAGTTTTGCAAAACCGCTGGCACAAACCAACGAAGCGCACTACGAAAGTAAATACAGTACCACCGTTGTTATACCTGCAAGAAATGAAAGTGGTAACATTGAAAATGCCATCCTTCGTCTCCCGCAATTTGGCAAACACACAGAAATTATTTTTGTAGAAGGCAATAGCACGGATGATACCTGGGAAAAAATTCAGGAGATTCAAAAAAAATATGCTGCCTCTCACGATATCAAAATCGCACAGCAAAAGGGTAAAGGAAAAGCCGATGCAGTGCGGGAAGGGTATAAAATTGCCAGCGGCGATATCCTGATGATTCTGGACGCCGATCTGACCGTGCCACCGGAAGATCTTCCTAAATTTTATAATGCGATTGCGAGCAGTAAGGGAGACTTCATAAATGGCACGCGTCTAGTTTACCCGATGGATAAAGAAGCGATGCGCTTCCTGAACTATCTTGGCAATCATTTCTTCTCTTGGGCTTTTACATGGCTGCTCGACCAGCGCTTTAAGGATACCTTGTGCGGCACAAAAGTGATGTTTCGTGAAGACTATGTAAAACTCACCGCTAATCGGAAGTACTTTGGCGAATTCGATCCTTTCGGGGATTTTGATTTACTTTTTGGCGCCCATAAGCTGAACCTTAAAATTGTCGAGGTCCCAATTCGTTACCGAGAAAGAACCTATGGCAGCACAAATATCAGTCGCTTTAAGCATGGCGTCATCCTTTTGCGGATGTGCGCCTTCGCCAGTAAAAAGTGTAAGTTTATTTAGTGTTCCTGAAATAGTACACGCTTCTTTTTTACTAAGCACAGCTTAAATGAGTCTTGATAAATTCAAGTTCAGATTCATTAAAAGTTCAATCGCTTAGTAGACCCGACATTACATTAGCTTTTCTAAGTGGGATAAACAAGCAGACATAGCTGCTGCGGCACTATCCGTTAGGGTTTAAAAGCATAGCGTTTCTACCCTTTGTAAAAGAGCCATTTACCAATCTCGCGCCAGCTAGTCTTCTTGCCGTACATAAGGATACCAGTCCGGTATATTCGTGCAGCGAGCCAGGTCATCAGGAAGAAAGAGGCGAATAAAATGACAATAGACAGAACTAGCTCCCACAAAGGAACGCCGCTGGTAATGCGACTCATCATTACAATCGGTGAGGTAAAGGGTATCATTGATCCCCAAAATACGGTGCTTGAATCCGGATCTATAATTGTTTTTGTTGAAATCAAATAACCAATCATCAATGGAATCATCACCGGTGTGATAAACTGCTGTGAGTCGGCCTCACTGTCGACCGCCGAGCCAATCGCCGCCATGATGCTGCTGTAAAACAAGTAGCCTCCGATAAAAAACAATAAGAAACAGATAAACACTTCTAAAAAATTAATCTTTTGTATTTTCTGCATCAAATCAAATAGCTCGAGTTGATCATCAAACTTCTCCAGTTTACTGAAATCTACATTAGCGCCGTTCTTTTTCACTAACTCCTGCTGTTCTTTAAAAACCTTGAGCTGACTGGTGGCATCTTTTAGAAAGACTGTTGAGAGAATAGTACTCAACAATAAGGTGATGAGACCCATGACCACAAATTGCATAATACCGAGAATAGCAACGCCTAGAATTTTTCCCAACATGAGCTCAAAGGGTTTCACAGAAGACACAATGACCTCCACAATACGGTTGGTTTTTTCCTCCATGACACTTCTGAAGACCATCATGCCATACATCAAAATAAAGATAAACATAATAGCCCCCGAGAGAAATCCGATAAGGCCCATCCCACTCTGCTCCTCACTCTTCCCAAGGTCATTGACCTTCTCCATGATAATTCGCACATTTTGTTTCGAATTATTAATGACATTGGGATCAATGTTGTTCGCTTTCAATTTATCTTCATAAATAATCTTTTCCATCTGATTCTTCATGTATGTTTGAAACGCAAAGCCCGGTGATTTTTTATAAAAAAGTTTAGTTGCGCCCGCTCCGCCTTCAATAATATTTGGTGCAACCCAAAGAAGACAAGTGTAGCCCTTGTTAAAAAAATCAGCAGAAGCGCTTGACAAATCCTGCGAACTAAAACTCAACTTAATGTATTCGTTGCCGCTAAGCCGCCCTTTGAAAAGTCCCGACTCGTCGATGACCAGCACATTTTGCTCCGTTTTGTCAGACTGGGACATCTTAATGGTAAACGCAATGAATGCTGTAATTAGCAATGGCGCCAGAAGGGTCATCACAATAAAGGTCTTGTTAAAGATCTTTGATTTCAGTTCCCGGCCAATTATCAATCCTATTTTACTCATGACTATTCGGTATAATTACTTTTTGTTCCTAACACTTCGTTTTCCTTTTTCACCTTCATAATGAAAATATCATTCATGCCGGGAATAATCTCCGATAAGCCGTGAATTTCACATACGGGCAGGACAGAACTTAAGAGCTGATTAATAGTAAAATTAGGATTGAGACGTACAGTGAAAATATTTAGTCCATCGTCCTGCTTTTTGTCCAGAATTTCGCCACCTGCCCACAATGCATTCGCAAACCCAATCGCCGGTCCCTTAAAGGTAATGCGGTAGGTGTTCGTGCGGAATTGCTGACGAATTTCTTTCACCGTTCCATCCAGAATTTTCTCTGCCTTATTCAGTAAGGCAATGTGGTCACACATCTCCTCCACACTACCCATGTTATGAGTGGAAAAAATAACCGTGGCACCTTTATTCCGAAGTTCCATAATCTCATCTCGAATCAATTGGGCATTGATTGGGTCGAAGCCGCTAAACGGCTCATCAAGTATCAATAGTTCTGGCTCGTGTATAACGGTCACAATAAACTGGACCTTCTGCTGCATGCCTTTACTTAATTCTTCAATCTTTTTTTTTCGCCAGCCTTCCATTTCAAAACGGGAAAACCAAAACCTCATGCGCTTGAGTGCTTCATCGCGACTAAGACCTTTTAATCTGGCCAGATAAAGGACCTGATCATGCACACTCATCTTTTTATAGAGCCCACGTTCTTCGGGTAAATACCCAATTTTTTCGACATGTGCGGGCTGTAGTTTCTCACCTTTGAGAAAAATTTCTCCGGAATCTGGTCCCGTAATCTGATTAATAATGCGGATCAAGCTGGTTTTCCCGGCACCATTTGGACCAAGTAGGCCAAAGACAGAACCCTCCGGCACAGCCAGAGAAACGTTCTTTAACGCCACATGATTACTGTAGTGCTTGCTTACATTTTTAATCTCGAGAAGATTGCCCATAATGGTGTTTAAAAACAAAAATACAATTCAATAAGATGATGACAGCTACTTTAGGATGAACGGTCAATCCACATCCGTCACGCCACCGCTCACCACAAATTTCATAACGTCAGTTGCCTGCATAGGAAGCACTTCGACCTGACCCACCGGCACAATAATCAATTGCCCGCTTAAGCTGTAAGAAAAAGGAAGATAAACAGCCACCCGATCCACCACCTTTAAGTCGCTGAGATCCTCTTTCGTAATAAATCCAATCTGTTGAATATTGGCCGCGGGATTGGTCAGGACCAGCACCGGCTTATTAAACTTCTTTTTATTCCCAACAAAGGCATTCGTAAAATCCTTTATCGGACTGTAAATGTGACGGATAAATGGGGCATGTTCGAGTTTTTCTTCAAAATAACTGAAAATCTGCTTAAAGACATAGGAAGAGGCCAGCACACCTAAAACGGTGATCACCCCAAGAGTCATCAACAAACCCACTGCTGTGTTCACAAATGGACTGCTCGTGAAGCCGACAAAAGAAAAAAGGCCTTCAAAAAAGTAAAACATCTGAAGGACAATGCCTAAAGTGATGATCAGCGGTATAAACAGAATAAGTCCCTGAATAAAATACCTAAAGAAAGTTTTCATACCCGCAAAATTAAACAATTACTGCCTGCAAAGAGGCTTTACCGGTGAGAATAAAACCGAATTTCTCAGGTTTTTTCACTACTTTTAAATGATACTTACCAGATGAAGCAGATAGCCTGTGTCTTCTTATTTATTTTGTTTTATGCGCTGCCCGTCGCTGCGCAGGATTTAATAGTACGGCGCGATAGTTCCCGCTCCCTAGTGAAAATAATAGAAATTCATTCTGACTATATTCGTTATCAAGCGCCCGCCAGCTCCGTCACCCTTTCAGCGAAATCAGGAGAACTAGCCTACATCCGACTCGAAAATGGCTTTCTACAGAAATTTGAACCGGCCTCAAAACCCAAAGTGGAAAACATAGGTAGCAGAGAAAGAAAATACTACAGGGCAGAGGACTCTCTGCGTTATTTCTCTCGGCCCAAAAGCATTGCTGTTAATTACCTCTGTTTTATTAATCGTGAATTTGGCCTGCTTTTTCAGCGGGAGTATCTGCATAAACACCTCAGCCTTATTATCCCATTTACAATTGGCTTGGACCGCCCCGTGCTGACTCAAAAATATTACTTCAAAAACAACTTCAATTATACCGTCCAGCATAAATTGTTTGACACGGGCATTGGATTGAATTATTTTCCCAGCTACCGTTCAAAAGCTAATTTTTTCATTGGTCCTGTCTTGAGGGCGCAGTTTTTTCGGGGTGAACAAGTCCTTTTGCCTTATACGAACAGCCCTCTAATTGTTAAAAAATCGATCCTTAGCCGCATGTCCCTGAGCGTGACAACAGGCTACTTGCTGCGGACCAAATCACGACTTCAGCTCTCGGTTTTTACGTCACTGGGTCTCTGTGCAGACTTTGTACCATTTAAAATTAGACGACCCGTCGATAATAAGCCTGTGAATCCCATTTCAGACCCTGTAGGTTTTTATTTTTGGACGGGTTTTCTAGTCGGATATTGTTTTTAACTTCGTCGTATGAAATACTTTTTCGCAAGTCTTTGCATTCTGCTAATCGTTTCCTGCTCTGTGCAAAAGCGCCATTATCAGAAAGGCTTTTATGTTAGCCGGGACGCTTCTGTTCCTTCTAAATCGCCTGCTGCGAAAAAGCAGGTCACTGTCCCACAGCCTGATCCGGCCTACCTGTCAGCTGATGCAAGAACAGACCAGCCAGACTTATCTCTGGCGTCCAATAAAGTTCTTATTTCTATGCCTCAGGAAGATAGTTGTGATGTCATTATTTTTAGAGACGGCACCGAACTGCGCACCCGTATAATTGAAGTGAGTAGCAGCGAAGTGCGCTATAAACGCTGTGATAATCTTTCCGGTCCGGTCTATGTTAGTCGAAAATCGGATCTTTTTCAGTTACGCTATGCCAACGGGACAAAAGAATTGATGAAAGAGGAAGTACCAAAACCAGCACCTCAGCCGCGCTACAATCAGCCGCAACGAAACCAAAATGACAACAAGCCGCAACAGCCAAATCCTGCCGCCAATTATGCCCTCTACAGTGGCGTAATCGC